>NZ_JBHSUL010000031.1:0-220115 GCF_042660675.1 Marinilactibacillus sp. GCM10026970
TCTCGATACAGTCAGAAACAAAGAAACCTGGTCAAGACCATCACGACAGACATGAATGCGAGTTACGTCAGTTTCCTTCCAGAGCTATTTCCAAACGCTGATATTATTATTGATCGATTTCATATCGTTCAGCTCGTGAACCGGTCAATGAACAAGACGCGCGTAAAAGTCATGAATCGACTTCGAACCTCTAACGGAGAAGATCAAAAGAAATATAGACGATTAAAACGGTTCTGGAAGAAACTACTAAAGAAAGAGACAGAATTATCTTATACTACTTATCAATACTTTCCACTGTTTGGACAACGTTTAGAAGCAGCGATTGTTTCAGAGATGTTGGCCTATGATCCAGAACTAAAATCAACGTATGGAGTTTATCAAGCTGTCCTTAAGTCCGTTGAAGAAAATGACTCAAAGCAATTAAGAGCTACTTTAGACCAACCAGCTTCCCCTGAATTATCTGGATATATGAAAACCAGTTTAAAAACGTTGAGAGCTCATTTCCCTTATATTCAAAACACCTTCTACTATCCTTATAACAATGGAAAGATAGAGGGAATCAATAACAAAATCAAAGTCTTAAACCGGGTAGCCTATGGCTACAGGAACTTTATTCACTATAAAAATCGTATTATCTTGCACTTCAATTTAAAACCAATCAGAAACAAACTCAAAATGATCGAAAAAGAAAGAGAACACATAGCAGCATAAGCTAACTATCTGTTCTCTTCCAAGTACGATTACTTTCTAGCTTTATTCTTCACCAACGCTAATTGACATAGAACCAATTAACTGAGATAGGATTTTTTATTTTATAAGCCTGGAATTATTAAATAGTCGCCATGTAATTAGATATCATATGCAACTTCTTGTGAAACTACATAAACAGAACTTGGATGTTTCTTTTCCAATTTTAAAAAGCGAATTTGAGCCATCGGAAAATTATTGTTAAACTGATTAAAATGTATAAAGGAGAACATATGTTGATACTACTAAGTGTATTTCTACTATTAGCCGCAGCCATACTATTTTGGATAGGTTACCAGTATAAAGATGATCCAAAAGGTACAAGACCAAATGGTAGCATGACACCGCTTGGGAAAATTAAGGATAGAGAAAACTATCAAAAGTGGGAAGGTCGTTTTTATTTTATTTATGGAGCATACTTGTTTCTTGTTGTTCTTTCAGTGGGAATGACATCTGTTTTTGACTGGAATCCTATTTGGCTAAGGTTTTGGATCGTTTTGATGGTTGTTCTATCTAGTATTAGAATAATGATCATGTCCAAATTCATCGAATTTAGATGGAAAACGAAAAACAAAGACAATTAATTATATGACCCTAGAGGGAATCGAACCCACGACCTAGTGCTTAGGAGGCACTTGCTCTATCCTACTGAGCTATAGAGTCTAAATGAAATGAACTAACTTATTGTACTATGGAAGTTTGGTTGATACAAGTTTGCTTAAAAGACAAAGCTGTTTTTCTTGCGAAATTATCATAAGAAAAAGGGCTTTCTGCTATAATAAAAGAAAAAAGGATGATTAGATGACATTGATGAAACGGTTATTGAGTGCTTCAGCTCTGACAGTATTACTAGTAGGATGCGGAACAGATGAGGCCGATGAAACAGAACAAGTAGAACAATCTGCACAAGAAACAGAAGTAGAAACAACTACTGAAGATCAAGCGACTGAGACAGAAGTTGAAGAAGATAGTGACGATGAAGGAAGTATCGAAGTAGACAAGGGCCTCTTCAGTACAGAGCTGACACTACCGGCAGAATTATCAGAGACTTTTGAACCAGATGAACTCGCTTTGGAAGAAGCGAACATCACTGAGAATGAGGATGGATCGGTTACAATAAAGATGTCTAGATCTCAACATCAAGACTTGTTGGATGAATTGAAGCAGACCATCACTGATTCAGTAGAAGAGTTAAAGACCGATGAAAATTTTCAATCTTTTAAAGATATAGAGTTCAATAACGATTTCAGTGAATTTTCTATTATTGTTGACAGAGAAGCATATGAAGCAGGGTTTGATGGCTTTGGTATTTTTGGATTGGCGATATCAGCGCTTTACTATCAAGTGTTTGAAGGGAAAGATCCAGAAAGTATAACATCGACATTTGAAATTCAAGACGAAGCTACGGGGGAAGTGTTCAGCACAATCGTTTATCCAGATGACTTGGAAGAAAGTTTAGATCTAGAATAATTAGAGTACTTCACTATGGAAAAGTAAGTGAATGTGATTTATTATGGAAATAGATTCAAGAGACGGAGGGTATTTATGAAGGTTTCAACGAAATGGGAAGGTAATCTAGCTTTTACAATGAATAATCATACTGGAAAAGAACTGAAAATGGATGCTGGAGAATCTGCTGGCGGAGAAGGTTCAGGCGTATCTCCAATGGAAGCTATTCTAGGTGGCTTGGCAGGTTGTATGGGAATTGACATGTATATGATTCTTAAACCTTATCAAGAAAAATTAGAACGTATTGAAATTGAAACAGATGGAGAAAGAAATGAAGAACCACCAAAATACTTTACCAAAATTACTATCACGATACATGTTGATGGGGATGTCCCAGCCAATAGAGTTTGGCGCGCCATTAAATTAAGCGACGAAAAATACTGCTCTGTAGCGAATTCACTTAAAGCTGAGTTAACTTACAAACTGATTTTAAATGGAGAACAAATAGACCAAAACTAAATGAATCTGACAGAGAACCACTTATTTAAAAGGTGGTTCTTTTTTAAACTCTATTTAATGATAGGTAGTTGCTATTTGAAATGGAAACGCTTAATATATATACTGAAAGAGTCTTTATTTAGGAGGAAAAGAATTGGCAGTTATTTATGGAACGATACAATCTGAAAGATTGATGCGAAAAGTACCATTCGCAGCAATTTTACCATCAGAAGTAAAAAAGGATGAAACAGTAGAACCATTTAAAACTCTTTATTTACTTCACGGGTGGAATGATGCATCTGATGCCTGGATTAACAATACAAGAATTGTTGAATTAGCAACGAAACATAATATTGCGGTTATCATGCCATCTGGAGAGAATAGTTTTTACGTTGATCTTAGAAACGGTAGTTACTATGGACAGTATATCGGTGAAGAACTTGTTCAGATTACTAGAAAAATGTTCAACTTATCTCAAGATTTCGAATCTACATGGATTGCCGGATTATCAATGGGTGGTTACGGTGCATTGAGAAATGGCTTGTATTACAATGAAACTTTTTCGAAAATAGCTGCGCTTTCTAGTAGAGTGCTTCAATCACAAGAAAAAGAACATGATCTGTCAGAGGATAACCGAATGAATCAAGCTATAAAATATATTATAGGTTCAGATACATACAAGGATATGGATAAAGACAAAGATATCTATTCTCTGGTAAAAAAAGAATCCATACCGGAACTATTCATTGCCTGCGGTACAGAAGACTTTATTTATAAGGATAGTTTAAGTCTGCACAATTATTTAAGTGAACAAAAAATCGATCATATTTACAAAGAGTCGTCCGGGGAGCATTCCTGGGATTTCTGGGATCACTATATCGAACAAGTGATTGAATGGATGATTGAAATCTAAAAGAAACTAGCTCAAAAATCCGCAATGAATCAGTTGCGGATTTTTTATATAGATCAGATTAAAAGAAAAGGCTTGCAAAACAAATTAGTATTCTATATAATTCATTTATCGAAACGTTTCGAAAGGAAGTGGAAATGATAAATGACTACTGTCGATGCTACGTTCTTTTCAAAAAGTCTAGATAGAAAAGTGACGTATTCAGCTATCATTCCGAAAATGAATAGAGAAATGAGAACGTTTAAAACCCTTTATTTATTTCATGGATATAGCGGAGACCGAAAGGATTGGTTCTACGCAGGACAAGTTGAACAACTAGCAGAGTCATATAATATTGCCATCATTTTACCATCAGGAGAGAATAGCTATTATGTAGATCATCCAAATGGAATGAATTATGGTCAGTTTGTCGGTGAAGAGCTAATTGAAGAATCAAGAAGTCTGTTTCCTTTATCTTGTAAAAGAGAAGAGACATGGATTGCTGGATTATCAATGGGTGGTTATGGAGCTTTAAGAAATGGTCTTTACTATAGTGAAACATTTGGAAAAATCGCCGCCTTATCAAGCAGGATTATAACGAAAACATCTGAATTTGAAGAAGATCGTTATCCTGAACGAATCATGAAGGTGCTCATTGGGAGCCAAGATATTCAGGATATACCGGATAATATAGATTTATATGAATTGGCTAAACAGTCAATGTCATTACCCAATATTTACATGGCTTGTGGAACAAGTGACTTTTTATATGAAGATAATGTAGCTTTCCACAATGAACTCAAGCGCCTTAATATCAAACATGATTATATCGAAGATACAGGCGATCACAATTGGAATTTTTGGAACAAGCATATTATTTTAGCAATAGACTGGTTAATGAAAACATAAATTTTATTTAAAAGTCGAAACGTTTCGACAATTTCTATTAATAAATAATAATCAAACAACTAAAATTAGGAGGAAAAAATGATGAAATGGAACAAAATGATTTTAGGTACAACTTCTTTGGTCGCGATGAGTTTATTGGCTGCTTGTGGTAATAGTGGAAATGGTGACGCAGGTTCAGATGGTTCTGCTGATACATTATCAGTGTGGGTAATGGGAGATGGCGATGAAGTCACCCAACCGCTTTTTGATTCATTCACAGAGGAAACAGGAATCGCAGTCAATGCACAAAGTATTCCTTGGTCAGCTGTTCATGACCGATTACTGACAGCTGTTGCTTCAGGTGAAGGTCCCGATGTCGTTCAAATGGGCTCCACTTATATGGCAGAATTTGTAGACGCTGGTGCATTGATGGATATCACAGAATACGTTGAAGGCAGTGACGAAATCAGTCCGGATAATTTCTTTGAAGGAAATGTAGAGACAACTGTATTTGACGATAATTATTATGCGGTCCCTTGGTACACTGAAACAAGAGCGCTTTACTATAGAACGGATTTATTGGAAGAAGTTGGATATCCGGAAGGTCCAGCAACTTGGGACGAACTTTCTGATGCTGCAATAAAATTGTCTGAACGTGGAGACAACTATTATGGTTTCTCAATCCCAATCAATGAGCAGACTTTTGGACCAATGTTCGCAAAACAAAATGGTTCACCAATCATTGATGACGAAGGAAATGCTGTAATGAATGAACCTCAATTTGTCGAAGCAATTGAATATTTAAATGGCTTTATAGAATCAGGGGCTTCACCTAGTCAAGATTTAGGCATTGAGATTTCTCAAAGCTTTGGTGGAGAAGGAATTAATCCAATGTTTATTAGTGGACCGTGGATGATTACAGCAATCCAAGATCAAACAACGGATATTGAAGGAAAATGGGCAGTCAGAACCTTACCTGAAGGACCCGTTAGTAACGTATCAAATACAGGGGGCGCGAACCTAGCGGTCTGGAACAATTCTGATAACCCTGAAGAAGCGGTTCAGTTAATTGAGCACCTAACTAGCACAGATAGTATGCTGACGTATTATGAAAATTCAAGTTCTCTTCCTGCAAGAATGGCAACATGGGATGAAGAACCTTTCCAAGATGAAAACGTAGCTGTATTCGGTGAACAGCTTGAAAATTCAGAACATATGCCGGTAATTGAAGAGTGGGACAGAGTATCTCAAGCGTATATCAGTAGCTTCGAACAAATCATCGTTGGTGGTGCAGACGTTCAAGAAACACTGGATAGCTTGAATCAAGAAGTTCAAACAATGATCGACTAAAAAATTCAAAAATTCAGAGAGTGAAATCATTTTATTCATTCTCTGAATTTTGATTTTAGAGAGGAACCTTTTCATGAAAAGTAAAAAAGCACCTTATTTCTTCATTGCACCAGCGATCGGGTTACTGCTAACATTTTCTATCTTCCCAATCATTTTAGCGCTGGTCATCAGTTTTACGGATATGAGTTTGGCAGGACTAGCAGACTACTCACGAATCAACTTCACGGGACTTCAAAATTATCAAAACATCTTACAAGATAGTGTGTTCATGAAGTCAATTACAAATACTTTATTTTATGTAGTATTCGGTGTACCACTCGTCATTCTCTTTTCACTAACGATTGCGATATTGATCAATATGGGGAGAAGTCGTTATTTCTCATTTATGCGTGTGGTGTTCTACTCACCTTCGATCACCAATATTGTTGCGGTCGCGATCGTCTGGGCTTTCTTATTTAATCCAAGTCAAAGTATCGGTTTGATTAACCGCGTGATCGGCATGGTTGGTATCGGTCCAATCGGATGGTTAACGGACACGAGCGTTTCCAAAATTTCACTGGTGATTTTGGCTGTTTGGAGAAGTATTGGGATCAATATGTTGATCTTCTCAGCAGCACTTCAAAATATTCCGCGCACAATGTATGAAGCGGCCGAACTAGACGGTGCGACAAAATGGGAACAGATTCGATTTATTACAGTACCACAATTAAAATTCTCAACTTCTTTTGTAACAATTACTACAATTATCGGCTGGTTGCAATTCTTTGAAGAACCATTCGTCATGACTGAAGGTGGACCGCTTAATAGCACGACAAGTGTGGCGCTCTTCATCTATCGCAATGGTTTCCAGAATAATCAATTTGGATATGCTGCTGCTGGGTCATTACTTTTGTTTGTCGTCATTATCTGCGCAACACTCGTTCAACTCAGATTACAAAGACGAGCGGATTAAGAAGGGGATAAGTTGATATGATTAATATAGATAAAAAACTAAAAATGACTATTGGAGTTGTATTAGGACTATGGGGATTGATTACGGTCATTCCATTTGTATGGATGATTCTTTCAGCATTCAAAACGAACCCAGAAATCGTAGCTGCGCAACCCAATCTTTTGCCAAGCGAATGGACACTAGATAATTTTAGAGAACTCTTTCAACGGCTAAATTTTGATGTATATCTACTCAATACCGTGATTATTACAGTTCTAGGATTTGTTGGATTATTGCTCAATGCAATGGCAGGCTTTGCATTTGCACATTATGACTTTAAATTTAAAAACTTTCTGTTTGTTCTTGTTCTCGCAACGATGATGATTCCAGGACAAGTTACGATGATTCCGGTCTATCTGTTATTGAATCAATTAGGCTTGACGAATACGTATCTAGGTATCGTACTACCTGGTCTTACAGGTGCTTTCGGAATTTTCTTGTTCAGACAATTTTTCTCAAGTATTTCAGAAGAATTTTTTGAAGCGGCAAGGTTAGATGGCGCAAGTGACTTCTACGTTTTTTTCAGAGTCGCGTTGCCTTTATCTAAACCAATTATTGCAGTACAAGGAATCCTGACCTTTATCGGTGGTTGGAACTCATTCTTGTGGCCATTGATTATCGCAAATGACCAAAGATTCTACACCTTATCGGTTGGTCTGCAGTTATTACAAGGACAACATGGTACAAATTATGCTCTACAGATGGCAGGGGCTGCCTTTATGGTCGTACCAATTCTGATCATCTTTATCATTTTCCAGAAATACATTCTTACTGGTTTCAATATTTCCGGTGGAAAATAAGCGCAGACAAAGGAGTTACTTATGAAAATCGATGCATTAAAAGCATTACTAGATGAGATGACCATTGAAGAGAAAGTTGGACAGACGATTCAATTGTCTGCTGATTTTTTCTCCGATCAATCAGAAGATATCACAGGTCCAATGAACGATATGGCAATGACCGAAGAGAAGAAGTACCAAGTTGGTTCTGTTCTTGGTATCTCAGGTGCCAAAGAAACAATTGAACTACAGAAAAGATATATAGAAGAAAGTCGTTTAAATATCCCTTTACTATTTATGGCAGATATTATTCATGGAGACCATACTATTTTTCCAATCCCATTGGGACTCGGCGCGACATGGAATCCTGATTTGATCAAACAAACTGCGGAAATTTCAGCCAAAGAAGCGGCGATACAAGGACTTCACGTAACCTTTTCACCAATGGTCGATCTTGTCAGAGACCCTAGATGGGGAAGAGTCATGGAAGCGACTGGTGAGGATAAGTTACTCAATAAACGTTATGCCAGAGCATTTGTGGAAGGCTATCAAGGCGAGAACTTGAAAGAAGACTTAACGAAACTCGCAGCTTGTGTGAAGCATTTTGCTGGATATGGTGCGCCACGTGGCGGTAGAGATTATAATTCAGTAGATTTGAACGAAAATACCTTAAGAGAGCACTACTTGCCAGCTTATCAAGAAGGTATTGATGCGGGAGCAAAACTAGTGATGACCGCATTCAATACTATCGACAATATCCCGGCAACCGGAAACACACGTTTGATGCGAGATATCCTGCGTGATGAAATGGACTTTAATGGCGTACTGATTTCTGACTGGGGTGCAATCGGCGAACTCGTTCCGCATGGCGTCGCAGAAGACAACAAAGCTGCTGCAAAACAAGCTTTGACAGCGGGTGTGGATATCGAAATGATGTCGGCAGCCTATAGTGAACATCTAGTAGACTTAGTGAATCAAGACGAAACACTGAAAATACTTCTGGATGAATCGGTCTGGAATATCTTGAAACTAAAAAATGACTTAGGCTTATTCGAACAGCCCTACCGTGGTGCTGATGAAGCAGCCGAAAAAGAAACAGTCTTTTCAAACGAAAACAAGCAAGTTGCTTTAACGGTCGCAGAACAATCGATTGTTTTACTGGAAAACAATGGCGTGTTACCACTAAAAAAAGATACGAAGCTTGTTTTAACAGGTCCGCTCAGTCAATCTACTGACCTTTTAGGTGCATGGTCTTGGAAGGGTGACAGAGAACAGACAGCGACACTGGCAGAAGCAATGGCAAAAATTGCCAATAATGATTCGTTTAGCGTAGTCGATGACCGAACATTTTTAGAAGGACAGAATAGCTTTTTCATGGAGGACATTCGTACGGCAGATACAGTGGTGGTTGCGATTGGAGAAAGTTCAGAGATGAGTGGCGAAGCAGCCAGTCGCACAAATATCACTTTGCCAGAGAACCAGTTAACGTTATTGAAAGAACTAAAAAAACTGAATAAACAAGTTGTAGCCGTCTTAATCAACGGTCGCCCGTTGGATTTATCGGAAGTGATCCCTTTGGTAGATGGCCTTGTTGAAGCTTGGTTCCCAGGAACGATGGGTGCGGAAGCCATTACAAATGTGTTATTTGGAAACGTGAATCCTTCAGGTAAATTACCCATGTCATTTCCTAGATCTGTTGGACAGATTCCACTAACGTACAACGAAGACAGCACTGGTAGACCAATGACAGAAGAAAAAAGAAGCGAGAAATATCTATCGAGGTATCTGGATGCTGAAAACACAGCTTTGTATCCTTTCGGTTTCGGACGCTCATATACAACCTTTGAGTATGCAAACTTGACGTTATCGAGTCAGAAAATATCTGAAGACGATGTGTTGCAAGTTTCTGTAGACGTTAGAAATACAGGTGACGTTAAAGGATTAGAAACCGTTCAAGTCTATATTCGCGATAAAGTTGGCGAAGTGGTGCGTCCAGTCAAAGAATTGATTGATTTCAAACAAATTGAATGTACGCCAGGTGAATCAAGAACCGTTACTTTTGAGATCACAGAAAAACAGCTTCGTTACACACATGCAGACCATTCAGTCAGCAGTGATGCGGGAACTTTCTTAATCGGTATCGGTACAGATAGTACGGTTGCACTCAGTGCATCGTTTGAGTTAGAAAAATAGTCGAGTAATTAAAAACAAGAAGAAATCAAATTGTTAAAGAGTTGAGGGGTAGTAAAATGAAGGCAATCGTACAGGCACAAAAGCATATGCATACACTAGAAAATGGTCAGACCACTGTAACATTTTTACAGTCAGGTGACCTATACAAGATGAGTCACGAGAATATTATGATTAATCAGATCGAAGGAAATATGATTGATGGGTCTTTAAATAATTTGTATCTTAGAAGATTCGATGAAACCGGTGCGGTCATACAAGCGGTACCGCTACTTGGAATACAGTCAAAAAGCCGATTTTCAGTAGGAGAAAAACAAGTCAGCTGGACAGGATCAGTAGCGGATATAGAATATTCTGTGCGATTCAGCTTAGCAGAAGAAACCATCTGGTTCTGGGAAGTCACGCTTAAAGGATCTGACGAACGAGTTGATATCGTTTACGGTCAAGATTTAGGCTTAGCTGCAGAAGGCGCTCTTAAAGCGAATGAAGCTTACGTGGCTCAGTATGTCGATCATATGGTCAGTGAAAATGATCTAGGTTTCGTCATCAGTTCCAGACAAAACCAGCCACAATCTGGAACATTTCCTTACTTACAACAAGGGAGTCTTACAGGAACTGACGGGTTTTTAACAGACGGCTTCCAGTTCTTTGGGAAATCATATAAAGAGACGAATCAGCCTGAAGCGCTGAAAAAAGTAGCGCTAGAAAACCACAAAAGTCAATATGAATTCGACTTCAGTACGCTGAAATCTCGCTCAGTCAAATTAGATGAATCTGACACGACAACTATTGTTTTTTACAATGTATTTAAAGCGGATCATCCAGAAGCCGTCAAAGAAGTAGAAGACCAAGAGCGTCTTCAAGCGGCTTATCAAAACTTAACACCTGAAAAACTAATACCTTGTGAACTTGTCTCAAAACATTCAATGGTAGGGGAACCTTTACAAACGACAACTATCTCACAAGCGGATTTAAAACAACTCTATCCTAAACGAGTTCAGGATGAAGTCATTGATGAACGGATTGTCTCTTTCTTTACAGAAAACCAAGCACACGTGGTCTTAAAAGAAAAAGAGCTCATGTTAGAGCGTCCACATGGTCAAATTCTGTTTACACATAACAAAACCGTTCCAGACGAAAATATCATGAGTACGACTGCTTGGATGTATGGAGTCTTTAATGCACAGCTTGTCATGGGGAATACAGATATGAATAAAGCTTTGTCTAATACCCGAAACGCCGTTAACTTTTTCAAAACTAGCGGACAGCGCGTATACGTCAAGCTTGAGGGCCAATATCGACTATTAACGATGCCTTCAATGATGGAAATCGGAATCAATTATGTGAAGTGGGTCTATCAGACAGAAACAGAAACGTTTACCGTCGTGAATCTTGCAGCGTCTGACGAGTCAACGATTCAATTAACGGTTACGAGTCAAAGTGGAAGAGCTTATGAATATCTGATTACGAATCAATTGACAATGAATAGTCGAGAATATCAGACACCAGTATGGATTGAAGAAACAATAGATGGCGTCATTGCGACATTCGATGGGCAAACAGCTGCACACAAAAAATTACCGAACCTCGCTTATAAATTTCAAGTATTGAACGCGGACACAACGGTTGTCGATGAAAGTGTATTTTTATCTGGCGTAGAAGAAGGCACAGCCATGCTACTAAACTTTAAAGTTGATGCAACGGATACGTTTACGTTTACAATGGCAGGAGCACTTGATGGTAAGAATTTTGAAACAGCTGAGCTTGATTTTGAAAAAGAAACAGCAGCCTTTTCTACATTCTTTGATAAGTTGAGTAATGGTTTTTCAATGAATGGACCGGATGCTGTGAAGTCGACAGCGGAGAAGATGAATATAACGACACGTTGGTATACGCACAATATGCTCGTTCATTATCTAGTGCCTCACGGGCTGGAACAGTTTGGCGGAGCCGCTTGGGGAACCAGAGATGTCTCTCAAGGTCCAGCAGAGTACCTAATGGCGATGCAACAATACGATAGTACGCGTGAAGTCATCAAACGTGTCTACAGTCACCAGCATATTCAAGACGGCAATTGGCCGCAATGGTTCATGTTTGATTCTTATGTAGAAGTGCAAGCTGATGAAAGTCACGGCGACGTAATTGTGTGGCCACTTAAAATGCTGGCTGATTATTTGGAAATCACAGGAGATTACAGCTTATTAGAAGAATCCGTACCTTATTTTGATCAATCAACACAAGCTTATACAACAACGACCGATGCCATTAAAGTCCATGTAGAAAAACAATTGGATTATATACAATCTCATTTCTTATGGGATACACATTTGTCTTCTTATGGCGATGGTGATTGGGACGATACTTTGCAGCCACATGACCAGAGTCTGAAGAAAAATATGGCGAGTAGCTGGACAATTGCACTAACGTATCAGACTCTAAAGAAATTTGCAGAAGTACTGGAAACCGTTGATCCAAAATGGTCAGTCCTCATGAATGAACGAACAGCTGAGATTGAAAAAGATTTCAAAGATTATATCTCATCAAACGATGTCGTTCCTGGCTTTGTTTATATGCCAAGGGAAGATGAAATCGTTAAGATGATTCATCCGGAAGACACAACGACAGGGATTCAATATCGCTTATTGCCGATGATTCGCGGAATGATCAGTGAGTTGTTCACAAAAGATCAGGCAGAAAGGCATTTTGCTTTAATTCAAGAACATTTAAATACACCAGATGGCGTTCGTCTGATGAACCGTCCGGCGACCTACCAAGGTGGTGTCAGCCGTCAATTCAAGCGTGCAGAACAAGCAGCGAATTTTGGACGTGAGATTGGCTTAATGTACGTTCATGCGCACATTCGTTACATTGAGGCAATGGCCAAAATTGGTCAAGCGGAAGAAATTTGGAAGGGATTAGAAACCATCAACCCAATCAATATTTCATCAGTAGTTGAAAACGCAGAAGTGCGCCAAAGTAATACGTACTTTAGTAGTTCGGATGCAGATTTTTCCGACCGCTACGAAGCACAAGAAAATTTTGATTTAGTTAAAAAAGGCCAAGTAAAAGTAAAAGGTGGCTGGAGAATTTATTCAAGTGGACCGGGTATTTATATGAATCAACTAATTTCAAGTGCTTTAGGTATTCGAATTCATACACAAAATTTAGTACTCGATCCCGTATTGGTAAAAGAACAAGATGAACTAAAAGTCACTTATACCTACAACGGTTATCCAATGACGATTCAGTATCACTACGTAGACACTGAACAAGTTCATGTGCAAGTCAATGGTCAAGACATTCCGCAAACGAATTTGAAAAATCCCTATAGAAAAGCGGGAGTTGAAATCAAGCAAGCGGATCTGGAGAAAACATTATCAAAAGAAGATAACCAACTAGATGTATATTATCCAGTTTATTGAAAATAATATTCTAATAAAACAAGCGTATACACAGTGAATTGTATATAATAGAATAGACTGTTCATTTAGAAAGAATCTAGTTGAATAAGAAATGTAACCATTCACATAAATAAGGAGGTTGGAATATGACGGGCATAAAGGAAATTGCAAAAAGAGCAAATGTTTCTATTTCAACCGTCTCTTATGCATTGAATAATAGTCCAAGGGTCAGCGAAAAAACTAAGCAACGTATTTTAAAAATCGCTAAGGAAATGAACTATATCCCAAACCGTGCGGGACAAAATCTGCGTCGAAAACAAACACGAATTATTGGTGTCCATTTGTCCAGTTACAGTGGGAGTTTCTACGGTGAATTATTGGACGGAATCCAACATATGGCTAAAGAACTTGGCTTTGACATTATAGCCTGTTCAGGAGAAAAGTCGCGCCTATTTTTACCGCAAGGCATGATTGACGGTATTATTGTCTTAGACCAATTCTACCCAGATGAGCAACTCCTTGAGTATGCAAATGATGGTCATTCTATTGTTGTGCTAGATAGACAACTCGAGCATAAAAATATCCGACACGTGTTATTAGATAACAGAGAAGGTATCAAACAAGCAGTTCAGTCGCTAGTAACATCGCCATCTGAAACGATTGATATCATTAATGGTCCAAAAGGAAACTTTGATAGCCGCGAACGATTAGAAACAGCAACCCGAGAGATTAGCAAACTTGGTAAGAAATTTCGAATCTATAAAGGTTGGTTTACAGAAGAGTCTGGATTTATCGCTGCTCGCGAAATTGCTCGAGAAGCTACAAATGAGAGTCCGATTGAAATCCTTGCTTTAAACGATGAGATGGGAATTGGCGCTTATAATTACTTCAAGAAAAATGACCGCTTTAAAGATACCGAAATCAACATCACAGGTTTTGATGACTTAATGGTCAGCCGTTACCTTGATCCCCAAATGAATAGTGTCTCTTACTCTAAAAGAGAATGGGGAGCGGTCAGTATGAATACACTGTACAAAATGCTGAACGGTCAAGAAACAGAAGATAAGCTTATCTCAACACGATATAGGACCACTTGAAAATTGGATATTTTAAACACAATAAAGGCATTTCTGAAGTAGTGCCTTTTTTGTGTTATCCTTTCAAAAAAGACCTTAAAGGAGTAGCCCCTATGGAAGAATTGACTATCCGGACAATCACCGAAGAAAACTGGCGTGCAATCGTCGAACTCAAAGCGACCCCAGAACAAGCCGACTTTATTAGCCCAAACGCAGAGTCCATGCTCGAAGCTCTCTACGAAACCCGCTTTAACTGGACGACTTATGGACTATATACAGAAAATCTACCCATCGGATTCGCAATGATCGGTGCATATAACAAGGAGCATCAATACATTTGGCTCGACCGCTTTATGATTGACGCCCAATCCCAAGGCAAAGGCTACGGTAAAATGTTTCTCGAAAAACTGATAGCCTTTATCAGACAAAACTGGCCCGTCAAAGATATTGTGCTCAGCATCAACGAAGAGAATCTAGCGGCCAAGCGCTTATACGAAACTTACAACTTCAAAGACACAGGACGAATCGATGAAGAAAACGGCGAACGCATCATGGTATTAAGCGAGCGATAATTGGCGTATATAAATAGGTGGCTGAAGAGACCATCAGAAACTGATCTCCGATCAGCAAAGAGCATAATAGTCCCTCTCGAAGAAGAGTGAGGTGACGAGAGGGAATGAAAGAGCGAGATAGTCCCTCTCGAAGGAGAGTCAGCTCACGAGAGGGAATGAAAGAGCGAGATAGTCCCTTTCGAATGAGAATGAGGTGACGAGAGGGAATGAAAGAGCGAGATAGTCCCTCTCGAAGGAGAGTGAGGTCACGAGAGGGAATGAAAGAGTGAGATAGTCCCTCTCGAAGGAGAGTTAAGTCACGAGAGGGAATGAAAGAGTGAGATAGTCCCTCTCGAAGGAGAGTTAGCTCACGAGAGGGAACGAAAGAGCAAAAGTCAGCCAGCTCCGAAATAGGAGAGGCATGATGGCTTAAAAAAATAAGGTGCTTCCCGCCAAGGGAAGCACCTTATTTAAATAACTTAGAAATTTAAGCCCAAGTCCCTTTACGGAATACTGGGACACGCGTACCATCTTCACGAATACCATCGATATCCATTTCATTTGAACCTACCATGAAATCAACATGGACGTCAGAACGGTTCAAACCAGCAGCTTTTAAGTCTTCTTCAGACATTTCAGTACCGCCTTTAAGGTTGAATGCGTAAGCAGAACCCAAAGCAAAGTGATTTGAAGCATTCTCATCAAATAATGTATTAAAGAATGTTAAACCAGATTGAGAGATCGGAGACTCGTCTGGAACAAGTGCAACTTCACCTAAACGAGCAGATCCTTCGTCTGTTTCAACAAGTTGTTGGATAACATCTTCGCCTTTTTCAGCAGTTACTTTAGTTACTTTACCATCTTTGAAGTGGAATTCCATTCCTTCGATGATGTTTCCTGCATAGCTTAAAGGTTTAGTCGAAACAACTACGCCATCTACACGATTTGCATCGGGAGCAGTGAACACTTCTTCAGTCGGCATATTTGCCATGAAGCGTTCGCCACGAACGTTAAAGCTTCCAGCACCTTCCCATAGGTGACCATCAGGCAATCCAACCGTTAAGTCAGTTCCAGGACCTGTATAGTGTAAAGCAACGAATTGCTCTTTATTTAATTCTTCCGCTTTCGCTTCAAGCGTTTTATCTTTAGCTTCCCAAGTTGCAATTGGGTTTTCGTCATATAAGTGGACAGCCTTAAAAATGGCATCCCATAAAGCATCTAATTGTTCTTCTGTTGAATTTAAATCAGGGAAAACTTTAGCTGCCCATTTTTCACCAGCAGCCGCAGCGACTAACCAGCTGACTTTGTTAGACTGAGTCGCTTTTCTCATTGCAGATAAAGCACGACCAGCAGCCGTTTGATAAGCAGCGATCTTAGAGTTATCTAATCCTTGTAAAGAATCTGGATCAGATGAACGAAGGCTGATACGACTAGCGCCTTTTTCAATATGATCTAAACTTTCATCAACTTTATATTGCGGAATATCCGTCAAGACTTCTTGAGAAGCATGTTCAAAAGTTGAACGACTCACGATATCATCCGTCCACTTAACGATCACTTCTTTAGCGCCTTTTTGATAAGCAGCTTCAGTCACCAAACGTGCAAGTGGTGCTTGGTCAACATCAACACTTAATACAACCGTATGGCTTTTCTGTACGTTAACACCAGTCGTCACGATTAGGTCAGCGTATTTCTTCAATAAATTGTCAAAATTTTCTAAGGTCATTATGATTCCTCCTAAAATGTCAAAACGCTCACTTAATATAATATCACACAATTGACGTTATCGCGAGAAAGGGGTCATGATAACCATTGTTACATAAAAATTAGGGGATACTTAGCATCGAATTGTAAAATTTTGTTATTAATCAACTACTTGTGATTGGTAGTATAATAACATTGAAATAACTAATTATTAATAACAAACGTTATAAAAAGCTTGAAAAAACAGTGTTTTAATAACCTTTGTTTTTTAGTATACTAGCTTAGTGCAGTACAAATTAACTTTTAAATACATGTTAATCATGTTATACTTATGTGGTTGTATAACTAAGTAAGGTAGAAAATTTTTTTGAGGGAGTCAAAGAAGGTGCCAAGACAAAGAACGATATTGAGAGAAAACATATTGGATGCTTCTATGGAACTCTTACGATCGAGCGGTTTTAGTCAGTTTACAGCAAGACAAATTGCGATTAAAATGAACTCGTCAACGCAGCCGATATATAAAGAGTTTAAAAATATGGAAGACTTGAAAGTAGGCTTATTAGAGTATATAAAGCAGTATCTTTCTGAAACTGTGTTTAATAGTCATCATACTTCTGATTCACTTGAAGAAGTTTGTAAAAATTATATACTACTTGCCAAAAAAGAACCGACACTCTTTTCAGCAATTTATATGGATAGAGAGCTGGAAGTCGTTCAGCTTCACAACTATTCTTATGAAATGATTGAAAAAATCTTGAAAGAAACGAACTCAGAATATAATGAGAAAGATATTCTCCCATTTCTAAATATTCTTTGGCCAAGCATATTAGGGGTAGCTATGCTAGTGGCTCAAGGAAAATTACAGTTTGATCAAAATCAGATCAACCAAAAGGTTAAGGAAATACTTAATACCAGCTTAACTTTGTTAGCCTAATCACTTAAAAAGAAGACAATCCGTTATTTTCGGAATGTCTTCTTTTTTTTATCTCTAGAAATATCCCGTTGAGGTTAAATGATGATTTGATGAAGACGTGATGATATGCTAACACTTCTGATTGTGAACATGATAAAATAGATAACGATTGAATTTTTTAACATAGGAGTGTAAAACATGGCTAAATTATTCGAACCGATTCAATTAAATCAGTTAACCCTTAAAAATAGAATCGTTATGGCACCTATGTGCATGTATGCCGTACATAAAGAAGACGGAGAACTGACCAACTTTCATAACGCGCATTATGCCAGCCGTGCAATTGGTGGGGTCGGATTGATTTTCCTTGAAGCAGCGGCCGTTTCAGAAGAAGGACGTATCACAAATCAAGACCTTGGGATCTATAACGAAAACCAAACAGTGAAACTAACAGAATTAGTTAACACCATCCATGAACTCGGTAGTAAAGTCGGCATCCAAATTGCCCATGCCGGAAGAAAAGCAGAAAATGCACCAAACTCAGTGGCACCCAGTGCACTCGCATACAGTGACGCTTACCGAACACCGGATGCACTAAGTGAGACTGGAATCGAAAAAGTTATCTCTGATTTTAAAGCAGCCGCAAAACGAGCTGAAAAAGCAGGCTTTGACGCTATTCAGATCCACGCAGCTCACGGCTATCTCATCAATCAATTCCTGTCTCCATTAACAAATAAACGAACAGATGCTTATGGAGCTCAGTCACTTGAGAATCGATTCAGAATACTAAAAGAAATTATAGAACAAACCAAGAGCGTTTATACTGGAAATATCTGGGTACGATTCTCTGCAACAGACTACGATGTAGATAGCACAACTCTTGAAGAATATGACCAGATCAATCAATGGTTAAAGGAACTGGAAGTGGATGTTGTTGATGTATCGACCGGCGGACTGCTGCCTAGAAAACCGGAAGCCATTTATCCTGGTTATCAGACAAAATATGCGCGTCATTTCAAAGAACACTCAGATCTTCTGATTTCAACAGTAGGTAAATTAGGCGATCCAGATTTAGCAAACTATGTACTGGAATCCGGTCAAGCGGACTTAGTCTCATTAGGTAGACCACTACTCAGAAATCCAAACTGGGCAGCATCGGCTGCAAAAACCTTGCATGATCAGCAATTCGAACCTTTTAATCCATCATATGGAAGAGGATTTGACGAATAAATAAAACGGTAAAACAGAATCGAGGAAACAACATGAAAACATTGTCCGTCATTATTCCAGCATATAATGAGGAAGAAGTACTTCCCCAGCTGATTGAAAGACTCAATGAAGTCAGTGAAAAATTAGATCGCTATGCGTTTGAATTTTTGTTCGTAAACGATGGAAGTACCGATCAAACGTTGAATTTATTAAAAGAACTGAACAAACAAGATCCACGCATGAAGTATGTTGATTTATCAAGAAACTTTGGGAAAGAAACAGCTATGCTAGCTGGATTTGACTACGCGACTGGGGATGGCATCGTCATTTTAGACGCAGATCTCCAGCACCCACCTGAAATTATGGAAGAAATGATCTATTGGTGGGAACAAGGATACGAAGATATCTACGCTGTTAGAAAAAAACGAGAAGGCGAGTCCTTCTTAAAGGAATGGACATCGAAAACCTATTACAAGGTTGTTCAGAAAATGACACCCGAGAAAGTGATTCCACAAGCTGGAGATTTTCGTTTGCTCGATAAGAAATGTATCGTAGCTTTGAGACAACTAAGAGAACAAGAACGCTATACTAAAGGAATGTATGGTTGGATTGGGTTCAAGAAAAAAGAGATTACTTATTTTGCTGAAGAACGTGCAGCTGGAAAAACCAAATGGAACTATAGCAATCTTTTTAAACTAGCTATTGATGGAATCACGTCTTATAGTACAGTTCCTTTAAAAGTCTGGTCTTATATCGGTTTTGCGATTTCAGTGTTCGCCTTTTTGTTTCTGGCAGTCGAAATTGTTAAAACCATTATATACGGTACAAACGTTGCTGGATATCCGACACTTTTAGCTGCGATTCTATTTTTAGGTGGCATCCAACTGATTTCTTTAGGGGTCATCGGAGAATACCTTGGAAGAGTCTTCGTAGAGACAAAAGGAAGACCGCCTTACTTTATTAGAGAATCATCCCAGGAGGATGTAGAAAAGGAAGAACAACATGATGAATCAAGTGCATGAACTTTATAAAAAATACGAAGAG
This sequence comes from Marinilactibacillus sp. GCM10026970, assembly GCF_042660675.1. NCBI lineage: Bacteria > Bacillati > Bacillota > Bacilli > Lactobacillales > Carnobacteriaceae > Marinilactibacillus > Marinilactibacillus sp. GCM10026970. The sequence continues at coordinate 19,680 of NZ_JBHSUL010000031.1, forward strand.
GTGATTAGCTATCTGTTTTTCGGCGTGCTCGCAACGATTGTAAATATCGCTGTATTTTACCTATTTGACACGGTTCTAGATGTACCGTATCTCTTTGCGAATGCGATATCCATTATTGCGGCCATTTTGTTCGCATTCGTTACCAACAAGCTTTATGTCTTTAAGTCACAATCAGCAAGCAAAGGAGAAGCTTTCAAGGAGTTCTACCTGTTCGTAGGATTCAGACTGTTATCAGGGGTGTTTGACATGCTCAGCATGTTTATACTTGTTGATTTCTTGACTATTAATACAAATGTTTCAAAAATAATCACACAATTTATCGTCGTTGTTGTCAACTACGTCTTCAGTAAGTGGTTTATTTTCAAACAGAAAGAAGGCTAAAATGATTGCAGTAAAACAGTCCTATAAAGAACAAATCACTAAGCGAACGCTTTTAATTTATACGATCTTGTTCATCGGAATAATGATAGCAGTTTTTAGCGCCTATTTTCTTTCAGCGGGAGCATCTTTTATTTGGACGACGGATGGTTATACCCAACATTACTTATTATTTCATGATTATCTAGAAAAACTTAGGGGCCTCTTCACAGGACAAGGATTTGCGATGTGGGATTGGACGATTGGCATGGGTGCCGACGTGATTCAGTCTTATGGATACTATGTAATTGGAGATCCGTTCGTCTATCTGGGCTTACTATTTCCAGAATCAATGACAGAACTTGCCTATCATGCACTGATTTTTTTGAGGATCTGGAGTATCGGTGCTGTATTTTTACTCTACGCTCGAAAATTGCAGTTCTCGCATCATGCTGGACTAGTCGGATCCATTCTCTATGCATTCGCCAATTACGGCATCTTTAGTATGTCGAGACATCCATTTTTTGTCTTGCCGCTAATCTGGTATCCCTTACTTTGCTTAGGGATAGAGAAGATTTTGAAAAAAGAATCTAGTACCGTATTTACTCTTGCTGTAGCGCTTAGCGCAGTGAGTAATTTCTATTTTTTCTATAAATTGACGATACTGATTTTATTATATGCAGTAGTTCGTTACGTTATGATCTATAAAGCGACGCAAACATTTTGGAAAACTTTCTTAAGAACGACAATCGCGTATATAATTGGGCTAATGATTGCGGCTGTTGTTTTTATCCCAATCGTTTACGGATTTTTGAACTCTTCAAGAAGTCCTGGTGGGATAGAAATCAATTGGTTTATCTATCCATTAGAGTATTATCTAGCTTTATTCAAACATGCCATTTCGCCAGGTAGTTATTTCTGGACGATCGGTGGATTTTCACTACTTTCATTTATTGCATTAGTTTCGGTCAAGAAAAATGAAGGTATCAGTGCGATCAAAATGATTTTGACCGTACTCGTTGTATTTTTGCTGTTTCCATTTTTTGGATCATTTATGAACGGCCTATCCGGTCCTTATAATCGATTTTCATTTGTCTTTGCATTCTTTATGGCTCTAGCAGGAGCCTATCTGATTGATCAAAACGGACGTTTCGCGCCGAATGCAAAGACAAAATCAGCTTGGCTATTAATAGGATATACCTTACTATCCTTATTGGCTTTTGTATTTCCAGAAGGTTTGACCACTTATATGCTCGTGCCGGTCTTAATTGGATGGGGATTCTGGTGGGTATTGTTTTCAGTAAAAGTTACGGACAAGGTAAAGATGAATCGAATCATTCTAGGACTTGTCCTGTTAAATATGGGACTAAATACAGCGGCTTATTACTATCCTTTTGGTGGAAATATGATTTCTAATGTATTAGATTACGGAACGGTCGATTACCGTTATGAGCAAGCTTTAGGTGGCTTAGAGCAATCACAACCATCAGATTTAACGAATCGTAACAAAGAGGTGGACCGAGTCGGTGTGACCTATGCGGATGATCAAATTAAAAATCAGTTCATTTATTTGGACACAATGGGGTTGAATGCTTATCTCTCCATTTCAAATGGGCGTGTGTCTGAATTTGCAAGAGCAATGGAAATCAGTACGTATCAAACCATTCAACCGCTTAGAAATGGTGTAGATGACCGAACAGAGTTAAACCAGTTTTTAGGTGTTCAATCTATTATCACTTCAGCCGAAAATGAATCGCTACTACCGTACGGATATGAGGTAACTGAAATAAATTCAGAGGAAACCTTTATTAAAGCAGAAACGGTAAATGCTTATCCTTTTGCTTATGCAGTTGATCAAGGCATTACAGAATCTGATTTGATGAAAAAAAATGCACTTGAAAGAGAAGCGATACTCTCAAAAGGCGTGATCCTAGGAGATACAACATTCAAAAAAGCGCACTTAACGCCTTTAAATACCGAACCAGTCACTGAAGAATTGGCTTATAATCTAACAGTATCTGAAGAAACGCCTGTGAAGTTAGAAAATCAGCGTTATATAACGCAAGGAGAAGGAATCAACTTAACTTTGACCGTTGAAAGTCCAGAATTAATGGATAACGCAGAACTCTATGTCAGACTAAATGGATTAAAGTATCATCCACTAAACGAAACGCCTCTATTAAGACAACAAACAAATTATAGAGTGAATGCATCAAATGGAGAATCAGAAAAGAGTGTTTATCAAGCGGATCGCTTAAGTTTCAGTTCTTATTTTCATAGAGAATCGATGCTGATTAATTTGGGATATGCAGAAGAAAGAACGGACAATCAAGTTCAGATCCAGTTCAATCGACCTGGAGAATACGAAATCGATCACATCTCTCTATATGCTAAACCGATTGATGGCGAGCAACTTGGTCAAGAAGCAACTGATCGAAAAGAACGAGCGATGGAAATCTCTACCTTTGAGCAAGGTCTAGTAGAAGGAACCATTAGTAGCTCGGATTCTGAAATGCTGGTCACAACGATTCCCTATTCAACAGGTTGGCAAGCAACGATAAATGGAAAAGCAGTAGATCCAGTAAAGGCCAATTTGGGCTTTATTGGAGTGCCATTGGTTGAAGGGGAAAATGCAATAACCTTAACGTATCAGACACCTTTTCTTAAGCTAGGTGCAGTGATTTCAATTTTAGGATGGCTATTACTAGGAGCCAATCAATTTTTTTACAGAAGAAAACGACATTAAAAAAGGAGCATTCTGATTAAAATCAGAATGCTCCTTTTTAGGTTAAGTTAATTAGAATGAGACGTTATCTGGATCTGGCGCTTCTCCAGCCGTTCCTTTAAGTCCATCAATGGTTTTCATGTCAGCATCTTCAATTTCAAAATCAAAGATATTCGCATTTTCATGAATGCGTTCTTCGTGTACAGATTTCGGAAGTGGAAGGAACCCGTGTTGTAAACTCCATTTCAAAACTAATTGAGCAATAGACTTATCATATTTTTCAGCTAGTTCTTTCAGTTCGTCTACTTCAAAGATTTTACCTGTACCTAGTGGGCTGTAAGCCTCAGAAACAATATTATGAGCTTGGTTGTATTTCACAACTTCTTCTTGCATAGCACTTGGGTTCAGTAAAATCTGATTCAGAGTCGGTTCGATTTTAGCGGTTTCCATCAAAGCGTCGATATGGTGAGGGTGGAAGTTAGAAACACCTAAAGCGCGGATTTTTCCGGCTTCAACAGCTTCTTCCATTGCACGCCAGCTTTGCGCATTGGCTTCTTTCCAGTTATCTCTGAATTTTTTTGGATTCGGCCAGTGAATGATATAGAGATCAATATAGTCTGTATCCAATTTATCAAGAGAGTTTTGAATAGCTTGTTTCGCTTCTTCATATCCGTGATCATTGTTACCAAGTTTAGTAGTGACAAATACATCTTCACGTTTTAAGCCACTTTTTTTCAAACCACGACCAACGCCTGCCTCGTTTTTATAAGCAGAGGCTGTATCGATGTGGCGGTATCCGGCTTCCAGTGCCCAGATAACGGACTGTTCAGCATCTTCTTCAGAAGATTGCCAAGTACCAAAACCAACTACGGGAATTTCTACACCGTTTTTCAACTTATACGTATCTGTTAATGACATGTTACATTCCTCTTTCCTATTTATTAATAAGTAAAAGTATACACCAAGAAAGTCAGGTGTGCGAATAATTGAAGCTCAGAAAATGGATGAATTAGAAAAGCATCGATCAAACCTGTTCAGTACAGGTAGTCGATGCGGATGATTTGGTATTAGGATGGATTGTTTTCAAAAGATTCAAGAAGTGATTTTGCGAAAGCTTCAAGCTTTTCTTTATCAGTTTCCTCTGGTTCTAGATCAACTTTTACACTATCAGCGCCTTTGACTGCACCGGTCTTTTCAAACTGGTCATTGAAGTCATCAACGGACTGGCAAAATTTATCGTAAAAGGTGTCTCCTGAACCGAATGTTCCATAGATTTTTCCGCTCAAATCAACCTCTTCGAGTTCTTCGTAGAAGTCTACGATTTCGTCAGGTAGATTGGCATCTGTTCCGTACGTGTAGGTTCCAACGATTGTAATATCAACGTCTTCAAAGTCCTCGGGATCAGCTGAAAAACTCTCGACAAGTTCAACTTCTGCTCCAAGTTCTTCAAAGGCCGCTTCAATAATTTCAGCACATTCCTCTGTATTTCCGGTTAGGCTAGCGTAGACGATCATCACTTTAGGCATGTCAGTCCATCCTCTCTCTGTTCTTTCTCATTAAAACAGTATAACAAAGAAAGGAGAGGGAAGAAAGTGATGGAAGTTAAGATTTATTTCATTCTTCTTAAGCGTACTTATCCGTGTAAGCCGTTCGACTGACGAATCATATCTTCAACCACAATATCAAAAATCTCACCGATACTTGAACAATACTCTAGAATTTCCCAGGGATGGTTCGTGTGAAAATGAACTTTGATTAAGGTCTCATCGCCAACAGCCAGTAAGCTATCTCCTTCAAAGCGATTGGTGATATCATCATTGATCTGTTTCTCGGATAAAGCTTCTCCTTCAATCAGTAACTGGGTATCATATCTGAATTCTGTTTCCATATGCAAGTTCCTTTCATCTCAAATGATTGAATCCGTTTCCTCAATAAAAAAACAAGTCTACAAGAACGTCTTGACTTTTTTCTGTAGGTATAGTTTAATGCATTATATAAAACGTAATGATTACGATTTAATATTAATTGAGTATACAGAAGACTTTCAAAAAACGCAAGCGCCGTAAACTTTATATAAATCTCATACTTAGGAGTGTTAACCATGAATATTATTTATCCACCGTTAGTCGAACAGTGTTACAAAGCATTCAAAGAAGAAAATAAAGACTTGCAGAAAGCGGACGTCTATACGATGCTGATTGAAAACAATATTCTAACAGAAAATGGTATGCCGACTGAACATGCGATTAAGACCGGATGGGTAAAAGAATTCACCGAAGAACTAGATCTGACCTTTGAAGAATTTTTAAAAGTGTATCCCATATTTGCAGAATTTGATAAAGAATCATTCGCATTTATTGACGGATTCTGGGAAATCACTAAAGAGTTAAGAGAAGATATTGTCGAAGGACTTCAGCATAATAAATTCGAACATGATGAAAGAATCCAATTGGAATCGTTCTTGAGTGCGCGCAAAGAATATGAAGATTGAAAAGTGTGCTGTACTAAAAGGATAAAGGAGAAAAGATATGCAAAGCATCATTCCCATCACCGTTGTTTCCGGATACTTAGGTTCGGGTAAAACAACTTTAATCAAACATATTTTAAAATGCAAAGAGAGCAAACGGATCGGAATCATTGTGAATGATTTTGCGGAAATCAATCTAGATGAACAAACTTTACTCAAAGATCCTTTTTTCACAGCACAAGATCAGATCATTTCACTGAAAGATGGTTCGATCAGCGGTCGGCTTCGGGAACAGCTTGTAGAGGCGGTTTACAAAATGGCTGCCAGTCAAGAAGTAGATGTCATTTTGATTGAATCTACAGGAATTGGTCAACCCGATAAAATTGCAAAAGCTTTATCGAAAGGAGGGACTGATAAGGGGCAACAACTTTCAGAAGTGGCTCGGCTGGATACTAATGTGACCATCGTAGACGGTTTTAGATTGTTGCAGCAGTTTTCTCCCGAGAATGGGCAATTCGATGAAGATTATACGGAAAGTAATCTCTTAATCATCAATCAAATTGAGTTTTGTGATGTACTGATTTTCAATAAAACGGATCTACTTGAAGAAAAAGACAAAACAGAACTGATTTGTCTCGTAAAAGAAATACAACCAAATACCGCTTTCTATGAAACGCAGTTTTCTCAAGTCACGATCCAGTCAGTAATCCATACAAAACGATTCGACGAAAAACAGACGATTAAACAGTTTGATCAAGTGAATCGTTACGAAAAAAATTCCGAAAATGAATTAGGCATTGAGTCTTTTGTTTATCGACGTCGTGAACCCTTTCATCCGGAATAATTTGATCAGTGGTTGGATAACTGGCCAAGAACAGTCACGAGATGCAAGGGTGTGGTCTGGTTTGTCACCCAACCTCAAAACGTGATTAAACTTTCTCAGTCTGGTCGGGCAATGGATATTATCCCTTCAGGGTACTGGATTGCTCAATTGAAACAATGGGAAATAAACAAAATGTTCGAGCAAAGAACGCATTTAAAAGACATATGGGATGAAGATTACGGTGATCGTATGATTGAGCTGGTCTTTATTGGTAAAGGAATGAATAGAGAAAAGATTATAGCTGAACTGGATCAGTGCCTCGTTGCTCGAGGAGAGTCTGTTCAAGTTTTAAGAGATCCTTTCTTAATGGAAGAGGCATAAGAAAAAAGGTTCTTCCTCAACGGAAAGAACCTTTTTGATTGAATTATTTAATATTGATGACGATTTTACCTTTTGCATGATGCGTTTCACTTAAACGGTGTGCTTCTCTTAACCCTTCTTCAGTGAAAGGAAATTCACTACCAACAGTTGCTTTTAATTTACCGTCGCGAATCAAGTCGCCTAATTTTGCTAGGCGTTTGCCGTCTGGTTGTAAGAAGAAGTAACCCGTTTTAATCCCTTTTTCTTCTGCTAATTCTTTGTCTGGCTCACCAGCAATAGAAATCAGTGATCCACCTTTTTTCAATACATTAAAGCTTTTTTTCTGAATATCTCCACCCATTGTATCGAATACGATATCATAATCGGAAAGGAGAGATTCAAAATCTTGTTCTTTATAGTTGATAAAGGTATCAACGCCAAGTTCTTTAAGGTAAGCTTCATTTTCTGCACTCGCAGTAGAAGCTACAGTAGCGCCAAAGCTTTTCGCGATTTGAATCGCTAAGCTTCCTACACCACCTGCACCAGCATGAATGAGTACGTTATCGCCTGCTTTGATTTCAGCAAGTTCAACAAGGGCTACCCAAGCTGTTTCTCCGACTAAGGGAATAGAAGCTGCTTCACCAAAAGAAATATTTTCTGGCATAGGTGCAAGTAATTCTTTGTCGATCGCAATATATTCCGCGTATGTTCCACGAGGATTTGTCTCTGGTCTAGAGAAGATTTTGTCGCCCACCTTGAAATCAGTAACGTTTGTACCAACTTCCTTGATGATTCCTGCTGCATCCCATCCTAGAATAATGGGGAATTCGTAAGGCAACATACTACTTAAATAACCTTCTCTCATTTTCCAGTCGATTGGATTGATAGAAGTGGCATGTAATTTCACAAGAACCTGATCTTCAGTAATCTTTGGTTTTGGAATGTCTTTTTCTACTAATTGATCAGCTGATCCGTACGCTTCAATAACGATAGCTTTCATCGAGATTCCTTCTTTCGTTTGATTTGTAAAAGATGTGTACTTAAGACAATTTCATCATAGCAAACATGAGTTAATCATCAAGCGATTCGCATCTGACTTACTCAGTATACAAATTAAATTGTGCAAAATCAAATAGAGAATTTTCACATAAAGTTCACTCGTAGAATCCATGAACATGGTATGATAGAGTGAAAGCGGATAATTATAGACCATATCAAGGTGAAAAGGAAGTTGAATTAGTTATGGCAAAAACGCAAGTTAGAGAAATATTACGTTCAGACGACACAAAAAAAGAAAAATTCGATTATCTCTGGGAATATTATAAATGGCATGTGGTGTCTATTATTGCTGCAATCTTTTTCGTGATTTATATTATTTTTCAAATATTGAATCAGCCTCAAATTTCGTTTCATATCGGAGTACTTGGTCCAGAAACGACTGCAGAACAAAACGCAGAGATGAGCTCGGACTTGAAAGCGTTACTTGATCCAGAAGATGAGCAGGGAGATATGCTTGTAACGGTTACGGCAGAAGGACAGTTAGCTGAGCGATTCTTTGCCCAATTAACTGCAGCGGAATATGATATCATTTTGATGACAGAAGTCGGCTTTAGTCAGTTTGCAGACAATCAAAGTATGCAAGGAATCGATTTAACAGGTATAGACGAAGAAGATCTGTTCTATGCTGAAGGAAGCCAGGACGTTATCGGGATTAGTTCAAATGCGATACCGTTTTTTGAGCCATATGCTTTTACAGATAATATGGTGGTTATGATTCCCCAAAATGGCAGACACAGAGAACAGACCATTCAATTTTTTGATGCGCAAGGTATCGAAGTAAAAGAGTAAGCGATTAAAGCTTTCTGAAAATCTTCTAAAAAATGCGCATCTTCTAAAGGAACCTTTATCGAATCTATTTCAGAATCATTAAAATTTCGGTATAATAATGCGAGACTTTAAGATTAGATAAGGGACTGATTATGTGATTACATTGAAATCACCTAGAGAAATAGAAGCGATGGATCAATCTGGCGCTGTGCTTGCCGATATCCATGAAAAGCTGAGAACATTTATCAAACCAGGTATTACGGGTAAAGCCATCGACCAGTATGTAGAAAAAATTATTGAAGAACACGGCGCTTCAGCAGAACAAAAAGGTTTTGAAGGTTACGAGTACGCAACGTGTATCAGTGTGAATGATGAAATTTGTCATGGTTTTCCTAGAAATGAGAAACTTAAAAAAGGAGACCTAATCAAAGTAGATATGGTGATCAACTTAAACGGTGCCTTGTCAGATTCTTGCTGGAGTTATGCAGTAGGCGAAGCAACAGATGAAGTGAAACAGTTGATGGATGTGACGTTAAAAGCTCTTTATAAAGGTATCGAAGCTGCAAAAGTGGGTAACCGTATCGGTGATATCGGTCATGCCATTCAGTCTTTTGTTGAACCAGAAGGATTCGCTGTGGTCCGTGAATTTGTTGGGCATGGCATTGGACCAACACTTCATGAAGGGCCAAGTGTCCCACACTTTGGAGAAGCGGGTAAAGGGATCCGTTTAAAAGAAGGTATGGTGATCACAATTGAACCAATGATCAATACTGGAACCTGGCAATCTAAAATGGACAGCAATGGCTGGACAGCACGTACGAAAGATGGTTCGCTAAGCTGTCAGTATGAACATACATTGGCTATTACAAAAGAAGGACCTAAAATTCTAACCAAGCAAAAAGGCGAATAAGAATATCCAATTAAATGAATCTGTAAAGTCTGGGAGTACGGGGAATCAACCGTGTTTGAAACGGTTATATTCTCATTACTTCCAGATTTTTTAATGGCATCTTTTATCCAGCACTTATGAATATGTTCTACTTTAGATTTTCTGATATGATATTTTAACATTAAAGTCGAGGAGAATCATCTTATGAAGCAAAGAGTCTGGTTTGCAGACGTTTTGAGAATTGTCGCCATCATCATGGTCATCTTGATCCATGTTATCTCAAAAGATACCCACCGCTATGATCTGGGTACCTATCAATGGCAATTTATGAATCTATTAAATGGTATCAGCCGAATTTGTGTCCCATTACTCTTTATGGTTAGTGGTATGTTTTTTTTAGATCCAAAAAAAGAACTAGAACCCAAAACAATGTATACAAAATATATCTGGCGACTTGTTAGAGCCTTTTTATTCTGGTCCATTATCTACGTCGTTATGAGCCGATTCAGACAAGCTGACCAGCCAATTGTAGACGAAGTCGATCAAACCATGCTAGAAATCGTACAAGGCTATTTCCACTTATGGTTCCTGTACCGCCTAACTGAGGTCTATATCATGACACCATTCCTCAGACCGCTCACAAGAGACAAACAACTCGCCCTGTATTTCCTACTCGTAAGCTTCGTCGTAGGGATTCTAATTCCAACCATCAACCAGTTTCCAGTTAGATCAACTGCGACCGTCGTCGACAATGGCTTAAATGTCGATATTACGCTTGGTTATGCAGGTTATTTTATGGCCGGATATGTGCTGAACCAAGTCCAATTGAAAAAGAATTGGCGCTACGGTATTTATCTGCTAGGCTTGGGCGGTTTTGCGGTTACGATTATTGGTACAGCCATTCGCTCCATGCAAGATGGCGTCATGTATTCTCTATTTTATGAATACCTCACACCCAATGTTTTTTTTGCAGCGATCGCAACCTTTGTTTGGTTCAAGTATGCAATGGAGCCGATTGAATTATCAGAACGAGTGAAAAAGACCATCATCCATTTTTCTAAATATTCTTTTGGGATTTATTTGATTCATGTACTCGTCAGAGATTTAATTTGGGATAGAGGGCTTAATACGACATTTGCGACACCCGTTTTGTCGATTCCCATCATGGTCATCTTTGTCGGTGCTGTAAGCTATGCCTTAATATGGGTACTGATGCGAATCTGGAAAATCATCACGACAAAGTGGCGAAAAGTAACGAACAACAAACTAGAAACACAATAACAAATATTCAATAAATCTTTACTGCATGATTTGTTTGAACCTGAAGGAGTAACCGTAAGTGAGATACAAAACGCACTTAGCAACAACCTTCGCTGTTGCCCTACCCATCATGGATTCAGCGCAGGCGCTGACCTTGAGTGGTGTTGCGCTACTAGCGATTGGGACAGTTTTTCCGGATATTGACGAACCGAATTCTTATATTGGAAACCGAATGAAAGGCGTTAGTGGTGGCATCAACGGGCTATTTGGCCACCGCGGTCTAACCCACAGTTTGATTGGTTTAATAGCAATCTCTTATCTATTCTACTTATTGACGAGCTGGATATCTTTTCCAGTGGAACTGATTCAATGGTTTAGCTTTGGCTACCTAGCGCATTTAGTTGAAGACTCCTTTTCCAGAAAAGGCATCGCCTGGCTACAGCCTTTATCTAAGAAACGATTTCAGTCTGGTTTCAAGATCTTTTATTACTCAACAGGTGGACTGGTAGAACAAGTCGTATTCTTTGCGTCTATTTTGGCTATTTTATATCACTTATCCCAGTTACAGTTGAGTGATGTGTCCTTTACCTATTTGAACCGGTTCGTCCATCGATTCTTTTAAAGTGAGTTCAAAGTCAGGGTTCCTTATAGGAGGTCCTGACTTTTTTTGTTTTATCTTAATGAAAACGAAACCGCTCACCTTGTCTCAGCTAGTATTTTTTGATAAAATCTGATACTATTTTAAGTACGAGACGTAAAGGGTTTCAACAAAGGAGGGTAGGTTAGATGCCTAAGTATAAAGAAGTTGCAGAGACCATTAAAGAACGAATCAATGACAAAATATATACAGTCGACGAAAAATTGCCCGACCAGCAAACACTCGCAGAAGAATTCAATACAAGCCGAGTAACCATCAAAAAAGCTTTGGACTTACTTCAGGCAGCGGGGCTACTCTATACCATTCAAGGATCTGGATCGTACATAAAACGAAACGCATTGCTTAAAGCACAAACGAGTATTCAAATCGGTCATAATGTCGGCTTAACGACTGCACTACAAGAAGAAGTTAAACTTGAGAGTCAAGTGATTACTTTTACGGTACGCTTTCCCGATGAGAAAGAACAGCTTCAGCTATTGATTGACCGAGAAACGCCTGTTTACTATTATCAACGCTTGAGAATTTTGGGAGGAAGACCGTATTCACTTGAAAACACCGTCGTACCTGTCCACTTGATTCCAGGTATTACAGAAGATGTCTTGAAGGACTCTGTTTACCGCTTTATCCGAGAAGAACTAGGAATATCCTTCAAGGACAATAGACAAATTGTTCGAGCAGCAAAGCCAAGCAAGTTCGATCAAGTTCATTTAAAGTGCAAAGAAACCGATCCCGTTTTAGAAGTAGAAAAAATTATGTACCTGACTACAGGAACGCCGTTTGAATATTCTATCGTCCATCACCGATTCGATATGGTGGAAATGTCATTTGAGAATCAAGGTAATTGATTGGGTGATTAAAACAAAATAATGTAGAGAAAGAGTTGTTCGTTTAATAAACGAGCAGCTCTTTTTTTTAAATATATAATTTGTATATACAAATTATATATTTATCTTTACATTTTATCAAAAACGCGATACACTGTTTTTGAAAGCTGTTACATATGGAGTGGAGGAGGAAAAAAGATGTTGGAAGATAGTAAATTTGTTAGTGCGTTAAATCAACTTGCCTATAAGATCAATAGCTATAAATACATCATAGCGATTAAAAATGCGTTCACGCTATTGTTACCGATTATTATCACAGGTGCCTTTGCGACGTTATTTTCGAATATGGTATTTGATAGCACCAATGGGCTTGCACAAATCAGCTGGCTCGCTTGGTTAGAAGGGTTAAAACCACTTTCTCAAATGGTCAACTATGCCACGATGAACATGATGGCATTAGGTGCCGTATTCCTGATCGGGAATGAGATGGCTAAACTAAACAATTTAGATGGACACTTTCCGGGTTTACTAGCAGCATTGTCTTATATTGCCATTATTCCTACGACGATTGACATGGTCGTAGATAATCAGACTTTTGAAGCAGCAAACGTGATCTCAAGAGATTACACAGGTTCGGGTGGTTTATTTTTGGGGATGATCGTAGCGATTGGGTCTATCGAATTGTATACCTGGTTAGGTAAACAAGATAAGTTGAAGATTTCAATGCCCGATTCGGTGCCGACAAACGTATCGCGCTCCTTTTCAGCTTTGATTCCAACAGTTTTTACAATCATCATCGTTGCTGCGATTGGATTCGCAATCAATGCGATTACCGGTATGCATATCTATGATATTATTTATAATCTCGTTCAAGCACCGCTTGAAAACATCGTACAAGGGCTACCAGGATTACTTGTCTTGATGCTGGTTTCTCAATTGTTCTGGGTCATTGGGATACATGGAAACCAAATCATCAAACCCATTAGAGAGCCGATTTTGTTAGCGGCCATTGCTGAAAACACGCAAGCCTTTGAAGCAGGAGAAGTCATTCCAAACATCATCAATATGCCTTTTTGGGATATCTATATGACGGTTGGAGGATCTGGTCTAACACTAGGCTTGCTCATTGCCATTTTTATTGGGAGCAAACGAGAAGATTTCCGTTCGATTGGTAAGCTATCTTTCGCACCCGGTATCTTTAATGTCAATGAACCTATTATCTTTGGTTTACCAATTGTCTTGAATCCAATTATTGCCATTCCTTTCGTCATTACACCACTAGTCACGGGAACGATTGCTTACTTTCTGACATCAATTGGCTTTGCAGGTAGAGCCGTTGTCATGATTCCATGGACAACACCGCCACTATTGAGTGCCTGGATCGCAACGGCAGGAGACTGGGGAGCGGTTATCACACAATTAATTTGTATCGTTGTTTCAGTATTGATTTACTTACCATTTATTAAAGTCTCAAACAAAGAAACAAAAGTAGAAGACATTGAAAAAGAACAATTCGGAGAAGAGAGCGTTCAGTAAACATAGAGGAGTGATTAAATGATTCAGAAGATTCCCAAAGATTTTATATTAGGTGCAGCATCATCCGCTTGGCAGACAGAAGGCTGGCAAGGAAAGAAAGCAGGACAGGATTCTTATCTTGATTCCTGGTACAAAGAAGAATATTTTGTCTGGCATGAAGGTTACGGTCCAAATGTCGCAACAAATTTTATGGAAAAATACCAAGAAGACATTGATCACATGCAAGAAATTGGTTTGACGCATTACCGTACTAGTATCAACTGGTCCCGATTTTTTACAGACTACGAGTCGTTAACTGTAGACGAAGATTATGCAAAACACATTAGTGATATGATTGATGCGTTGATCAAAGCAGGTGTTGAGCCGATGTTATGTCTAGAGCATTACGAATTGCCTGCATATCTGCTAGAAACATACGACGGCTGGAGTTCAAAGAAAGTGGTAGAGTTATTCGCAAGTTATGCAAAGATTGCTTTTGAACGATACGCTGATCGTGTGAAGAATTGGTTTGTCTTTAATGAACCGGTTGTCGTTCAGACGAGAGTGTATCTGGACGCCATCAGATGGCCACATGAACAAGATACAAAAAAATGGATGCAGTGGAATCATCATAAAGTACTGGCTACGGCCAAAGCTGTCGCTGTATACCGGGAAGGTGGATACGACGGTCGCATTGGAACGATACTGAATCCAGAAGTCACTTATGCCCGGTCATCTTCAGAAGCCGATCAAAAAGCTGCACATATCTTTGATTTATTCTTCAACCGAGTATTCTTGGATCCGGCAGTGAACGGTGCCTATCCAGAAGAACTGATTGAACTCCTCAAAAAACATGAAATCTTGTTTGATCATGATGAAGAAGAACTCGCAATGATAAAAGAACATACAGTAGACTATCTGGGAATCAATTTGTATTTTCCAAAACGGGTACAAGCACCGAAACACGCTTGGAATCCAGAGACGCCTTTCCATCCAGAACAATACTATGATTCATTTGAACTTCCGGGAAGACGCATGAACAAATCAAGAGGATGGGAGATCTATCCAAAATTGATGTATGATATGGCCATGCGCATCAAACAAGAATACAACAACATTCCTTGGCTGATTACAGAGAATGGTATGGGAATCGAACAAGAAGAACGCTTTATGGATGAAAAAGGGATCGTTCAAGATGATTACCGTATTGAGTTTTTAGGAGAACATATTTCCTGGTTACTGAAAGCCGTTGAAGAAGGCTCTAGCTGTGAAGGCTATATGCTGTGGGCTTTTACAGACTGTGTGTCTCCAATGAATGCCTTCAAAAACCGATATGGACTGGTTCGTATCGATATTGAGAAAGACTTAAACCGCTCGATGAAACAGTCTGGTTACTGGTATAAAGAAATGATTGAAAATAGAACCCTAGAAACAAAAGACATGAACTTCAATTGAGCTGAAAACAGCGCCTCGTATCAATGAGGCGCTGTTTTTATATGCCTTATAAAGGAGCGAATCTGCGATTCATTAACGAATACAGGCAAGGTCAATTACTTTAAGAAAGATGCGTTCGAGATAGTAGTAGAGAAAGGCTAAATTGAAACGCAAACCGCTGATACGATTGAAAAGAGTTTAATTGATGATGAAATGAAACAAAATGCGGAGAGGGTTCAATTATGATTCAGTTCTTGTATATTCATTTTCACTAATAGTATAATAAACTTACGAAATACAAGCGCTGAGTCAGTGATTGCTGAAAAAAGCGTCAAAAGGAGAATGTATATGATAGACGGCCACGACGTCGACATCGATAAAGCTATGCTTCAACCGGTGAGTCAGTTTTTCAAAACCATCAGTGATCCAACGCGTTTGTCTATCCTGTTCTTATTACAAAAAAAAGAAATGAACGTAGGGGATATCGCAGCGGCGCTCGACATGCATCAATCAGCTATTTCTCATCAGCTAAGTACGCTGAAAAAGAATCGACTCGTAAAGCCAAGACGCGAGGGGAAAACAATTTTTTACAGTCTAGACGATGATCATGTTTTTAAAATATTAGAACAAGTCATGACGCATACCCGAGAAACAATGGATAAGGAATCAGATTAGAAAAGCCATCGAATGGAGATTCGATGGCTTTTTATCAGCTTGTTTTAAGAGTAAACAAAAGGCGCAATCCATTTAAAATAACAAGAATCGTACTGCCTTCATGTGCAAGCACACCGATTCCAATATCAACTTGTCCGAGAAGATTTAATGTAACAAGTAACACTACTACGAACATGGAGAAAGCAATATTCTGCCAGACCACTCGGTTCAGTTTTTGAGAAAGTTGGTGGGCGTATTGAAAACGCGTCAAGTCATTTTGCATAATGACGGCATCAGCTACATCAATCGCAATATCTGTTCCGTCACCCATCGCAAATCCAATATTTGCCTGAACCAAAGCCGGAGCATCATTAATTCCGTCACCAACCATCACTGTTTCACCATGAGATTTTTGCAAGTCTTCAATCATTTGAGACTTGTTTTCTGGTAAAACATTCCCAACAACTTCATCAATGGATAAAAGGTCCGCAACGGCCTTACCCGTCTGTTCAGTATCTCCCGTAATCATCGTTGTATAAATACCTTGGGCTTTCAAATAGGCAATGACACCCGCAGCATTATCATTTGGGAGATCCATCATCGCAATCAACCCAACGACTAGATCATTTTCACTGAAATAGACGACGGTTTTTCCAGCTTTTGACAAGATTTTTGTTCTGTCTTGAATGGTTTCAGGAACTTGATGGAAAACAGATGGTTTTCCAATCCGGTACTGCTTGCCGCTACTTTGAGCAGTCAAACCTTTTCCGATTTCGTTTTGAACGACTAGTTCAGCTGTTGCACTGGATCCTTCTACTCTAAAGGCTTCTATAATCGCTTCAGCGAGCGGGTGATTCGCTTGTTTTTCCATTGAGAAAATCAGTTGCTTCCACTCTTTTGTTTTTTCAGTATCATTAAAATACGTATCGGTGACGACCGGTTTTCCTTGGGTCAAGGTACCGGTTTTATCGAAGGCGACCGCTTTGATTCTGGAAAGATTCGATAAATACGAACCACCTTTAAACAAGACACCACGTTTAGCGAGGTTTGAAATTCCGGACAAGGTTGCTGGAACGGCACTAGCTGCTAGTGCACAAGGAGAAGCCGAAACCAGCATAACCATGCCTCTGTAAAAACTTTCTGAGTAGTCCCAATTTGAAAAAAAAGGCATGACTAAAATAAAAATGGGAACGACAATCATGACAGAGACTACATAAATTGGTTCGATTCGTTTGATTGTTGTGGCTGTTTTAGAAAGATTGGACTGTGACTGATCAACCAGTGCAATAATTTTGGAAAACACCGTATCCTCACTGTCTTTCGTAACTGTCATCGTGAAAGGGACATCACCATTGACAGTACTACCAAATACTTCATCACCAGCCGTTTTTTCACGCGGCATACTTTCTCCATTTATTGCAGACTCATCAATATAGACAGAACCAGAAACGATTTCACCATCTGTTGGCACTTGGTCGCCCGGTAAAACGCGCAGCTGATCTCCAATGGCCAAATCCGAAACAGATACCAGTTCCGTTTCACCATTTTCAAGTAAACGCCTAGCTTCAGTTGGATTCATTTGCAAGAGATTCGTGATTTCTCGCTTACTTTTTCCTTCAGCATATTCTTCCAAAAAATGTGCGCCAGCAAAAATTAGAATCAGTAGGGCACCTTCGTCGAATGCGCCGATGACGGAAGAACCTAAAACCGCTAATGCCATCAAAATATGAACATTTGGGTGAAATCTTTTGCGGGCCAGAGATTCCCTGACCGTATCCACGATCCCTTCCATTAAAACATGATAACCAGAAATCAAAATCGTCCCTACAAAAAGCATAGTAGAAACCAACGGACCAAAATTACCGAGCAAGGCTATCAGATAGAAGACCAAGCCCACAAGGTATAAAATGACTGGACGTCTGCTGTGATGATGATCGTGGGTTTCTTGATGAGACGAACGATTTGTATGATGGTGCGCATCCTTTTGGCGATCGTGTACAGTTTGCATGGTCATTCATCCTTTACTCAAATTAGTAAAACTTTCTAAGCGGTCACGTCCTAATCGAACAAATGAACAACCGCTCATATGTATAACTGTAGTATATATGAGCGTTCATTCATTTGTCAATCGATTGAATCAAAATCAGTCATAAAAAGGAGAGCGTGCGAACCCAAGGTAGCCTCAACCTTCTTTAGCACTCAAAACAATCATGATTTGACATTTCACTAAAGAATTTCTTGAATGTGCTAAAGAATTTTCTGAAACTTCCGATAATAGCGTTGAACGCGCTGATGAGTTCAACAAAAATATCAAAAGGTAGTTTACAGAGGGTTTATCTAATGGTATATTAGTTGAAGTGAGTTAACTAAAGGACTGTAACTGATTCGATCAGGCATTACCTAAATCAAAAATCACCGGTTGCGACCGCTGTGATGAATTTAGGTTATTTTTTTGTTCAAAATGAGGAGGATACCTGTGGAATTCGTGAAAAAGTTCAATAACAACGTTGCATTAGTTCTGGATTCAGCAGGGATTGAATGGATCGTCATTGGAAAAGGCATAGGATTTGGCGCAGTAAAAGGCGAAAAAGTCGATGAAACCAATATTGACCGACGCTTTATCGCAGAACCTACCCAAGGACAAATCAATTTATTGCAAACGATTGCGGATATGGATCCTGAAATTATTGATATCGTTTCAGATGTCACCAAAGAAGCGGAAGCATATCTAGAGATCTCCTTCAGTACACGCAACTATATCACTTTGGCAGATCACTTGAACTATGCGCTAAAAAGATCGCAGGAAAGTGCTGAATATACGGAAAATTTGCGCTGGGAAGTTAAGAAACTGTACCCCAGAGAATATAAGGCCGCTCTTAAGGCCATTGAGAAAATCAATCAAAAACTAATGATTACTTTACCTAAAAGCGAAGAAACCTTTATCACATATCACTTTGTAAATGCTCAAAACGACGAAGGGCAACTAGAGAACACCGTTAAAATGACGAAGCTGATCAATCGGATCCTTGAAGTCATTAAATATCATTTTCAGGTGGAACTGGACGAAGAGTCACTCAACTACGCTCGTTTCCTGACGCATTTAAGATATTTCATTATCCGCCAGACCCACGGAGAAGCGATGCATCATGAAGGCATCGACAAGACGGTCATCGAAGCGGTCAAGGCGAAATACCAGCGTGCGTATGAAGCAGCTGAAAAAGTTTCGACACTGTTAAACAAACAAGAAGGCTGGCAGCTGTCATCTGACGAAATGCTTTACTTAACCCTTCATATTTTCAGAGTCACCAATAGAATCAAAGAAGAGAAAACTTAAGGATTGTCACTGATTCGATCAGGCATTACCAAATGTTTTCTTATATATAGGCTTATTTCCTGTATATAAGAAAGTATTTGGTATTTTTTTTACCCGATATTTTAAATCACTACATCTGTAGTAAAGACCATTTAACAGGAGGAAAACAATGAGTTCAAACAAAGAAATCGCTCAGAAAGTTCTCGAACTAACTGGCGGAAAAGAAAATGTCAACAACGCTTGGCATTGTGTAACACGTCTACGCTTTAACTTGAATGACAAAGATAAAGTACAATTAGACGCAATTAAAGATGTACCCGGTGTTATGGGCGCACAATTTTCTGGAGACCAGTTCCAGGTTATCGTAGGAAATAAAGTTTCAGACGTTTACGAAGAACTGGAAAAAGAATTAGGCGGAAGTGCTTCAAGCGAACCGACTGAATCGGATAACAACGAAGGTATCGTTTCAAAATTGATGGATGTCATCTCTGGTATCTTTTCACCAATCTTGCCGGCTCTTGCAGGTACAGGACTACTTAAAGGATTTTTAGCATTATTTGTTGCACTAGGCTGGATGACTGAAGAAACAGGGATCTACCAATTACTTTATATTATTTCAGATACTGTATTTTATTTCTTGCCATTCTTACTAGCTGTTTCAGCAGCAAAGAAATTCAAGACCAGCGAATTCTTGGCGTTAACAGTTGCTGGGGGATTAATGTACCCAACATTACTGAATGCAGTGGGAACAGATGCTGCACCAATCAACTTATTTGGTCTGATTGACGTACCTTATGTGAATTACAGTTCTTCAGTATTACCCATCATTTTAGGGGTATGGTTACTGACTTACGTGAATAAATGGGTTAGAAAATGGATGCCAAGTGTTATTTCATTGATGTTTAGTCCATTAGTTACTCTAGTTATCGTGGTACCAATCACTTTAGTCTTCTTAGGACCTCTAGGAAACTATATTGGACTAGGACTTGGAGAAGTTATCAACTGGTTATTCAACAATACAGGACCGTTTGCAGGATTACTATTAGGTATGACAATGCCACTGATTATTATTACTGGTATGCACTATGCCTTTTCACCAATCGTATTGAACAACATCGCTTCTTTAGGATACGACGCAACGATTTTACCGGCAATGTTTATGTCTAACATTGCACAATCAGGATCTGCATTTGCAGTAGCGGTTAAATCAAAAGATAAAAACATGAAACAATTAGCGTTATCATCAGGTCTTTCTGCACTATTTGGTGTAACAGAACCTGCAATGTACGGAGTCAACTTGAAGCTTAAAAAACCTTTCTACGCAGCAATGGCTGGTGGGGGTATCGGTGGAGCCTTTACTGTACTGTTTACGGTTAAAGGATTTGGACTAGGTGTACCTGGTTTACCAATGATTCCGGTATTTATTGATGCAAATGATTCATGGAACGTGATTTACTTGATCATCGGTATTGTGATTGCATTCTTGGTTGCTTTCATTCTGACATTTATCCTTGGATTTGAAGAAGAAGTAACAGAACCAGTAAAATCAGCAACAATTGACAACAATCCAGAAGAAAAAGCAACAGCAGTCGTAGAAGCAAACAACGAAAACAAAAAGCCAGCGGATGTATTCGCAACTGTAACTGGTCAAATCGTACCCCTTAAAGACGTTCCAGACGAAACGTTTGCTGGAGAAATTATGGGTAAAGGAATTGCCATCAAACCTACAAGCAATCAATTCGTATCACCAGTAGCTGGAGAGATTACAGTGTTCCCAAGTTCTCATCACGCAATCGGAATTAAAGCGGATAGTGGACTAGAAGTACTGATCCACATCGGAATCGACACCGTTGAGTTGAAAGGGAAACACTTTTCACCTAAAATGGCAGTAGGAGATCGCGTTGAAGTTGGAGATCTTCTTGTCGTAGCAGATGTTGCTGCAATCGAAGAAGCTGGATACAACACAGCAACAATGGTCATCATTACGAACACATTTGACTATCTTGACGTTGTACCAATCAACAACGAAGGCGAAATCTTCGAAAAAGAACAACTGCTTTCAGTTATATCTTAAATTGGAGAGGAAGAAGTACATGAGTTTCAACACAGACAAAATCACTGGCTTCAAAGAAGGATTCCTATGGGGCGGCGCAGCAGCGGCCAACCAGTTCGAGGGAGCTTTTGATAAAGATGGTAAAGGACTATCCGTCCAGGATGTCACACCAAACGGCGGACTGGGAGATATTACAGACGGTCCTACAGAAGACAACATGAAACTAGTCGGAATCGACTTCTACAACCGCTACAAAGAAGATATCAAATTATTTGCGGAAATGGGCTTCAAAACTTTCCGTACATCAATCGCTTGGACACGTATCTTCCCTAATGGAGATGAAAGTGAACCAAACGAAGCAGGTCTGAAATTCTATGACGACTTGTTTGACGAACTTCATAAATACGGCATTGAGCCACTCATTACATTATCTCATTACGAAACACCTTTACACCTTTCAAAAGAGTATGATGGATGGGTTAACCGTAAGATGATTGGATTCTACGAAAACTACGTCCGTACAGTCTTTAACCGCTATAAAGGCAAAGTTAAATACTGGTTGACATTCAATGAAATCAACTCAGTATTGCACGCTCCTTTCATGAGTGGAGGCATTTCAACACCGCCTGAGGAACTTTCAGAAAAAGACTTGTTCCAAGCGGTTCACCATGAATTAGTAGCAAGTGCTTTGGCTACGAAAATCGGACACGAAATTATGCCAGAAGCTGAAATCGGCTGTATGGTACTGGCGATGCCAACTTACCCGTTGACACCAGATCCAGATGACGTCATTGCGGTGATGGAATCTGAAAGAAAGAACTACTTCTTCTCTGATGTTCATGTTCGTGGAGAGTATCCTGGATATATGAAACGCTACTTCGCTGACAACAACATCGAACTAGATGTAACAGCTGAAGACGAAGAAATCTTGAAAAACACGGTTGATTTCATTTCATTCAGTTACTACATGAGTTCAACTGACACTGCGGACCAAAGCAAAAAAGTCAAAGGCGAAGGAAACATCCTTGGCGGCGTGCACAATCCGTATCTTGAAGCTTCAGAATGGGGCTGGCAAATCGATCCTAAAGGTCTTCGTATCGTATTGAACGACTTCTGGGATAGATACCAATTACCATTGTTCATCGTTGAAAACGGCCTAGGCGCTAAAGACGAACTAGTAACCGACGAAAATGGCAACAAAACCGTTATCGACGATTACCGCATCAAATACTTGAACGATCACTTGGTTCAAGTTAAAGAAGCCGTTAAAGATGGCGTAGACGTAATGGGCTACACAACTTGGGGCTGTATCGATTTAGTCAGTGCATCCACTGCACAACTCGCTAAACGTTACGGATTCATCTATGTAGACCGCCACGACGACGGATCTGGCTCACTAGACCGCTACAAAAAGAAAAGTTTCAACTGGTACAAAGAAGTTATCTCAACAAACGGCGAAAGCTTAAAAGCCTAATATAATAAAATGAAAACCGAGTACGCAAAGCCCAGGCCAAGCATACTCGGTTTTTTTTTGCGTCTTGTGGCCAGTGTTCGGTCTGGAATTTGGAGATAAGGAATGGGGATGAGCCAAACATGAAATAGCTGGACCGCAAAATAGTAAATGATGAGACCGATAGGCTCTCTCGTTTTGAAAAGTTAGACGAGAGGGACTAACCAACCAAGATAGTCCCTCTCAGCAAGGGAAAGCGCAACGAGAGGGACTAACCAACCAAGATAGTCCCTCTCAGCAAGGGAAAGCGCAACGAGAGGGCACTAACCGACCAAGATAGTCCCTCTCAGTAAGGAAAAGTGCAACGAGAGGGCACTAACCGACCAAGATAGTCCCTCTCAGCAAGGGAAAGTGCAACGAGAGGGACTAACAGACCAAGATAGTCCCTCTCAGTAAGGTAAAGTATAACGAGAGGGACTAAACCACCAAGATAGTCCCTCTCAGTAAGGTAAAGTATAACGAGAGGGACTAACCGACCAAGATAGTGCCTCTCAGTAAGGTAAAGTATAACGAGAGGGACTAACCGACCAAGATAGTGCCTCTCAGTAAGGTAAAGTATAACGAGAGGGACTATCGGCTCAAACATAGACTGCATAAAAGGATAAGATCAAGAGTAAGTGCAAGGTCATCGGAAAAGAGCATCAAAAAAGGAACGGAGACCGTTCCTACATAAAATTATCATAGTAATAACGAAACAAATACTCTGCAAGCAAATTGAGAGTGGTGAAAAAATTGTACTCTTTCAGGTTATTAGGATCTTGTTTTAGCTGAGTGGATTTATAATATAGCCGGTAAGTGGCTTCAGTAGATAGAAAGTTATTGGAAAGAGGCGTTATAGAAATAACGGGAATCCCTCGAACCTTTAGTTGAGACATGACACTTCTAACAGGTGCTCTTTCGCCACTATAAGAGAAGATGATGACTAAATCATTTGGTGTCATTTTGTCTATTAGCCAATTCATTTCTGTCAGAGAAGGTACCGGCTGGATAAACAAATCAGCCATCATAAAATTCCTTACTAAGTATTCAGAGGAGACCCGCTCGCCCCAATCAGTCCCGTAACTAAAGACACGACTAGCTTGCTTGATACTCTGACAGATTGGCTGAAGATTTGTCTGGGTCACTAAATTTGTCGTTTCTTCAATATCTTTAGTCAGCAGAAAGGTACTTGTTTCATCATGCTTTTCGTGCTCGTCAAGCTCTTCTTTCAAGAAGTATTTCAGCTCAGAGAACCCTGAAAAACCAAGCTTTTTTGCGAACCGAACAACACTTGCGGCAGACACGAAGACAGCAGAAGAGATCTCTTCAACAGACATTTTGATGATGTTACTTTTATTTGAAATGATATAGTTTGAAATGATGAAATCTGTTTTACTTAATTGACTGTAGTATGTATTGATTCGTTCTTCTAATCGCATATAAACCTCCGATGAAATAAATTTCAAGTTATGAATGAATATTCTTTAATTGCATATTAAAACGGTTTCATGAAATGAGTAGAATTTAATCTGAAATCATTATACACTAAATTCAAGTTAAAGAAACGGCTAAAAATAAGAGATAAGAAAGAGGTGAAGGTCCGAGTCGAAATCAGTGTATTTGTAAAATGGGTTATGAGGAGAGATAGTATGGTTAAAGTTATTATAAATTCAGATGATTTTGGATATAGCAGGGGAATCAATCATGGCATTATCGATGCACATAGAGAAGGTGTACTAACTTCGACAACACTAATGACCAACACACCTGGTTTTAATCAGGCAATTGCTTTATCCAAAGAACATCCTAAGTTAGGAATTGGCGTCCATCTGACGCTCACTTTTTTGAAACCACTCAGTGGAAAAATCAACAGTCTGACAAATGATAAAGGCGATTTTCATAAATTGAGTGTCTATGAAAACCCTAATTTTCAAATTGATCTTGAAGAGTTGTATCAGGAATGGGATTTTCAAATTAAGAAGGTTATTGATAGTGGCATTATACCCACCCATTTAGATAGTCATCATCATTTGCATACATTTGGTAGAAATCAAGAAGTGGTCATCCAGCTTGCCAATCAATACAACTTGCCTGTAAGAGGAAACTTTGAAAAGAAATCAGGAATCAAAACGACCGATTACTTTGTAGCGGATTTTGACCCGGTTGGAGCTATGATTCAAAATAATCAAATTGAGGAAGCGGACCATTATATAGAAAGCATGATTAAAAAGATCAAGCAGTACAATACGGTTGAAATCATGTGTCATGCAGGCTATATCGATCAGTTTCTAAAAACACATACAGCATTCGACGAACCGAGAATATTTCAAACAGATTTCCTGATAGATTCTATATTCGTAGACAAAATCAAAAGCGATTCGTCAATAGAGCTAGTCACTTATAAAGAAGTGTAAGGGGGAGAAACAATGAATAACTTGAAAAACGGAATACAAAAACTCGGAAGGTCCATGCTCATACCTGTATCTGCGATGCCGTTAGCAGGGATACTTCTGAGAATTGCTTCGGATGACTTTTTAAATCTACCGGTTTTAACAGCTGCCGGAAATGCGGTTTTCGGTAACCTAGATATCTTATTCGCTATCGGGGTCGTCTTCGGATTCGCTAAAGCAAAAGATAAGGGGATGCCGGCACTAACAGCGGTTTTGTCTATTCTAACACTACGACAAGGATTAATGATTATGAATCCTGAAATCGATATGGGGATATTCGGAGGGATTATTGCCGGGGGATTAGCAAGTTGGACTTATAACCGCTTCAAAGACCAACAATTACCACAGATCTTCGCTTTCTTTGCAGGAGAACGGTTCCCACTCACAATGGTCATGATTTTCACTATTGCGGTAGCTGTTGTTTTTGGATTCATCTGGCCGCCCGTACAAAACGCTTTAGATACATTCGCACAAAGTTGGGTTGGCATGGGGGCATTTGGTGTAGGTCTATTCATGTTCTTGAATCGACTACTCATTCCACTTGGATTGCACCACGTTATCAACTCCTACGTCTATTTTGATTTAGGTAGCTTCACAACAGCGAACGGAGAAGTCGTACAAGGAGAGATTCCAAGATTTCTGAATGGAGATCCATCAGCTGGTTTATTCCTGGCGGGATTTTTTGTGGTTATGATGTTTGGTGTACCTGCAATCTGTTTGGCGATTTATAGAGCATCCAGAAAAGAAAACAAAGAGCGCGTCAAAGGTATTATGGGTAGTGGCGCAGCTACAGCGTTTATAACCAATATCACAGAGCCCGTTGAATTTACCTTTATGTTCGTTGCACCAGTTTTATACCTGATCCACTCTGTGTTTGCTGGAATAGCCGGAATGGTAACCTACATGTTGGATATCCGTCTAGGTTTTTCGTTTGGAGCATCTCTAATCGATTATGTACTCAACTTCTCAATCGGTCGCAATGCCATATTAATCATACCGGTCGGGCTCGTATTCTTCGCACTGTATTACTTTACATTCTATTTTGTAATTACAAAATTCAAGCTGAAAACACTTGGTAGAGAAGACGAAAAAGTCTTTACAGAAAATACGACCGAAGAAGAAAAAGACCTCGGACTCAGCACCAGCAACTATAGCTATCTCGCTAAAAAACTAGTCGACTCTTTAGGTGGAACCGCTAATATCGAAGATGCTTATAATTGTATCACGCGCTTAAGAGTCACAGTTGTTGACTCAACGCTGGTAGATGAAGAACGTATCAGACAAACCGGTGTCAGTGGAATCGTCAAGCCGTCCGATACGAATTACCAAATCATTATCGGTCCTGAAGTAACGAACGTCATGAACGAAGTCAACAAAATCATGGAAGCTTAAAACTGAATCAAAGAAGGAGAGTATCATGAAAAAATTAAACATCGTAATTGCAGGAGGCGGAAGTACGTATACGCCAGGAATCACATCGGCTATACTATCACATATCGAACGGTTCCCAATGGCAGAAATCAGATTATATGATAATGATTCTAAGAGAAATGAAGATATGGGTCTAATCATCAATCAATTACTGATCGAACAGAATCAGACCGATATTGAGTTAATCACAACGGAGAATCCAGAAGAAGCTTTCTCAGGAGCTGATTTCATCTTTTCACAAATTCGAGTCGGTGGACTTAAGATGCGTGAACAGGACGAGAAAATTCCATTAAAATATGGATTAGTAGGCCAAGAAACCTGTGGATTAGGTGGATTTGCCTATGGCCTAAGATCCATCAAAGGCATTTTAGAACTCGTAGGATATATCCAAGAATATGCGCCAGACGCATGGGTGCTGAACTACACAAATCCTGAGACGCTTGTAGGAGAAGCAATTCGAAGAGTGTATCCGGGTATTAGAATGATCAATGTCTGTGATATGACGATTTCAATCGAAGAAACAATCGCTGAAAATTATGATTATGATAGAAAAAACTGGGTTCCAACTTATTTCGGACTCAATCATTATGGTTGGTATACAGAAATTTACGATAAGTCTTTAGGTCGCGATGTTATGCCGGAAATTATCGAAAAAATGCGCGCCAAATCAATGAATGTTGCGGAGTTTAACGAAGGGGACCAAACTTGGGCAGAAGCCTTTAAAATGATGTCAACCATGGTTGAATACTTCCCGGACTATCTTCCTAACAATTATCTAGAATACTACTTGTTCCCAGACGTAGTTGTTGAAAAATCAGACCCATCCTACACACGTGCGAACATGGTTATGGAAGGTAGAGAAAAGAACACGCGAGAAATGGCACGAAAAATTCGTGATGGTGAAACGGAAAACGTTTTGAACTTCAACTTTGGAGAACACGGAAACTACATTGTAGATATTGCGACTTCTTTGCTGAATGACGAGCATAGACGCTTTATGGTGATCACACCTAATAGAGGTTCCATCCCAAACTTGAGACAAGATGCAGTCGTTGAAGTGCCTGCTTATATTGGGGCAACTGGGATAGAACCGATTGCGCTAGATCCCATCATTGATTTTCATAAAGGTCTGATGGAAGCGCAAGTTGCTGCTGAGAAGTTGCTAGTAGATGCTTATTTTGAAGGTTCTTACCAGAAAGCACTACAAGCATTCACACTTAATCAGTCAGTTAATTCTGCTTATTTAGCAAAACAAGTATTAGACGAGATGATTGAAGCGAATAAAGGATACTGGCCAGAATTAAATTAACTCAAAAAGCACGATCCGTTAGTCAAAATGAAAACCGAGTACGCAAAGCCCAGGCCAAGCATACTCGGTTTTTTTTGCGTCTTGTGGCCAGTGTTCGGTCTGGAAGTTGGAGATAAGGAATGGGGATGAGCCAAGCATGAAGTAGCTGGACCGCAATCTAAGACTATTGTTGTAACTCAAGAAGGTGAAACCCGCGAGTCGAGAGAATGAACGCTCTATTGTTGTAACTTAAGTAGGTGAAACCACTGAGTTACAAGAATAAACCCAATATTGTTGTAACTCAAGAAGACGAAACCACCGAGCCCCAACAATAACGCCCATATTGTTGAGACTCAAAAATATAAAACCACTGAGTCACATGAATAACCAAAGGTCATCGGAAAAAGGCATTGAAATTAGGAACGGCTAGCGTTCCTTGCCGCCTTGGGCTTAGCGAAATTAATGGAAAATCATAAGACGGTTGACCAGAAACAGAAAAATCTCTAAGCTGAAAATATACATAGAAATTAAGAGACAGAAATGGAGTACGAGTGAAGTGAAGGAAAAAGAAAATCAGCCAGCATGGACGTGCGCTAGTGGAAAAATCATCGGTTGGACCGATCGCAAGAAAGGCGTACTCCATGCAAGCGGCATCCCTTATGCCCATGCCAAAAGGTTCAGCAAGCCACTCCCTATAAAACGCTCAGAAAAAACCATTCAAGCGACAAGCTGGGCACCCGCTAGTCCGCAGTCAGATGACCCTTTTACCGAGCAATTTATTAGCGAACTGCCTCGAAAACTGACGACTAGTGAGCACTGCCAAAATTTATCCATTACGATGCCAATAGGGACTCAACCGACCGATCATTTACCTGTAATGGTGTGGATCCATGGCGGTTCGTATCTAAACGGCGCCGGCGACCATCCAATTTATGATCCCGCCATACTGGTCAAAGAACAGCAAGTCATCGTTGTGACTGTCACCTACCGACTTGGCCTTCTCGGATATCTCGAACCTGCAAATCTAGGACTACTGGACCAGATTGAAGCCCTGAAATGGATTAAAATGTCGATTCAGGCATTTGGTGGAGACCCAGAAAACATTACGGTTTTTGGAGAGTCAGCAGGTGGGGATGCAGTGGCTCATTTAATGATTGCTGAAGGCACAGAAGGCTTGTTCAATCGCGCCATTATCCAGAGCGCCCCTTTCGGTCTTCTGCAAAATCGAAAGGAGATGAGGAAGGCGATGCGAGAAGCTGTAAAGACGCTTTCGGATGACGCGGATATGGATACGATTCTAGAAAAACAAAGGGAGGTACTCGAAAAGGCCAAATCATTTGGACTGAAATCGTCGATGGCTTTTGGTGTGCAGTATGGTAAGTATCCATTACCTGATGAAGCAGAAACTTTAAAAGCTTGGCAGAAAGCAGCGCAGCGAATCGATGTCCTGATTGGATCAAATAGTCGAGAGATTACCTCGTTCATTCCATTAATCAAAAGCTATCAGAAGCTGCTCGCGATACCTTTGATCAAAGAATCCTTGATTAGAATCCTTACGCATAAAATTTACCGAATGGGTGTAAAGCAATTTGCCAAAAGGCATGCAGAGAGTGGGGGAAGAGTCTACCAATACAAAGTCAGCTGGGGGGCACCAGGAAACAAATTCAAAGGCGGTCACGCTTCAGAAATTCCCTTTCTATTTGAAGACCGAACTATCTGGGAACATGGACCGTTACTTGAAGGAACCGACTGGGCAACCTTTCATGATCAAGGAAAACAACTGAGAGAAATCTGGGGGAACTTCGCACGTGACGGTGAAGTGAAAACGCAAAAGATTGAAAACTTAATTCAGATTGAACAGCTGTAAAAGAATGATAAAATCCATAGAAAAACCCACGATTTTACTTTTTTATAGTAAAATCGCGGGCTTGGAGATATCAAATTATAAATTAAATAATGATTTTAATTAAACGATCACCAGTGTTGACTTCTGCATTTGATAAATTCAAAATATCACCATAGTCTGCAGTATTAATCACGACAATTGGAGTGACCGTATCAAAACCTTTGCTAGAAACAAAATCCAAATCTACAGTTAAAAGTGGATCACCGACAGAAACTTTTTGGTTCTGTTCAACTTTGTAGTCATATTTTAAACATTGAGACTATTGATATTGAATATGAATTTGACTACAAAGATTTCGACGTTAGAACGAGAATTAAGCAGAAGGATTCGATAGTCAACAAGTTGATTCACTATGGAAAGAAGACTAGTAAAGAGGGTACAGGTGTTATACCTATTTATAAGTGTATGAATGATATCTTTGGTATTAGAATCATATTTGAAAATATCAATCATGATGAAGCTTTCTTTAATGAGTGTATTACACGATTGTGTAAGCAATACAATCTAAGAAAAGTTAAAAAATATAAGATGAATACATTGCAACACATCTTTACTTTAAAAACGAAAAAAATATATATTTTCCTTAGGAACTCCAGATTTGGTCTAAAGAAGACAGTGTAAGTAATGAGGAATCCCACAAAAGGCATAAAGTTAAAAGGGAGTACACAAAATGGCCAGATGTGTATAAAAACGACAGTAACCCTGAAAGGAGAGAAATATAGTGTTCTATCATTATATAGCCATAGCGAGTGACTTTGTAAATGGAAAAAGAATTGCTTGGCACTATCCCTCAGACGAAAAATTAGATAAAGAAAGAATTCGACAGTTTATGAAGAATGCAGAAAAACAAGGTAGTACATTCTTCGGGGTGCACAAATTGACTACTCATAGTAAGGATTGGGAATCAGTAGTAGAGAAAGATTCTTTTTTCGAAGATGTCTTAGCAACAGAAAACGAAGATGAGTTATTTAGAATGTTAGAGGAAGATAAGGAAATTTACGCAATGGACGTTGCTACATTTATTTTAGCACTGAAATCTATGTCGCACTTAAAATTGCAAAAACTGCTTTATCTCGCTTATGCTGATTATCTTAGCCGATATAAAGAACCCCTATTTAAGGATGATATTGTCTCTTATAAATATGGACCCATAGTAGAAAAAGTTTATCAACTATTCAAAAAATACGGCGCTGAGGAAATAACGGATAGCGAGAAATATGCTTTCTGTGTAAAGGATACAGTAGTACCGCCACTACTCATGAAACTCTCTAATTCAAATAAAGGAGAGGAAGCAATCGAATCCATTTTGAACACAATCGACCACTATGAAAGCTATACGGCTAATCAGTTGGTTACTTTAACACATTCAAAAGATAGTCCTTGGAGTAAAACGTATAGTACTGACCAAAAAAATACCGTGATAATAGATGAAAACATTCTTAAGTATCATGTGAATGAATCAATTGTATAAGAGGAAAGCAGAGACCGAGTAGGCAAAGCGAAAGCTAAGTTTACTTGGTTTTTTACTTAAAACTAAAAGGAGAGTGGTAGATTTAGATTATTTACTTAATTAGACCCATGAAATTTCGTTCTTTCAAAAGCGTATAGTTCATGCTATAGGTGGTTTCACCCAATATAGTATAAACCCAACTTGCGTATTTAGTGTAAAAATAGTAGGCTTTATTTCCATAATTAAACTGTATGTAATCATTTGAAATGTATCTCTTTAAGGCGAACTCTTCTAAATCAGAGTAGTTGATTTTAGTAACATGATCGTCAATTGGTTCTTCAAAATAAACAGTATCAAGTATAATCAATTGATCTGTAGTGAAAACCAAGTAATAGAATTTAAAAAAGAATCGTCTTTCAAATATACCTAAACCGGAAGGGTCATGTATAAAAGGGTGTGATCCTTTTACAGCTCTAAAGTAGTTGTGATTGATAAAAACTCCCAATTCTCTCAAGGTCTTTTCTAAACGTTTAGCATCTTGTTCAATCGTATAAAGCATTTCCTGGTTCATTGATTTGACCTCCTTTACTTTTTAGCTACTAAAAATTTATAGAGTTAACAGCGCTAGGTTTCCTCAAAATAACATAAGGTCATTGTATTTTCAAACAAACAAAGGACGAAGCCATCAGCTTCGTCCTTTGTTATTTATGCATACCCATTAGGGTTATTTTTTTGCCAGTTCCAAGAGTCGCGACACATATCTTCCAAGCCCAGTTCCGCAGCCCAGTTCAGTTTCTCGTGCGCTTTTTTAGAATCCGCATAACTTGTTGCGATATCTCCAGGACGACGATCAACGATTTCGTAAGGAACCTCTACGTCATTCGCTGTTTCAAATGCTTTCACCACATCCAGAACAGAGTAGCCAACACCAGTACCTAGATTGTAAGCTTCAGCTCCACCGATAGACTCTAGTACACTTTCTACCGCACGAATATGACCTTTCGCCAAGTCCTTAACGTGGATGTAATCTCTAACGCCCGTACCGTCTTCAGTATCGTAATCATTTCCAAAAACTGCTAATTTTTCACGCTTTCCAACAGCCACTTGCGTGATATAAGGCATCAAGTTATTTGGAATATCATTTGGATCTTCACCGATGCGACCAGATTCATGAGCACCAATTGGGTTAAAGTAGCGTAGTAGGGCTGCACTCCATGATGGATCAGCCGCAACTTGATCTTGAATAAATTGTTCGATAAATAATTTAGTCGTTCCATAAGGATTTGTTGTTGAAAGAGGCATATCCTCAGTAAACGGTGCTTGATTGTTCATGCCATAAACGGTTGCACTCGAGCTGAATACGATGTTTTTAACGTTATATTCATTCATCAGCTCCATTAATACAATTGAGCTGAGTAGATTATTATGATAATACTTCAATGGTTCAGCTACGGATTCGCCAACAGCCTTGTAACCAGCGAAGTGAATCACAGCCTCAAGATCATGTTGTTCAAAAATCTTAGCGAGTGCTTGTTTATCAGAAACATCAGCTTCATGGAACACAAAGTCTTTTCCAGAAAGTTCCTTGATTCGGTTCAAGACTTCTGGTTTTGAATTAGAAAAATCATCAACGATGACCACTTCATGATTTTCATTCAATAACTCAATAACTGTGTGAGAACCAATGTATCCCGCACCGCCTGTAACTAATATCGCCATAGTATCGCTCCTTTATTTGTATGTAGCAATAAAATAAAAGGGATCAATTGTAACCCCTTTTAAAGTTCAATTCATTCTACCATAAGTTCATAAAAGATGCATTCTGTAAAAGGATAAGATCACAACTATCTAATTCTTAAAAAGTAATATATACTTTAAAAAAATACAACGGACGACATTTATTAAAGTTATAATGTGAATAAACTACTTAAGGGGAGAAATAATTTGTTTTTAATTGATCGAGAAAAGAACGAAGCAATTCCTTTAAATAAAATGTCTTTTCAAGAACTAAAATTTAAAGAGAGAGCTCATCTTCAAGAATGGATTTGTAAGAACACAAATTTATTAGGAGAAAGATTGCTTGTTATACAAAAAGAATTTAGTAGCTTTGATGATACGAGAGAACGATTAGATTTATTGGCTTTAGACGAATCTGGTAATCTCGTAATTGTTGAAAATAAACTGGACGATAGCGGTAAAGATGTAGTGTGGCAATCATTGAAGTATGCTTCATACTGTTCGGGACTGGCTAAAAGCGACATTCGAGAAATTTTCCAGAAGTACTTAGATAGTATAGGCAATAAACAACTTGCTGAAGATGAATTATGTGAGTTTTTGGAAGCAGAAGATTATAGTGAAATAGAATTAAATAATGATGATCAAAGGATTATTATGGTTGCGGCTAATTTTAGAAAAGAAGTAACTTCTACGGCTATGTGGTTGTTAGATCATAATATTAAGGTGAAATGTATAAAGGTAACACCTTATGAATATAAGAATCAGATATTTTTAGATACTGAACAAATCATACCGATTATTGATGCAGAAGACTACTTGATAAAAATCGGACAAAAGAAGCAAGAACAACTTACAACAAAAGAAGATAAGCAATCAAGGCATGTAATTAGACTTGAATTCTGGAATCAACTATTAAAAGAGATGAATCAAAAATCACCTTTATTTTCAAATATAAGTCCTTCAAAAGATAATTGGATTAGTTGTGGAAGTGGGTATAGTGGGATGTCATACTCGTTTGTTATTACTAAAAAGTTTTGTCATGTTGAGCTATACATTGGTAGAGGAAGTAAGGAAGACAATAAATTTTTATTCGATCAATTATATTCAAAGAAAGACGAAATAGAAGCAGCTTTTAAAAATAGTCTTAATTGGCAACGCCTAGAGGATAAAAAAGGTTGTAGAATAGCTTTTAAATTAGAAGGTGTAAATGCTTTTAATCGAGAGGACTGGCCAAAAATGATTCGTTTTATGTCGATGAATATGATTCGCTTTGAAGCTGTGTTCAAAGACGTTTTACAAGGTATTGTAAAATAGTTGGTTCCACGAATAAAAAGAAATGAGCATTAGTATATTGAGAAGGCTTGGACCAAACTAGCCAAATAGAAGAAAGCCGTCAAACCTAGGATATTTATCCCTTGTTTTGACGGCTATTCTACTTGTCTAATTTTACAAAACAATATTAATCAGAGACTTTGTCCCAGTCTCCTTTGGTTATTTAACGAACAATATCTGGTATGGTTTGAAATTCGTATGCTTATAGGCGTTTAATATCTCGGATTAGGAGTTATATTTACATTTAATTTACAAATTAACGAAATATTTTCTAAACATTAACATGAATATTTGTTACACTTATGGAGGCGATCAGTATACTTGATAAACAAAGGAGAGTTTTATGTTAAAGAAAACAATTACTTCTGCATTAACGGCCTCGTTGCTTGCAACGTCTGTGCCAATGAATGTAGTCGCAGTGACAGCTAGTGAAATTGGAACAACAGAAAGCGGGACGTTGGCGGAAGAAGCGGTTTATGCCGATAGTTTAATATTTTCTACATATGTAGAAGGATCTAGTAACAATAAAGCTTTTGAAATTTACAATGGCACAGGAAGTACAGTAGATCTTGATGGATATCAAGTCGAATTATATCCAAATGGAAACACAGATCCCAATTCTACTTATCAACTACAAGGAGTTCTTGAACATGGAGAGACATTAGTCATTGTTAACCCTAGAGCTTCAGAAGCATTGCTTGCTTATGCAGATATTCAAAATGGTGGCGTAACAGGTTATAATGGTGACGACGCTCTTGTACTTAGAAATAATGGACAAGTGATTGATTCATTTGGTCAAGTTGGAGAACAAATCGATTGGGGAAAAGACGTAACATTAGTTAGAAATCAGGATGTACTGTCAGGGAAAACTGTCGAAACAGATGCATTCGACCCAGCGAATGAATGGACAGAGTATCCTCAGGACACTTTCAATTATTTAGGATCCCATTTAATGACAGGCGTACCTGGAGAAGCAAATCCAACCGTACCTGGAGAGCCAGAAGAAGAACTTTCACTGATTTCAATGGCTGATGCTAGAACTTTGGGAACTGGAAATGAAGTACTGGTACAAGGCGTTATAACAGCTAAACTAAACAACACGGTACAGTTCGAAGATGAAACGGGTGCATTCGCTATTTTCCCTGCGAGTGCGGTTCAAGCTGAAGTCGGACAACAAATCACAGTTAGAGGCAATATCAGTCAATACAATAATCTTTTACAATTACAAAATATTACGGTACTTGAAACGGAAGATGCAGAAGCTGTTCAACCAAGAAAGATTACTGGTTCTCAAGTAGCTTTAGAAAATGAATCCAGACTTATTGAGCTTGAAAACGTGGAGATTATTTCTGCAGCTGGAGGATCTGAGACATCAACAAACTATACGGTTCGTGCTGATGGAACAGAATTTGTATTAAGAGACGAAAGAAATGAACTAGATATCCAAGTAGGGGAAACCTATGAAACTGTAGCGGGTATCGTTCAATTTTTCAACAATACGTGGCAAGTTATTCCTCGCTCAATCAATGACGTATTATTAGATTCATCAATTGTTCAAGCGCCACAAGCCAACGTAAATTCTGGAACGGTAGCTAGCGGAACAAAAATTCAATTGTCTTCTCGTTCCGAAAATGTAGACATCTATTACACAACAGATGGTTCTGAGCCTTCAATAGACTCGACATTATATACTGAACCGATTGAATTAACAGAAGATATTAGTCTTAAAGCAATTGCTGTTAGAGAAGATGCAGAATTAAGTTCAATTGCAGAATTTAACTATACGGTTTATGATGCGGAAACAGGAATTATGATTCATGATATTCAAGGACCGGGACATGTCTCACCATTTGATGGACAAACGGTTAATGATGTTCGCGGAATCGTAACGTACAAGTATGAAATTAGAGGTGCTGTATATGCACATGTTCAAACGGAAGATGACTTAAGAGATGGAGATCGTAATACTTCGGAAGCCATTGTCGTATACCTTGGAGGACGTAACTTCGCTCCTGACATCAATGTCGGAGATCATGTTGCGGTAACTGGTCAAGTCAGTGAGTATTATATTGATGGATTTTCAGAAAAAGAAGACACAGATTTATCAGTCACACAAATCAACGCCAGAGATGACCGTGGTGGATCAGTAGAAATTATTGAAACAGGTATGGAATTACCTGAAGCCATCGTCATTGACGAAGTACCTGACGAAGTGATTTCACCACTTGGATTTGAAGAATTTAATCCTGAACTTTATGCCATCGACTTCTGGGAAGCCATGGAAGCGATGCGCGTAGAAGTGAGTGATGTGAGAGCTGTCTCACCGCAAGACCATGGTGATGTTGTGACTGTTTTAGATTCTCACGAAGCAGAAACTGTAAATGGTGGAATTTTACTCAAAGAAGATGATTTGAATCCTGAAAGAATCGGGTTCCGTCCTCAACCAAACAATGCAGCTAGAGACTTTAACGTTCTAACGGGAGATAAATTTGAAGGAACACTAACAGGTGTTGTGATGTATGATTACGGCAACTACAAGATTTATACAGACTTAGCAGATATGGAAGCTATTCATCAACCTGCAAACAATCAACCTCAACAAACAACGATTGAATCTGTTGAAGATCAGTTAACTGTTGCATCATATAACCTTGAAAACTTTGCTGCGACGACAAGTCAGACTTCTAATGAAAAAGCTGAAAGACTGGCAAATGCGATTGGAAATGACTTGAACAGTCCCGACATCGTTGGTTTAACAGAGGTACAAGATAACGATGGGCCAAGTGCTGGAGGACCCGAAGCAGATCAATCTTACGAAAGATTGATTGACGCTATCTTTGCAGCATCAGGTACTAAATACGAATACGTTAATATCGATCCTGTAATGAACCAAGATGGTGGACAACCAAATGCGAATATACAAGTTGGTTTTATCTATAATCCTGAACGAGTATCTTTTGTAGATTCGATTGAAAAAGGAGACGCTACAACAGCTGCAGGTTACGAGGATGGAAATATGACAGTAAATCCTGGCCGTATTGACCCAGAAAACCCAGTTTTCAGTAATTCAAGAAAACCACTAGCTGCTCAATTTGACTTCCAGGGAGAACAAGTGATTACAATCATTAACCACTGGAATTCTAAACGTGGAGATGATGCGACTTTCGGACAAAATCAGCCGATTGAATATGGTAGTGAAGTAAAACGTAAAGGGATTGCAGAAGCTGTTACAGCATTTGTTGAAGAAGTATCAACAGATAATCCAGATGCGAATATTGTCTCAATGGGTGATTTCAATGACTTCCAGTGGACAGATGCCCTGAAAATTCACGAAGGAGACTATCTGACAAATATGGTCAACTCAGTGCCGCTTGAAGAACGTTATTCTTATGTATACCAAGGAAGTTCACAGGTACTTGACCATATTTTAGTATCAAACCACTTAGCAGAAAATACAAAAATCGATATGCTTAAAATTAATGCTGATTTCACGGATGAATCTGGAAGAGCAAGCGATCACGATCCAGTAATCGTTCAAATTGCCTTCGCTGACTCTGACGAAACAGAAGTACCAGAAGAACCTGAAACGCCAGAAGTTCCTGAGGATCCAGAAATCAAAGTTTCTAGAATTGCTGGTGAAAAGAGATTTGATACAGCTGTTGAAACTAGTAAAGCTGGATGGGAGCGTTCGGATGTCGTGGTCATTGCGAATGGATTTGAATTCGCCGATGCTCTTGCTGGAGCGCCTTTGGCGGCTGAGTTAGATGCACCCATTCTTTTAAGCCGTAATGATAAACTGGACGATGTTGTAATGGAAGAAATCCAGAGATTAGGTGCTACACGTGCTGTAATCCTTGGTGGAGATAATGCTGTTGGTAGACAAGTTAACCAACAACTTGGAAGAAACGGTATTTATACTAGAAGAATCGCTGGAGAAAATCGTTACGAAACAGCTAGGTTAATCTCTAGAGAAGTTTCTAATAGAACTTCTTCAGAAGAAGCCATCGTTGTAAGTGGACAAAACTTTGCCGATGCATTGAGTATTGCTTCGTATGCTAGTCAAGAAGGTATGCCAATCTACCTCTCAAGAACCAATACACTTTCAGAAGAACTAGAAAATACACTTACTGACTACGAACAAGTTATGTTCATTGGTGGAGAAGCTGCCGTTAGTAGTGAAGTTGAAAGTACGATTGAAAAATCAGGAACAGCTACAACTCGTATTGCTGGAGATACTAGATACGATACCAATTTAGCGGTACTTGAAATGATGGATATCAATGGAGATAATCTATACGTTGCGACTGGAACGAACTTTGCGGACGCTTTAACTGGATCTGTTTTAGCTGGAATCGAAGGAACAGGTGTAGCATTAGTTAGAGATAATGAAAAAACACTTGAAAACTTTAAAACGTTTAGTGATCAATCCTCATTCGAACGTTATACAATTTTCGGAGGACCAGCTGCAGTATCATCAAGCATTGAAGAACGTCTAAATAACTTTTAGAAATATGCGAATTTAATGTAAGAAAATGAATAATTTCAGAGGCTGGGACAGAAGTTTCTGATCAATGTTGTTTCGTAAAATCAGAAAAGTAGAAAAGCCGTCAAATCAAGGGGTAGATATCCTAGATTTGACGTCTTTCTTCTATTTGGATGGTTTTGTCCCATCCTTTTTTGAATTAAGCAGAGGTCAGTTATTAAAAGTTATCAAATATTTTCCGAAAATTGAATTTGATTAAAAAAGCTATGTTATAATTAAGAGAATTGCTTTAAAATAGAAGCGAAGTAACCGTTTATCAATAGTTAGGAGAGGTATTATGTTCGATGTATCCATTATTATGCCAGTTTATAACGTCTCAGCTCATCTGCCGAGGGCTATTCAGTCTGCTTTAAACCAGACGAAGATGGACTTCGAATTAATCCTCGTCAATGACGGTTCCACAGATAACTCTGGAGAGATTTGCGACCAGTTTGCGGAAGAAGAACCTTTATTGATTCAAGTGATCCATCAAAAGAATCAAGGGTCAGGGAAGGCCAGAAATGCTGGTCTTAGAATCGCTAGGGGAAAATATATTTATTTCGCAGATCCAGATGACTATTTCAAACCAACTTTGCTTGCAGAAAACTACCGATTAGCAGAGAAAAGAGATGCAGAAGTCGTCGTATTTGGTTATACAAAAGAAGTCGAAGGGAATCCTAGGGAAAGAGAGACCTTTTTACCAAGACAGCCTCATTTTTATACACAAAAAGGGTTTCGTGATCACTTTCGTAACTTTTATCATTTCACGCCCTATGCATTATGGAACAAATTGTATAAACGTGCTTATTTGAAACAGCACAAGATTCGTTTCGACGATCAAAAATTAGGACAAGATGCGCTTTTTAACCTTAAAGTCTACAGAGAAATTTCAATTGTAGCTTTTAATCGGAATCCATACTATCACTACGTAACCCATAATGGGTCTGCGGTTAATCGATATCGGGAAGACCGTTTTGTCATGGAGTTAAATATTGCCCTTCAGTTTAAGAACCTAGTAGAACACTGGGGTCGAGAAAAAGAGTTTAATGATTTACTGAAACAAGAATTCTGGCATCCGGTTTATTTGGAACTGGCAAACATTACGCATCCTGATTGTCCAATGACAGAAGAAGAAAAAGTCGAGTGGATTAGAGCGATATGCGAAGAAGAACACATTCGGGCATATGTTATCAAACAAGATTTAAAAGAATCGAATCCTTTCAGATACTTACTGCATCAAAGGATTCAAAAAGAACGGTATTTAATGGCTATCAAGCTTATGGAAAAACGAAACGCTTCAGCAAATAATTACTCAAAGACCTTTCAAAAGTTAAAGAATTTTTTTAAATCTTAAAGATACATTAAATGTACCTTTGAAATATTGATCAGAACAAGGAGTCTCGTATGAATCAGCCAATCGTTTCAATCATTGTCCCCACGTACAATGTAGAAAGATATATTGAAGAATGCCTGGATTCGATTATAGCGCAAACCTATAAAAATATTGAAGTCATCGTAATAGATGATGGATCGACAGATGCTACTCCGTATTTATTAAAACCATACGAGAGTAAAGTTAAACTGACTTTAAACAAACTGAACAAAGGCCAAGGTGCCGTTAGAAATCAAGGTATTGAAAAGGCGTCAGGTGAATACTTGCTATTCGTAGATTCAGATGATTGGATTGAAAGTGATACAGTAAAAAGGTTAATAGATAAGCTTCTTGAAACTCAGTCCGACTTGGTTAGATTCAATGGTCAATCCTTTTTTGACGGAGGAGACTTATTTGAAAAGAGTGTTCAGTACGATTTCTCTAAAGTTCTAGATTCAGGAAAAACTTATGAAGGATCAGAAAAACTTTCAGCTAATCAAAAAGCTTATTCGGCTTCTCCATGTTTATACATGATTAGCCGAGCGTTACTCATGAACAAAGGTATTCGTTTTCCGGAATCAATTTTGCATGAGGATGAATACTTTACAACTAAAGTCTTTCTTGTCAGTGAAAAAATGTCTTATTTGAATCAGGCTTTTTATCATCGAAGATATCGAGTAGCTTCTACAATGACTGAAAATACACCTTTCCATAAAAAGCGTTCGTTTAATTCTTATCTAGAGGTATTCAAATTACTTGAAAAAGCCTATCACTCAGATCAATATGATACTGATGAGAAAGCATTCCTAAAAAGGCAATTACTTTCAATCTATAATGGCCTTCAGCAAAGTTCAGTCGAACCAGAGATGAAAAAAGTTCTAGGAGACTTGAAGTCTGTTACTTTAATGGACAAAATACGGTTGAGTGCTTCGAGAACGTACACTAAATTTAAATCTTAAAAACAAGTTATGGGAACAAACTATCAAATGAATAGAAGCAGGTATAACATATGAAAAGAAATACAATGAAAGATATCTTTCTAACATTCGTTACTAAAATGTTTTATTTAGGTGGCAGTTTTATTATCTCGGTGCTTTTAGCTAGATTACTTGGAGCTGAAGGTCGGGGGATTGTAGCTGCTTTATTTGTTTTACCGAATTTAATTATTAACTTAGCAGATATGGGGATCAGACAATCATCAGCTTATATGATCGGGCAAAAAAAATACACCGTTCAAGAAGTATTTTCATCTAGCTTGGTTTTATGGTTACTAGCTTCAATCGTTTCAATCCTGATACTTTTAGGGTATTACATGATTCCATCAACAACCCAGTATAATTGGGGACTAATTGCGATAGCCATTTCATTGGTACCGATTAAAATATTGGAAACTTACTATTACGGGATTCATCAAGGCAAACAACAAATTGAGATCATGAACAAACGACATATCATATCCTTTTTTTCAAGGTTAATAGGTGTTGTAATCCTTGTATGGATTTTGAGTACGGGAGTATACGGAGCAGCAGTTGCGACGCTACTAGCCTCGGCTTCTGTCGTACTATATTCATTTTGGACACTGAAAGATACAGTGAAATTCAATCTGAACTTCAAAAAAGGTCTCCCGCAGAAGCTCTTTAGAAAAGGAATCGTTTTTGCTTTGGTTCTATTTATTCTCAATATCAATTACAGAATCGATATATTAATTTTGGAAAGATTTGTATCTGCTGCTGAAATTGGGATCTACTCAGTTGGTGTTGGTTTATCAGAGTTGATTTGGCAATTACCAACGGCTATAGGAACGGTGCTTTTTGCTAGCAGTACAAATAGTACTTCAGATATAGACGCAGCAAAAAAGGCGGCAAAATTGTTGAGAGTGTCTTTAGTCTTTTTAGTTACCGGCTCAATACTGTTTGTACTGACTTCTAAGTGGATTGTACCTTTCATTTATGGAAATGAATTCCAATTAGCTTCTGAGGTAATCAATTTACTACTTCCAGGAATTATCTTAGTTGTGATTATACAAATACTACACGCATCACTTTCAGGTAGAGGTTACCCTTTGGTAGGGATTCGTATTTTTATTTTAGCTATCATAGTAAATGTGCTTCTCAATGTATTACTGATTCCAATTTATGGAATCAATGGAGCGGCTATTTCTTCTACAATCAGTTACGCTATTGGAGGTTTTGGTTACGCTTATGTCTTTGCTAAAAGAACTCAATTATCGTTAAAAGATGTACTCATTATCAAAACAGAAGACATAACTGAAATCAAAAAAGCCTTAAAACTTAAAAAGTAGCTATCTAAGACTGTTAAAAAAAGAACTAGTTATGATTTGTAATTGTCTGATAATTGAATAATAGATTTCTTTTAAAAATATTTTGCGATAACTTTATTTTGAATATATTTTATGAAACCACTAATTTGATAGTGGTTTTTTATTTTGTGAAATTAAAGAGAATAAAATTAGAAAAAATCTTGACATTCTCATTTTACAACTCTAGACTAGTAGGTATTATAACTATTTCAACTAACCGTATATTAATAGTTATAATAAAGAGTATCTATTATAGGGGGAAAAGATTTGAAGAAAAGTGTAAAACAAGTGACTCAGGCTTCATTGGCCTTGATGTTAGCTTTTCCAGCCAGTCTGTTTTCGGCAGGCGCTGTGCTGGCAGAAACGAACAATAATAGCGACGAGACACAATTGAGTAGTGGACCAGAAGCGTTAAAGACACTATCTGATTTGTATGACAGTAACGACCCGGATTTCTCAATTGAGAATGACGAAGGTCCTGAGCCATATGAAGCAAATGAAAAGGTTCGTGTGATAGTAGAAGTTGAAGGAACTCCTGGACTTACATATGCGACAAGACAAGGAGTCCAATATAGTGCACTTTCTGAAGAGACTAGAGAAGAGTTAGAATCAAATGCTATTCAAACTCAAGAATCTGTTCAGAATCGTATTGATAATGCAAATATCGAAGCAGAGTACTTAGAGAGCTTCACGACAGTCGTGAACGGATTTAGTGCCAACTTGAATTATGGTCAGCTGGAAAGAGTTGAAAATCTTCCCGGAGTGACCAGTGTAGAGATTGTCAAAGAATATGAAAGACCAGAAGTAGAAGAAGGTGACATGATCAATAGTGTTGATCAAGTCAGAGGACCAGATACTTGGGAAGATTACAACGTCTTAGGGGAAAACATGGTAGTCGGTATAATCGATTCTGGGATTGATCCTTCACATAGAGATATGATTTTAAGTGAAGGTGTAGAATCTTCTCTTGATGAAAATTCACTAAATGGATTAGATCTACCGGGTAAATTCTTCACAGAAAAAGTCCCTTACGGATATAATTACTTTGATAAAACGGATGAAATTCTTGAAACAGGTAATACCAGTTCACAACACGGTATGCACGTAGCAGGAACAGTCGCTGCAAATGGGGATATCGAAAACGGAGGAATCAAAGGGGTTGCACCAGAAGCGCAACTTCTAGCACTTAAAGTTTTCGGGAATGATCCTAGCTTAGCAACGACATACGGAGATATCTATGTTGCCGCAATGGATGACGCTGTTCAATTAGGTGTAGATGTGCTGAACTTGAGTCTTGGTTCAGGAGCTGGATTCGTTAATCCAGAAAATCATGAACAAAAAGCTGTTCAGCGTATGAAAGAAAATGGAGTGGTCGTTTCCATATCTGCAGGAAATTCTTCACACTTTGGTTCTGGTTCAATAGAAGGTGGTTTGAATGATACGAATCCACTGACTAAAAATCCAGATATTGGAGTTGTAGGAACGCCTTCTGTTTCTGAAGCTTCTCTAAGTGTGGCATCAAGTGAAAATGACTTCAGTATAGCTGATGTAATGACTTGGCAAGCTGGAGAACTTGGTGGAACAGCACCTTACTTGGTAGCGGATAATGACCCTAAAGATATATTCGATGGGCCAGTCGAATTAACTTACGCTGGACACGGAACACCAGCAGAACTAGAAGCAGCGAGTGTTGAAGGGAATGTAGCGGTCGTTTCTCGTGGTATGTTTACTGGCGGAGACGAGACTTATGCTGCCTTTACTGAGAAAGCTAAAGCTGCACAAGCAGCGGGAGCTATCGGTGTCATCGTTCACAATAACAATACTAGTGGTTTTGTAAGTATGCAGACTGAAGAAGCGATTACGATTCCGTATTTATTCATGCTTCAAAAAGCAGGAGACGAAATCAAAGCAGCTTCGGAAGCAGGAGAAACAGTTACCGCAAACTTTACTGGAGAGACAACAAATATTCCAGCT
This sequence comes from Marinilactibacillus sp. GCM10026970, assembly GCF_042660675.1. Taxonomy (NCBI): domain Bacteria; kingdom Bacillati; phylum Bacillota; class Bacilli; order Lactobacillales; family Carnobacteriaceae; genus Marinilactibacillus; species Marinilactibacillus sp. GCM10026970. The sequence goes on from NZ_JBHSUL010000031.1 coordinate 64,110, forward strand.
CCAATTCAAGGCCAATTGTCTTCATTCAGTTCATGGGGGTTAGCTCCAAATCTTGATTTCAAACCTGAAATCACAGCTCCAGGAGGAAATATCCTTTCTACTCAACAAGGAGATTCATACTCCTTAATGAATGGAACTTCTATGGCTTCTCCTCATGTTGCAGGTGGATCGGCTTTAGTGCTAGAAAGAGTTGATGAAGAACTAGGGTTAGAAGGTGAAGAAAGATCACACGTTGCCAAACAAATCTTGATGAATACTGCGGTTCCATTAACAGATAAAGGAACGGTCAACGATGCATTTGGTTTAGGAAATTACTATTCTCCACGTGCGCAAGGTGCTGGTCAGATGGACCTTTATGCTGCTCTTTCTACACCGGCTTGGGTATCAAGCCCGGCAGATGACGATGAAGGTAAAGTAGCACTAAGAGATTTCCAAGACTTTACAGAATTCCAACTAGAAGTTGAAAATTACAGTGATGAAGAAGTCCTCTATCTAGTAGAAACATCTGTGCAGACAGATCTTGCATTTGTGGATCAACTTGGTTTCACACCAGATTTAGTTGAAGCAGCTGGATTAGACAATGTAAAAGTGAATGCACCAGGTTACGTGACTGTTCCTGCGGGCGGAAAAACAACTGTGGATATTTCTTTAGATTTATCCGATGCTCAAGTTGAGTTCTTGAATGAATCAACGGCACTTGAAATGCTTGATCCAACCGATGTATTTGAGAATGGTTACTTTGTAGAAGGTTTTGTAGAGTTTGTAGATCCTTTAGATAATCATCCTACTCTAAGTGTTCCTTACGCTGGATTTAATGGAGAATGGGATCAAGTACCTACAATTGATGCAATGCGTGGTTCTGAAGACACATTCTACAATCAGACTTCATTAGTATTTGAGGAGTATGTAGAACTTCTTCCTGGAATCGGGGTAACAGATTTATTCTATCTGCCTAGCTTAAATGTTCCAGCTTTAGGAGAAACAATGTTATTCAGTGCTGAACGAATGGGTGATATACAACCAGTTCTTTCCTTACTGAGAAACGTTAAAGAAGCACAATTCAATATCCTTGATTCAGAAGGTAATGTTGTACGTACATTAAGAAACGAAACAAACTTACGTAAAGACTATTTTGACAGAGGAAGAGCTAGTTCTAGTAATGTATTCAACCAAGCAGCATGGGATGGAACTGTTTCTGGAGAAATAGCAGAAGATGGCGAATATGCATATGAAGTTCGTACATTAGTTGACTACGAAGGTGCAGAGTGGCAGTCATATACTTTTGATTTCCATATGGACAGTACTGCTCCTGAGTTAGAAGTTAAGTATGATGAGAGTGATAGAGTAGTCTCTTGGAATGCTCGAGATAATTACTCAGGTCTTTTTGGTATTGAAGTACACGTAGATGGAGAGTTACTGGATACTTTCCCAGCTAATGGCTCGGTAGAACAAAACGAATCAGTTGAAATTCCAGAAAACGGCGAACAAGTACAAGTCTTCGCGATCGATTATGCTGAGAACGTTGCTGAAGAAGTCGTAAACGTAGTCAATCAGCAAAAGCATGATGATATCGTTGTGAGTATTTCAGCGCCAGCTTTACTAGCAGGATTTACAACGCACGAAATTCCAGTTGCTGGTTCTGTTGAAACAAATGCTGAAATAACGAGTGTAACAGCTTATGGTCAAGAAATGACTGTGAACTACAATGCTGGAACAAATCTTTATGTATATGAAGGCGTGGTTACAGTTCCAGAAGACGGTGTATATGACATCAACGTTGTTGCAACTTCTGGTGATGGAGAAGAAGCAGGCGGAAATCGTCAAGTAATTGTGGATACACAAGCACCTGTAATTGGACACAACGCTCCAAGTGTAAGTAGAGATAGTGAAGTGGAGGTTACCTTTAGCCTTTCCGATAACTTTGACGAACTACGTTTCTATATAGATGACAATGAAGTTTTTGTAAATGAGTTCGAGTCTCCTTACGAAAGAAGAGCATTCTCAACTGAAGTGACAAGAACACTTTCTCTAACGGAAGGAAATAATACTTTTGAAGTTAGAGCAGTCGATATTGCCGGAAATGAAACAACTGAAACAGTAGAAGTGACTTATAACCCTTCTTATGAATCACTTGCAAGAATTTCTGGAGAGAATCGTTTTGCTACATCTGTTTCTATCAGTCAGAATGGCTGGGACAATTCAGATACGGTATTAATTGCCAATGGTCTACAATTTGCAGATGCCTTAGCGGGTGTTCCATTAGCAGATCAATTAAATGCACCGATTTTATTATCTAGAACAGATAAACTAGATGATGTTGTTAAAGAAGAAATCAGCCGCCTTGGTGCGACAAATGCAATCGTCTTAGGAGGACCAAACACAGTTTCTCCAGAAGTAGAAGCTGCACTTAGTGGATCCGGACTTACTGTAGAACGACTTGCAGGAGAAACAAGATTTGATACGGCGGTTCAAATCGCGAATAAACTGAATGAAGGCACACAGTCAAGTGTAGCTGTTCTTGCTAATGGGTTACAATTTGCAGATGCCTTATCAGTAGCGCCTTTTGCAGCAACTGAAGATATGCCAGTATACTTGACTAGAGGTAAAGAGTTGGAAGCTGATATCGCTGAAGCGCTCAACAACTACGATAAAGTATATGTTATTGGTGGACCAAATGCTGTTTCAAGTGCTGCAGTAGATGCATTATCTACAAGTGTCACTCGACTAGCTGGAGAAACACGTTATTCTACAAACGTGAAAGTGTTTGAAGAATTTGATGTTGAATCTAATCGTCTATACGTAGCAACTGGAGCGGAATTTGCTGATGCATTGACAGGGTCAGTGTTAGCTGCTAAAAATGGTTCTGGTGTTGCGCTCGTTCGTAACGAACTGAAAGATGAGTTTGATACATTAATGACACGTCATCAGTTTTCTGAATTTACCTTATTTGGCGGATTGAATGCCGTAACGGATATTGTAGAAAATCAATTAGGAAACTACTAATCAACAGAAGTATCGAATACGAAAAAGTAGTATCTCAATTATGAGGTACTACTTTTTTGCTTATTAGAATAAATATAAACCCTTTACTTTTAAAGTAAACGGAACAATAACGTACATTAACACGAACTTTACAGAAATTATATGTATTTATTACAAACAATCTATTGTTTCTTTAGTTAGGTCATGCTACGATTAATTGGCATTAAGCGTTACATAAAACAGACAATGGAAAGGAATTGACTCATGTTTAAAAATGGGAAAAAATTACTTACAACAATGGCTTTAACTACAACTATTGTAGGTGTAAGTGTACTTAACGAAACTGAGACAGTAAATGCTCAGACAACAACTGCAGCAACTAAGTATTCTCCAGTTTCAAGAATTCAAGGACAAACACGATTTCATACAGCTTCAAAAATCAGTCAAAAAGCTTTTTCATCTGCTGACACAGTTATCATCGCTGATTCTAGTGAGTTTGCGGATAGTTTAGCCGGCGTACCATTAGCTCACCAATTAGATGCACCGATTTTATTAGTTGATGGAAATAAACTAAGATCAACAACAGCTGCAGAAATGGGGAGATTAGGCGTTACAAACGCAATCATTCTTGGTGGCGAACAAGCAGTAAGTGAAAATGTTGAAAAAGATATTAACTCACTGAATATTTCTACAAGACGTATTGGTGGTGTAAACCGTTTTGAAACAGCAAAATTAATTGCTGATGAGTTAGCGCCATCTGAACAAGCAGTTGTTGTAGATGGTATGGAGTTTGCCGATGCTCTATCTGTAGCTTCTTTTGCTGCACAAGAAGGTATGCCGATTTTCCTAACCAGAACGGAAACATTGTCTAATGCTGAAGACCTTGAAAAATATGCAAACACACTCATTATTGGTGGAGAACAAGCTGTTTCTAAAGAAGTTGAATCAGAATTGAATAATCCAACTCGACTTGAAGGTGCAACAAGATATGATACAAATATCGAAGTTCTTGAACACTTTGGAGTAGATAGCAAAGAATTATTTGTTTCTACAGGAGCGAATTTTGCGGATGCATTAACAGGTTCAGTACTTGTCGCAAACAACGAATCAGGACTCGGACTAGTTAGACCGAACACAAGTGAAAACTTAACAGATTATATCACTGAAAATAAATTTACTTCACTGTCTATTCTAGGTGGCGAAAGTGCTGTCTCCTCTGAAATTGAAAATCAGTTAAACGATTTATTTGAAGTCGAAACAGCTTCTATTCTTCATACAAACGATATCCACGGTCGTATGGCTGTAGGAGATGGTGGCAATGATGATGTAAAAGGTCTTGAATTCGTTCACGGTGTCTTTGATCACTATGAAAGCATCAGAGATCAAGTACTGATTATGGATGCTGGAGACACATTCCACGGAACAAATAATGTGAACCTATCAGAAGGCGAAACAATGATTCAAGCAATGAACGACATGGGATACCAAGTTATGGCTCCAGGAAATCATGAATTCAACTACGGAATTGACCGTCTGCTTGAAATTCAAGACCAACTAGATTTCCCAATTGTAGCTGCAAACTTAGAGTATGCAGAAACTGGTGAGAATGTATTCCCTTCATATTTCGCAACTGAAATTTTAGGACATGATGTAGCGGTAATTGGTCTAGCATCTGCTGGAACACCAACTTCTACACACCCAAATAACGTAGAAGGTCTTGTCTTCACTGATGAAGTTGAAGCAACTCAAGCAGAAGTGGATAAACTATCTGAAGACTTCGAAAATATTGTTGTTCTTTCGCACTCAGGATATTCTATCGATCAACAAATTGCTGAAAATGTTGAAGGCGTTGACTTGATTATTGGTGGACACAGCCACAACAAGATCGACAATCCAACTTTCCACCCAGGAACAGAAACAGTTATTGCACAAGCTTGGGAACACACAAAAGCAGTAGGCGTAGTTGACTTTACTTTTGTAAATGGTGAATTATTAGATTTACAAGGACATCTACATGATACAACAGATGGTATTGAGCCAAATCTAGAAACAAGAGAATATGTATCAGGTGTTGTTGCAGATGTTGAAGATCAAATGAGTGAAGTTATTGGTTCTATTGATACAAAACTTGAAGGTGCTCGTGAAAACGTCAGAGTTCAAGAAACAAACCTAGGAAATTTGGTCGCAGATTCAATGCGTCAACGTGTTGATGCAGAAATTGGCATTATGAATGGTGGCGGTATTCGTGAGAGTATTCTTCCAGGAGAAGTGACTCGTGGAGATGTTTTGACAGTATTACCGTTTATCAATATTGCTCAATCTGTAGATGTTCCAGGAAGAAACTTACTAGAAGCTCTTGAATATTCTTACCGTGTATTACCAGCTCAAAATGGTGGATTCTTACATCTTTCTGGTGTAGAAGTCGTTGTAGATATTAATGAAGAACCAGGAAATAGAGTTCAAAGTGTTAGGGTCAATGGAGAACCACTTGACTTAGACCGCGTGTATTCTGTCGGAATGAATGACTTTACAGCAGCTGGTGGAGATGGATACTCAATGTTTGAAGGACTAGAAGTAACGTTAAATACTGGTGAATTGATGAGTGATCTATTAATGGACTGGATTGCTTCAGAAAAAGAAATACCAGAAGTAGAAGGTCGTATTACAATTATTCCTCAACAACCCTAATTACGATACAAAGGCGCTCCGTAAACAATCACAATGATTGTTTACGGGCGTTTTTTTTAGATCGTAAAAGAGAATAAGAAGTATTTTTAAATTTTTTGATCTGCGTTATTCTTTTACGTTGGAAAAAACTTTCTTAAATATAAAGATGTTAATATATGTCATCTGAAAATAGTTTTATGTATGATATAAGTATAACTAGGTAAGGAAGCCTTGGCATTGTTAAAGGATTGACTACTTAAAAAAAGAGAGGACTAGATCAGATGAACAAATCGGTACCGAGAGTATTGAAAGGCTTAGGTATATTAGTAGTATTTTTTCTATTTTTAACTAGCAGTATCAAAGTAGAAGCCGCTTCAGAAAGAGTATCCAGGATTTCTGGAGAAAGACGTTTTGAAACGGCAGTTAGTATTTCAAATAGTGGATGGAGTCAGGCAAATACTGTTATGATTACGGACTCTCATAATTTTGCAGATGCACTCGCAGGTGTTCCTCTGGCTCATCAACTTGATGCACCGATCTTATTAGCTAGAGGAAATCAGTTAGAACCGGTAGTTAGAGCAGAAATAGGTCGATTAAATGCTAGTAGAGTCATTATATTAGGTGGTAGATCTGCAGTTTCTGAAGAAATTGAAAGAGAATTAACGGCTCTTGGATTGGTAACCGAGCGTTTAGAAGGAGAAACGCGTTTTGACACTGCTCAAGTGATCGCAAGAGAACTTGTTGCACTGACAAATTCCACAGAAGCGGCTATTGTGAATGGCTATGATTTTGCTGATGCTATGTCAGTCGCATCTTTTGCAGCTATGCAAGGTATGCCGGTCTATCTTTCAAGAGGTAATGAATTACCAGCTGGAGTGTCTTTCAATAGCTACCAGAGAACGTACATTATCGGTGGAGAAGAAGCGATTACTAATAACGTAGTGAGCCAATTAAATAATCCAACTAGACTAGCTGGTCCAACGCGCTATGAAACAAACCAAAGTGTTATTGATTATTTCAATATAAATTCAGATCATATTTACGTTGCTACTGGGAGACAATTTCCAGATTCACTAACGGGATCTGTATTAGCAGCAAAAGAGGGAAGTCCAATTGTGTTAACAAATCAAAACGAACCTACTCGTATCAGAAGTTATATTTCAGTTTCACCATGGTCTAGATTCACATTATTTGGAGGAGAAGCTGTTGTAAATAGAGAAACACACGATGTAATGCTGGATCAAGCTGTTGTATCGGAAATGGAAGATCATATATTCATGCGTACGAACGAATTAAGACGAACAAACAGCTTAAGCTCATTAGAACAACAACCTTTATTACGAAAAGGGGCTCGTATTCGTTCTAGAGAACTAATAGAACAATTTTCTCATACAAGACCTGATGGACTTAGTTTTGGAACCATCTTTGAAGATATTAACTATTCAACTAATGGAGCTGGAGAAAATATAGCTTATATCAGTGTGCCTTCGATTAATTTAGAAAATCAAAGCTTAGAGTATGCTCAAAATATTTATGACCTTTGGAGAGAAAGCCCAGGTCATTACGAAAATATGATTAGACCATCGTATAACTTTCTCGGAGTTGGACTATATATTGATCGAAATAGGGTCAACGGAACTCAACTATTATCCAATTAACCGGTTATAAGAGTTATGGGATTATGTGCTAATATGATTGAGGATCCACAATTGGATACAAAATATAAAATTTTTCCCTAAAGATTAGATTAAATAGCAGTCTTTAGGGATTTTTTATGCTTTTAGTAGAGTATGATTAGAATTTCTCCTTAAAACCCAATACATTGGACAACTGTCTTTTTTGACTGGAGGTTTTGTTGTATAATAAACTCTATTGAGAACAACAATACATATTATGATAGATAGAAAGAGGATAATGGTTTGAGAGAAAAGTATAGCGTCTTGATGTCACTGTATATCAAGGAACAACCAAATTATTTGAAACAAAGCTTAGATAGCATGTTTCTACAAACGGCTTTTCCTGAGGAAATCGTCATCGTTAAAGATGGACCATTGACTTTAGAACTTGAACAGATACTTGAGGAGTATAACGCTCAGTATCCAGGGGTTCTACAGATCATTCCTCTTGAGCAAAATATTGGACTAGGAAGAGCGTTAGATATCGGACTCAGTAATTGCCAGAACGAACTAGTTGCTCGAATGGATACGGATGACATTTCTTTAAAAGAAAGATGTGCGCATCAAATAGAAGCGTTCCGTAAAGATCCAGAACTAGCGATCGTCGGAACCATGATAGATGAATTTATTGATGATCCTAATAGAATTGTTTCTTCAAGAGTGGTTCCTACCGAGACAGAGGAAATCAAACAATTTATTAAAAGAAGAAATGCCTTTAATCATCCGACTGTTATGTTCAAAAAATCTGCAGTTATAGATAGTGGTGGGTACGGTTCATTGAAACGAAGACAAGATATTGATTTGTTTTCAAGAATGATCAATAAAGGTTATAAAGCACGCAATTTAAATGAATCTTTACTCCTTTTTCGTTCAAATGAAGAAAACTTTAAACGAAGAAAAAGTTGGAGATCTTGTATCGATACCATCAAAGCGCACTACAGAATCTTCAAGCAAGGAAATTGCGGGATTTCAGATCTATTTTACGTAGCTTCCAGCCAGATGTTTATGTTTATTTCGCCAATGTGGCTTCTGAAAAGTGTGTCTAGTAAATATCTCAGAGTACAGAAATAAGAGGTGCAACATGATTGAATGGATTTCCAGAGCTTGGATGAAGGTCAGAATCAGTATGCATAAATCATTGAATCGTACGTTATACAAACAAGGCGTTATCGTATACGGTATACCGAAACTTGTTCATAGAGATAAAATTACTATTGGAAAAAATAGTACGATAAATGAAAATGTCTACCTCTATGGAAGAGGCGGAATCGTGATTGAAGATGGCGTATCACTTTCCTATAATGTTTCTCTGATTTCTTCCGGATACCGCACGAGTGACTGGATGGAAAACAAAAAGCATAAACATCATGAAAGTGATCCAATCAAAATAGAACGAGACTGCTGGATTGGGGCCAACACGACTGTATTAAAAGGCATTACAATTGCAGAAGGCAGCATTGTAGGGGCTGGGTCAGTCGTTACAAAAAATCTAACAGAACCAAATGCTCTATATGCTGGAAACCCAGCGCGCTATATCAAATCATTGAAGCCACCGAAACTTTAAAAAAGGAGATAGAATTGTGTCGAAAAAACCATTGCTGACCATATTTACACCGACATTTAATCGGGCGCAAGAGCTGAAAAGAGTTTATGCGAGTTTAATCGTTCAGACGTCTAACAACTTTGTCTGGAATATACTGGATGATGGGTCTGAAGATGAAACAGAAATGATGGTCGAAGCATGGAGAGAACAAAATATTATTTCTATCTCTTACGAAAAACAACAAAACCAAGGTAAAACAAAATCAATGAATAAAGGAATCAAAGCATCGAAAACAGCATTATGGATGTGTCTTGATTCAGATGACTGGCTTCATGAAGAAGCCGTTAAAGTAATTGAACGGTATGATAAAAAGATGGTCGATCAGCCGAATGCTTGTGGAATGATTGGCTTACGTAGACTACCTAGTGGACAACAAATGCAAAACAAACAAATTCCTGAATCCTACGATATGATCAATTATCATCATCTTAGATATGAGCTTGGAATCGAACCGGAATATTTAGAGGTCTATAAAACGGATATTATCAAAAATTTTTTATACCCGGAAATATCTGGGGAAATATATTTTCCGCTCAGTTATATGCACGACCGCTTGTCCAAAGAGTATGATTTTTTAGTTGTGAGAGAACCGTTGATGTTTATTGAATATCAAAATGAAGGTATGACTAAAAAACGAAACCAACTGATTATCAATAATCCTATCGGCTATATGCTATTTAAAAAACAATTACTTGAATTAGCGCCTACGAATAAGGTTGCACTTGTGTCAGCGATTGCTTACAATTCAGCGGCTATACTAGCTAAAAGAAGAGATCCAGTTAATACAATCAAAGGAAAAATGCTGGCCGGCATCGTCTATCCAATTAGTTTGATAGATTACGTACTTAGATTCAAACTGAAACAGAATCTTCATCTTGAGAAAACCTATAAATAAGGGGATAACATGGAGCAGAATCAGCCAATCAAAATCCTACACATCTTGAAAAACATACAACGTGGCGGGGTCGAACAGTTTTTATTGAATCAATATCGTATTTTAAAAACAAAAAATATTCGATTTGATTTCTGTTTGTATGGTCCTGATACCTCAAAAGATGATGCGTATATGATTCAAACATTTCAGTCGATGGGTAGCCGCTTTTTTTATCTACCTTATCCCAACAAACATTTTTTGAAATTCAGAAACGCTTTTAAACACACACTAAAAGAACAAAACTACCAGATCGTTCATTGTCATCAGAATTTATTCAGCGGTGTCATTCTACCGATTGCAAAAGCTGCTCAAGTACCGGTTAGAATTGCGCATGCGCACACTTCCAAAGAACGTAAAAACCTTTCGGTACCTAGAAAGGCCTACACTCACTTAATGCGTCGGCAGATAAAAAGAGCAAGTACGCATGTACTAGGTGCCTCTTACGCAGCAAATAAATTTGTTTTTGGAACAAAAGAAGAAGCGGAGTTTTTACCAAACGGAATTGAGTTAGAAAGTTTCTTGAAAGTCAGTGAACAAAGTTTGAGAAAAGAACTGGGTTTACCTTCTGATAGTTTATTAATCGGACATGTAGGGAGTTTCAAACAGATAAAGAATCATCCTTTTCTTTTAGAAGTCTTTCATGAATATAGTTTGCAAAACCAGAATGCTCATTTGATTTTGATTGGTGACGGCGAAGAACTTCAAAAGATGAAAGAGTATGCTGAAACACTAGGTATCAAGAGGAAAGTACACTTCCTTGGAAATCGCGAAGAAATCGCCGAACTGCTGATAGACTTGGACTTATTCTTATTTCCATCATTATTTGAGGGACTAGGCATTTCTTTAATCGAAGCACAAGCTGCCGGTATTCGATCACTGGCTTCAAATACAATTCCAAGTGAAGTGGATTTAGGGTTAGGAATTTTAAGATTTCTAGATTTAAATCAACCAGAGGATTGGGTAGAGACCATCAAACAACTACTTTCAGAGGAATACACAAAGCCTTCTATTGAAGAAAGGTGTAAGATCATCCAAACGAAAGGTTTCAATAGTGAGAGCAGCGCAGAACGCTTACAAAAAATTTACGAAGAAGCAATCAGATAATGATTCTTAGTGATAATTATTTAACAGTATAATAAGATAAAGAATCTTCATAACTTCTTAAACAAATCTATGATAAACTAATAGCTGAATAAATTTTGAAGCTAGTGAATTGAGGGCTACAACTAATGAACAAGAAAAAAATCGCGTTAGTTTTTGGTACTCGTCCAGAAGCGATAAAAATGGCACCCGTCATCAAAGAACTTGAAAAGCATCCAAGTGTCTTTCAAGTAACGGTCATTGTCACAGCGCAACATCGTGAAATGCTTGACCAAGTATTAAAAGTTTTCGAGATCAAACCAAATCACGATTTAAATATTATGAAAAAAAATCAGACCCTTTCAGACATTACGATCAAGGTCATGAAAGGATTAGAAGACCGATTTATTAAAGAGCGACCAGATATGGTATTGGTGCATGGTGATACAACCACTAGCTTTGCAGCTGCACTTGCTGCTTACTACCAAAAGATACCGATTGGTCATGTGGAAGCGGGACTTAGAACATATGACAAGTATTTTCCTTTCCCAGAAGAGGCGAACCGCCAATTGATTGATAATCTAGCAGATTTGTTTTTTGTTCCAACGGAATTGACAAAAAACCATTTATTGAATGAACATAAACCCAAAAGTCAGATCATCGTGACAGGTAATACAGCAATCGATGCGATTCAATATACAAAACATTCAAAAGTAGAGCATGGATTGTTTAGTCAGATGACAACGGACAAAAAATGGGTCTTGCTTACCATGCACCGAAGAGAAAATCACGGTGAGCCTATGAAAGAAGTTTTTCAGGCTATAAGAAGAATCGTTGATCAAAACGAAGACGTTGCAGTGGTTATGCCGGTTCATATGAGTCCCGTCGTGCAGGAAATGGTTAAAGAGGTTTTAGCAGGACACGAGCGGATACTACTAATAGATCCATTGGAAGTGGATGCGTTCCATAAAGTCATGAGTAAAGCGTATTTAATTTTGACAGACTCTGGCGGTTTGCAGGAAGAGGCGCCTGCCTTAAATATCCCTGTTTTAGTATTAAGAGACAAAACCGAAAGACCAGAAGGCCAAGAAGCTGGAACACTTAAAGTGATTGGTACGAATCAAGAACGTGTTTACACTGAAATGGCAACTTTGTTAAATGACAAAGAAGTTTATCAAAAAATGGCACAAGCGCCGAATCCTTATGGTGATGGAACAGCTAGTCAGAAAATTGCTGTAGCACTAACACAGTATTTTGAATTAGATGAGAAAGGATAGAACATTAAATGAATGAAAATCAGATCAGTGTAGTGATTCCTACATTTAATAGACCTTCTTTTCTCAAAAGAGCAATGGAAAGTGTTTTAAAACAAACGTATCAAAATGTTGAAATTATAGTGGTCGTTGATGGCGTATCAAAAGCGACTGAGCAATTAGTAGATGAAATTAAAGCCAAGTCAACTACCAAGATTACCTTGATTCAAACAGAAGAAAAAGTGGGCGGTAGTGAAGCACGAAACATTGGAATTAGAGCTGCAACAGGTGAGTTGATTGCCTTACTGGATGATGACGACGAATGGTTTGAAAATAAACTAACTTCACAGATAGACTTACTGAAACAGAAAAATCTAACTACGGATACAGCTTTTCTTTGTTTTACAACATTATTAAGATACAAAGAGAAAGACCAAGAAACGTATACCCCCTTACCGAATGTGAACTATGAGGAAAGTGGAAAAAGTAAAATCGCTGACTATTTGTTTGAAACAGAAGGCTTAAGAAATATCGGTTTTATTCAAACGTCTACCGTACTTGTACCGAAATGGATGGCGATAGAAACACCGTTTACGGTTGGTTTGCCAAAGCATCAGGATTGGGACTGGCTACTGAAACTGGATAAGGAACAAAATTTGACGATTATCCAAGATACTGAACCACAGATTATCTATCATTCTGATGTTCCCAAAGATACCAGAATAGGGTATATTAACAGATGGCGTTTCACTGAACAATGGGGTGTAGACCATAAAGCAGTTTTTAGTAGTCAAGGGTATGATAGTTTTATTTTGAATTACGTTATGCTGAGTATCGCAGAAGATAGTCAGTTAACTAAAAAAGAGCGAATAAAAGAACTGAAAGTTAGATGGAAAACTTTATCTTTTAATACAAAAATTAGACCGTATTCCTGGAAAATGATCATTTATATGATGAATGCATTGAAAAACGGATAGATTGGTTAATTAGTAGAGACAACGAGTAATGTTAGGAGGCTCCCTCATGGGACAAAGTGTTGGATTTGATAGAACAAAAAAGATTTTAATCGCATTAGCAGATGTTGTGATATTCCATTTATCTGTTGTGTTCTCCTTTTTAGTGAGATATGGATGGGAAATTCCTTACTACAACTACATGTCATATGAAAGTGCTATGTTTTACATTTTCGCTATATTTGTATTTTTAAATATTTTGTTTGGGGTTTATATACTCTACAATAAATCGCGAGCAGATTTCTTATATCTGACCGTCATTATACAATTGCTGATGTCTTTCATCATTATGGCAACAACCTTTTTTGGAAGATGGTTTACTTTCCCAAGAAGTGTTATAGCAATTATTTTTATTGTCAGTACAATTGCGCTCTTCTTATGGAGAGTATTGGTATTCAAACTGTATGAACGTATCGATGGAACAAAAAAAGTCATGGTTGTGGGATCAAAAGAAGCCTGTAAAAAAGCCATCCACAACTTTGAGCACTCGAAAAATAGTCGCCACATTATTACAAAAGCAAACGTAGATCACTATTTTGAAAATGTCAAAGCGCACATGGATTCAGTTGACATCGTTTATCTAGCAGATCAAATTGATGATGACGAAAAAAGGAAAATTTATGAGGTATTGATTCGAAATGACAAAAAACTCTTTTTAAATACAAACTTTGAAAACCTTGTACTAGTCAATCCGAACATCATGAGTATTGAAGATGAAAGTGTGATAGAAGCTTCAAACTTCAGAATCTCTCCTGAAAATGATTTGGTCAAAAGAACGATTGATTTCGTAGTTTCACTAGTCCTCTTGGTCATTACTTCGCCTATCTTGTTAGTCGCAGCGATCTTAGTGAAAGCAACGTCTAAAGGACCTGTATTCTATAAACAAACTAGAATTACTAAAGATCAGACAGAATTCAGTATTTTGAAATTCAGAACAATGGGTGCTACTGCTGAACAAGATTCTGGACCAGTATTATCTACCGCCAATGATGTTAGAGTTACACCAGTAGGAAAATATTTCAGAGCGCTTAGAATCGATGAATTACCGCAATTGATCAATGTACTAAAAGGCGAGATGGCACTAGTCGGACCAAGACCAGAAAGACCATTCTTCGTTGAACAATTTGAAAAAGAAAATCCTTATTATTATCTAAGACACAATATTCGTGCCGGTATCACCGGATATGCACAAGTATATGGTAAATATGCGACAGACTTTAATAGTAAACTGAATTTCGATTTGCTATATATCAAAAAGTATTCACTGATTATGGACGTGAAAATTATGTTACAAACAATCAAAATCTTATTTGACAAAGTTTCTTCTCAAGGTGTTGAAGAAGAACTTGTATTGATGGAAATTCCAGAAAAAGTTCAAGTATTGAAATAAACAATCAAACAGTTTGAAGGAAGGAGATTTTGAGATGCCAAAACAATCAATCTGGTCTAGATGGACCAGCTGGAATGATCAGCAGGTGTCTATCTGGAGCTTGATCTTGCTAAGCATGGTCAGTCTCTCTTTCTTTCTATCTGACTGGTTGATTAGTATTGTAACCTTTGCAGATGTTATGCTGGGATTTGTACTTGCTACGCTGATCACTATTGGAGCATTCAAAGTTAAAACTAAACAGATTAAATGGATAGGATTACCATTAGCGATGATACTCGTTAATAACGGGTATCAGTTTTTTACAAATAACAGTTTTAATATTCGATTAGGCATCGCTAGCTTTATTAAAATCGCTTTTTACCTGGTCGTGATTACAAATCTATTTAATTACATAAAAGAGAGACGCTTTGAAAAGAAGTTTTTATTGATCTTAAACTGGACGGCACTGATTCTCGGGGGAATTGGTATCTACATTACAATTGCACTCTATTCAGATGGCCAATTGCCCTATAGATTATTCTGGGAATTCACTAGATACGATATTTATAGTTACTTTTTCGAGTCCAATCCTGCAATCATTAGAACGAGAAGTCTGTTTTCAGAACCTGCACACTTTGGCTACTTTTTGAATTTGGTATTAGCGTTCAATTTATTTTCTCGAATAAAGTTTGAGAAGCAGTGGCTATTTAATGTGTTGCTGACCTTGATTATTTTTAGCACTTTTTCGTATAGTATGATCGGAATCATGGGTCTATCTTTTGGAATGAAACTCATTAAAAAAGTTATCGACAAAGAATTGAAATGGCACTCCGGTTACTGGTTATTGATTGCTGGACTGGTTGTACTGACCATTGTTTTCTGGGAATTCATAGAAGTGACCTTAATTCAAAGAACCTTGGCTTTATTCAGCGGAGAAGATACCTCTGCTCAAATGAGATTAATTGAAAGCTGGCAATATATTCAAAGAGATACCATACTGTTTGGGAATGGTATTGGACATACGCCGGTCATTACCAACACATTTGCTTATTTCCAGTCGGATTTAGGCATACTTGGAACAGTCGCAGCGCTTGTACTAACTGTTTCGATCATAAAACAAAACTTTGCATTAGGTATCGTATTTGTTTTGCTGAATGTTTCCAAAGGTGGCTATTTAGGACCAGCTTACTGGCTAATGGTCTTATGTGTCCTGGTATTCATGAATCATACAGGCTCTGAATATTCAAAACATCAATTTAAAATTTACAATCCAAGTAATCACAAAGTAGGAGGTTAGACATGGTATTTTATATCGCTGTATTCATAGTGCTGATTGGTTTAGGAATCACAGAAGCAATGACAAATAATAAGAAAGTTGTTTTCATATCAGGTTCACTGCTTGGGTTGATGGCTGGTCTCAGACATTATACAGGATACGATTTCACTTCCTATGAGCAGTACTTTGATGAAGTACACAGTTTTAGTCAATTATTCGACGGCAGTATTCGCTTGGAACCGGGATATCTGTTTCTAGTTGCTTTATTCAGAACACTTGGGTTCAACTACTATACTTTTGTCTTGTTCTTCTCGTTGATATCTCTAATTTTATTAACGATATTCTTATACAAATATGTCAGTTATCCCTCTTTTGTTATGGTTTATTATTACGCACGTTACTTCCTAGCAAGAGACATGGGACAAGTAAGAGCTTCGCTCGTTGCAATTGTACTATTGTTTGCGATTCCTTATATTCAAAAAAAAGAGCCACTAAAATTCCTTGCTATCATAATAGCTGCATCAATGTTCCATTATTCAGCTATATTATTCTTAGGAATTTACGTATTACATTATATTCTTAAAGATATTACCTTTAAAAAGGCTTTTATTCTTATGGCGTTAGCTATAGTGATGGGATTTATAATACAGAACCCGTCATTATTTATCAGCGTTATCCCAGAGAGCTACAAAAACTACTTCACTAGTCCGTCACATGCAAGTGGTGCATGGCTAGAATATCCGATTTTATGGATGCAGATCCTAATTTTCATTGGTTCAGTCTATTTCATTAGAAAAGATCAATCAGATGAAAAAGGATGGTACAATATACTTGCGACGGCTTACCTGATTGCAATACTTGCATTATTAGCAACGGGTAGACTGGAGACAGTCGGTGGAAGGGTTAGTACGATGTTTGCAACTACTGAAATCTTATTAGTCCCTTATCTATTCCAGAACATCACAAGATATAAGATGATCAATATTATCGGCTTCGTTGGTTTTTCAACAGTTGTCTTTATTTTGATATTTATTATTTCTGGTATGTATAATCAATATATTCCTTATCAGACAATATTTTAAAGCTGATACAAAGAAAAGGAGATCACTATGAGGCAGCCCTATTTTAGTATTATCATGCCTGCATATAATGCTGCAAAAAGTATTGAACAAACAGTAAACAGTATTCTGACGCAAGAGTGGACAGATTTTGAGCTGATTATTGTGAATGACGGTTCTAAAGATACCACTGAACAAGTTGTACAGAATCTTACTTATACAGACTCTAGGATCTCTCTAAAAACGATTCCTAATGGGGGACCGGGAAATGCCAGAAACATTGGAATCCAGCAGGCTACCGGACAGTATCTTTATTTGATGGATGCAGATGATGGTTTACCAAAAGGTGCTCTTAAGACCTATGCGGCGATTCTTGAGGAAAGTAGGCCGGATTTAATTGTGTCTTCTTATGCACTGAATGTGATGGACAAAGGTGAAGTCGCTGAGACTAGAGAAGTCATTGCAGAAAATCAATTGATTGAAAGTAATGAAGCTTTTCTTCAACATCTTTATCCATTGATGAATCAGCAATTGATGTATGTGATTTGGAATAAAGTTTACAGATTGAACATTATCCAGGAGAATCAGATTCAGTTTCCACCTTATAGTAGTTGTGAAGATCGACTATTCAATATCCGGTATTATAAACACGTCGAGAAAGTTAAAGTGGTTTCGGATGTGTTATACCGCTATTCATTCGAAGGGCGCCATAGCCTGACAAATAAATTCCTGATGAACAAGTTTGATACATTCGTGGAATTTTATGTTGAATTAAAGAAACTGACGTTAAATCATTTAGATGGATCGAGTGCTTTATTCCTTAAAGGCGTCATGTCTTGTATCATCCCTGTGCATAGTCCAGAATGTCCATTCACGTTCAAACAAAAATTAAGTTATATTAAAACCATTTTGCATCATCCAGAAGTTGTCCAGGCTACAAAACTTTCTAGTAAAGAGGGGCTGATGAGAAGAGCGATGAGTTTACTCTTTAAATCAAAAAGTAAAAGACTTGTCTATATCGCCTCAAGAGTAATGTATATTGTGAGCAATACTTCTCCAAAAGTGATTGAAAAGTTAAAAGGGAATTTCTAATTCTGATCAGAAAGCTGAGGAAATCATCAATGTCTAAGCCTTTAAAAGTTCTCCATTTCCAAGGTCGAATGGGAAGAGGAGGCGCAGAAACCTTTATGATGAATACGTACAGAAATCTCGACCGTACAAAGATTCAGTTCGATTTTCTGATCTACGACGAATTCAAAGATGTTCAGCCTTATCATAAAGAAATTGAATCACTGGGTGGTCGTATCTTTTATGTGACCAATCCTAAGAAAAATATTTTTAATTACATCAAAGAAGTGAAACAATTGCTGAAAAAAGAATCTTTTGATATTGTTCATAGCCAAGTCTTTTTCGGTGGTGGATTAAATCTCTGGCTAGCAAATCAAGCTGGAATCAAAAAAAGGATTGTCCATAGTCACGCAACAGCTCATGAGCAAGGTCAAAGTATCGTATTTAAAACGATTAGAAAGGTCCTTGACCAGTTGATGTTCAAGTATGCGACTGACTATCTAGCTTGTTCTTATGATGCTGGAAGAGCATTATTTGGCAATGATCACGACTTTGTATTTGTTCCTAATGGAATTGACTTAGAAAAATATCGTTCTGTTCCACTATCTAAAACAGAAATCAAAGCACAACTGTCTATTGATGATAAAACTTTCGTTGTTGGACATATTGGGCGTTTTGAAGAACAAAAGAATCATGTCTTGTTGGTTGAAATCTTTCAAGCAATCCTTGAGAAACAACCAGATAGTCATTTGTTACTATTAGGAGAAGGTTCTCTTGAGGAAAGTATCAAAGAAAAGGTAGCATCGCTTGGAATAAACGAAAAAGTGTCTTTTCTAGGCGTAAGAGAAGATATACCGGAACTGTTAAAAGCATTTGGTGTCTTCTTGATGCCTTCTCTTTACGAAGGATTACCGATTTCTGCTGTAGAAGCACAGGCATCAGGGAATAAATTGGTACTTGCAGATACAATTTCCAAAGAAACAAAACTGTCAGAGAATGTCACGTTTGTTCCACTAGATAAGCCAAAAGACTATTGGGCTGAAAAAGTGCTCTCAGAACCACTAGGGAACGAGGCACTCAAGGAACTGGAAGCATATGACATGAGACATACGGCTCGAATGATGGAAGATATATATTTAAATTGGAGGAACTAAAGTGAATCTTATACCCACATGGAACGAAATTAAATCATTTTTCAAAGTCAATAAAAAGCTTATAGGGATTTCGATAGCTGGATTTCTAGTTGTGTTTTTAGCTTTGTTTGGTTATAACTTGCTAAGCTCGGATTCTGAAATATTAGAACCAGAGTATCTATCACAAGAAGAAGTTGTTGAGATTTTAGAAAGAGAACCAGAAGATGTATCGGTAAGTGAACTAGATCAAGTTAAAGAAGCGCTCGGTCATGACCGATATACATTCAAAGTATTGGTAGAAAAAGAGTCTCAGGAGTTTATGAACAATCAAGCAGTACTTACAAATATTATGATTAGTGAAGATGTCGTATCGATGATTGAAGAGAGATCAGGTGTTGCAATTGAACCTGAAGCGATTCATTCGATTGGGGTAGCTAGCGAAAACGATATTTTACGTGTTGTAATCGGAACAGCTGATGTAGCGGACAACGAAAAAATTGCGAATGCGTATTATGATCTTATTACAAATCAAGAATTACCTTTTCTTGAAGATAAAACAGTCTACGCAATGGACGACGAGCCGTTTCTAGAAGAGGAACAATCTTGGTTCGATCTTGCTGGAACACAGTTAGCAGAACTTTCTACTACAGCAATCATTTTGACAGTTATCGGTGGAATTGTTCTATCACTTATCGTGGCGCTAATCATTGCCGTTTTTAAATCCGTCTTCCAGAAAAAAGTACCCGTTTCTTATAAATTAGAAAAAGATGCTAAAGATAAAGTGGTTTATTTAACTAAACTAGCTTCTGTTTCAGAAGAACAATATTTAAATAATCTAGCTTTTGCGATTGAAAATCCGACTTCTAAAAAGAAACTTGTTTTGAGCCAACAAGTATTACCTACTGAATTAAGCAAAAAGTTGTCTCAAAAAGCCGTTTCAGGACAACAAACTAAATTAACGATTGCTGACGAAGTATCTAATACGAATCCAGCGTACACTTATGACGAAGTTGTGATTCTAGTGAAACAAAATCAAACCGATAAAGACTGGTACAAAAACCAAAGAATTCAGATTGAAAAACTGGATGCACCTGTCACAATCGTACAATACTAGAAAGAGGGGGAGACCCCTCTTTTAATTTGCCATTTTAGAGGGTATACTTTAGTCTATGAGCAAATAGTAGTTGTGTAAGATCAGAGAAGAGTTAAGGAGATTATATGTACAATTTAACGGTTATTATTCCCCACTATGAATCTGTAGAGACTTTAAAGAATCTGCTGCACACGATTCCTAGTTCAGAAGATATTCAAGTGATCGTAATAGATGATCATTCCATTAAAACTAAAGCTTCATTTCAACAACTGGCATCAGAATACCAAAACGAAAACGTTCTTTTTGTAGAAAACCGCCATGGTAAAGGTGCAGGCGGATGCCGAAATACAGGGTTAGAATTAGCAGATGGTAAATGGCTATTATTTGCGGATGACGATGATTTTTTCACTGAAAACTTTTATAACAAAGTTTCTCAATATTTTGAAACGAATTTAGAAGTAGTTTTCTTCACGCCCACCAGTATGGAACTTGAAACGGGTGAGTTGACAGAGCGTCACGAAGAGTATGCAAAACTAACGAAACAGGCACTAAAAGATCCATCCAAGTTTAATGATTTGAACCTTAGATACAAATATATGGTGCCATGGTCCAAACTAATCAGTCGTGAATTCATTGAAGAACATCAAATCAAGTTTGAAGAAGTGATGAGTTCAAACGATGTCATGTTTTCAACACTCGTTGGGTATTGGCTTCAAAATTATCATGTGAGTGATGAAGTAATTTATTGTGTGACTAAAAGTGCTGGGAGCTTGATTACGACAGTAAGTGAAGCTTCTTACTTCACTAGACTGAAGGTCTTTATTACTTACTACAAATTCCTTAAAACCAATCTAGATAAAGATTCATTTGCGCTATTGGATTTAAGTGGCTTGACCTCAATTATTACAGCAATCAAATACAAACTACCTTCAAAAGCGATTTTAAAAGCACTTTATCTCTTAACTTCAAACCGAGTTACTTTAATAAAAGGAAAATACATTAACCCAATGTTTGTGCTGAACAAAGTAAAATTTTATTTGAAAGAATATGCTAACGAAAAAGATTACCATACAAAATAAGGTTAGGACAGATCAATCATGAGTCAGATTAAAGTAGGTTACGTCTGGGATTCATACCCAAATACACGCAGTATTATTGATATCGTTGATGGTGTAGAGTACCAAAAAATCTTTGATTACTATAAATTTCTAAGTTATGTAGCTTATGTACCTAAGAAACTGAAATTACCGAATGCAGAACACAACTTTGCCGATGTGAAACATGCATTCAATGACTTTGGTTTGAACAAAGTCGATTTACTACATTTCTTTAATAATATTAGCTACGGTAAAACGCCTTGGGTCTCTACGTTTGAAACCTTTATTCCAAGATTTTCTCCTTTACTGGATCATCAAACAAAAGGCATTCCAAAACAAAACAAACAACTGGAAAAAGCTTTAAAGGCTCTGGCAGGAGATACTTGTAAAAAAATCCTAGCGATTTCAGAGTGTACAGCGAACTTTGAAACGACATTATTGAATCACTATCCAGAGTACAAAGAGCGTATCGAGCAAAAAATGGTCGTAATCCATCCTCCACAGAAACTTCTGGTAGAACGTTATGAAGATAAAATGATCAAAGAATCGGATGCTTTATCGTTCATTATCGTCGGAGGAGATTTTTTCCGTAAAGGTGGACTAGAAATACTTAGAACGTTTGAAAAACTTGTAAATCAGCAGAACATTCAGCTACAACTGACGATCGTCAGTAAGCTGGATGCCTATGACTATGCTACAAAAGCCGGACAGAAAGAAATTGACGAAGCTGTTTCCATTATTGAAAGAAATCAAACATGGATTACCCATCACAAGAGTCTTCCGAACACTCAAGTACTAGACTTAATGAAATCCCATCAGATCGGCTTATTACCGACTTGGGCAGATACGTATGGATATTCAGTATTAGAATTGCAAGCGAGCGGTTGCCCAGTGATTACAACAGATATTAGAGCACTATCTGAAATCAATAGTAATCAGCACGGTTGGGTGATCGATGTACCAAAAAATGAGTTTGGTGAAGGGCTATATGTGACCGAAGAACAGCGAACAGAATTGAGTCAGGTGATCATGGATCAACTAGAAAAAATTGTGCTGGATATTTATCAAAATAGAGATCAAGTAAGAACCAAAGCTGAGAAGACAATTAGTTATGTTAAAGAACATCATGATCCAAGTGATTATGCAGATAAAATTCGTGAAATTTATAAAGATGCTTTAAAGTAAATACTTAATATAAATTTTAGTTAAGTACTGTACACTTTGATTTAATGAGTTTAAAAAACGTATTTGTAAGAAAGAAGGAATTAACGCAATGTCGAAAAGCGATTTTAAGACAGGGATTATATTCAGTGCTATAGGAAAATATTCGAATATGATCATTAATATTTTGATCAATGCAGTCTTGGCTAGACTATTGACACCTGAAGAATATGGTATCGTAACCATCGTGCAAGTGTTTCTAGTATTTTTTGATATGCTAGCGGACATGGGGTTTGGACCAGCCATTATCCAAAATCAAACATTAGATGACGAAGATACAGGATCCATTTTTAAATTTTCAGTCATTGTCTCTTTTATTTTAGGGCTTGTATTTGCCTTACTGGGACAGCCTGCGAATAACTTTTATGATCAAACGGTCTATGTACCTATATTCATCATTATGGGATTCGAGATTTTCTTTTATGGACTCATGATTATTCCTAGGGCTTTATTACTCAAAAGAAAAGACTTCAAATCTGTAAATGTATTAGAAGTTGTATCGAATATACTTTTTGGTATAGTTGCCATTGCTTTAGCGTTGCTCGGCTTCAGTTATTATTCAATTATTATTGGTCGATTGATAAAGGTATTAACAATGTTTGCCTTCTATTTTAGTCGTACGAAAATTAATTACAGAGCTAAGTTGAGAAAAGAGCCTATTTTAAAAATATGGGCCTTCGCAAGAAACCAGTTTATGTTTAACTTCATCAATTATTTCTCTAGAAATCTGGATAATATCTTGATTGGTCGGTTTATGGGGTCATCTCCACTTGCATTCTATAATAGATCTTACCAGTTATCTGTCTATCCAAATACAATCTTAAGTGGGGTACTGACTCCCGTTATTCAACCGATTATGTCTGACTATCAAGATCAGAAGCATGTAATTAAAGACGTTTATTTGAAAGTTATTCGTCTACTAGGAGATATCGGTATTGCCGTATCAGTTTTTTGTTTCTTTGCAGCACGAGAAATTATTCTTTTACTATCCGGTTCTCAGTGGGAAGCCAGTATACCCGTATTCCAAATATTAGCCATATCGATCTGGGTTCAAATGATTGCATCTAGTACAGGTGCCTTTTATCAGTCAGCGAACCGTACAGATTTGCTGTTATTCTCAGGTATACAATCTACCATCTTTAACGTCATTGCAATCTGTTATGGAGTTTATCTTGGTACAATCGAATCAGTAGCCATGATGGTTGTTATATCCTTTACGATTAACTTTGTCATAAATAATTACTTATTAATGTATAAAGTTTTTGAATCGACATACAAAGAAGTACTGGTTGCTTTATCGAAACCATTAGTAATGGGACTAATTCAGTTTTTACTATTCTTCTGGTTGCCAGATATCACTTCTATTATCTTCTTCAATTTAGTATACAAAGGAATAATCTTTGTGATCGGTTTGCTAGTTGGTGTACTGGTTACAAAACAATTCAAAGAATTGAAAGATCTTGTCGTAAATTAAAAAATATTTTCAAAAAGGGCTTAACTCTTACGAACAGTATGTTTATAGGATTTAAAGCCCTTTATTTTGTGAAATATTCGAGAAAAGACCTATTTTATTCAAAAAATGTATCAAATAGTTGTCTAAATTATTGAAATTACTACAAAAAAATGTAATTTTTACCCATAAGCAGTTGTAATGTCGGAAGTCATATAATAGAATTGGGAAGTGAGAGTGTTTATAATATAATAAATTAGATTCAATCTAAATTGTTATTATATTTACATAAATTAATAAAAATGTATTAATAAGTTAGGAGGTTAGCTTTTGAACAAAAAACTCTCAATCATTATTCCAGTTTATAACGTAGAGGATTATATTGCAGAATGTATCCAGTCAGTGCTCAAGCAAATGACAAATGATACAGAATTGATTGTTGTAGACGATGGAAGCACAGATCAGAGCTTAGAAGTGATTTATAATCTTCAAAAAGATACGGATTTCACTGTGATTGCGCAGAAGAACTCAGGTGTGTCTGTGGCAAGAAATAAAGGCATGTCTGAAGCGGTAGGAGAATATATGGTGTTTATTGATTCAGACGATTACTGGAGAGAAGATACCATTAGTCAACTTTTGCCACTCGTCGAACGATATGAGCCTGATATGGTGAGATTCAATGCAACACCTTTTTATGAAGAAGGCGTCGCACTAGATTATACCGTCGTAAATTACGATCTTAGCGAGTTTCTAAAAGAAGAGAACCTCTATACAGGAAAGTCTCTTAAAGCGAACTTGGACAGCTTTAAAGCAAGTCCATGCTTGTACATTTTCAAGAAGTCACTTGTCATCGATAATGGAATACTGTTCGAAGAAAATATCATTCATGAAGATCAGTTGTTTTCTACTCAATTGTTTTTAGAAGCTAAAAGTATGCTTTACTTGAATGAAGATCTGTATTACCGAAGATATCGATTGAATTCAATCACGACAAACCGCTCAATAGAACAGTTGAAGTATGCCTACATCTCTTACTATAAAATCATTAGGGTACTAGATTTAATGCTAAAAGAGAAAACGTATATGGATTTCAAACTTGATTTTGTCGAAGGTCGAATAAAGTACCTCTACAATTTATCAAATGGTTATCCTTTATCTCTAAAGTTTAGACGTCCCTTTATTTCTAAAGTTGAGTCTGTCAGTTCAAAGCACAAAGTTTTGACTGAATTCAAAAATGTAGCGAAGCGACTGTTTCCAAGTAAGTTAGTAGATCACTTAAAATCAAAATAGTTAACTGAAACCTGTTCTTTAAATAAAAGGAGGATAAGATGAAAAAGAGTACAAAGAAACATATCGTAACAACGTTGATTCCATTGGCGTTGGGCTTTAGTTTATTAGATCATCAGGTAAGCGCTGATGAGTTGAATGGTGTGGAAGTAGAAAATATTCTTTCGCATTTAAATAATGATGAATTAATCGGTGAAGAAAGCCTTGAGTTAGATGCAGAAATTATTGATCTGACTGAAGTAAGAACGTCTTCTGTTAACAGAACCCATAAAAATGGCATCTATACAGTCGTGAAAGGCGATACTTTTTATTCAATTAGTCAGTCTTTTGGCCTAACGCAAACGCAACTTCGTGTATGGAACAATCTTTCTTCTATACCAAATCACTTAGATATCGGTACAAAACTAGCAGTCACAAAACAAGGTGTGGAAGCGAATCTAGCTTCATCACAGAAAGCAAAATTGATTGAATACGGTAAGCCACTTACATACAATTCAGCAGAAGAAATGATTCAATCACTAGCACCCGTCGCAGTTGAAATTGCGAATCAAAGCGGAGAAGAAAAACTGTGGCCTTCACTGATGCTTGCGCAAGCCATTCATGAAACGGGAGTGGAAAGAAGCGTCGGGATGAGTGACAAGTCTAGAGCGCCATACCATGTATTGATGGGGCTTAAAGCAAGAGGTAGTGTTACGAGTATTTTAGACTGGACATGGGAAGAAGTTAAAGTCGGCGACAAAACTGAAAAAATTCAAGTGCTTGCTGAATTCCAGTCTTTTAGTTCTTATCCGGCTGCAGTACAAGGCTATGCAGACCGCTTAAGGTATGGTCCAGGCTGGGATAGCAATTTCTATTCTGGTACTTGGGTAAGTAATTCAAAATCAGTTTGGGATGTGTTGGATAACGGTGGTTTGAAAGGCTACGCTACAGATGGCGTTTATGTGAGTAAAATCAAAGACAAGATCAATCAATACAACCTGACACAATATGACCGTAAAGTGTCACGTATCAGTGGAGAGACCCGTTTTGAGACAGCCGTTAATATCAGTAAACAAGGTTGGGATAAATCTAGTACGGTCGTACTGGCAAATTCTCATAACTTTGCAGATGCTTTAGCAGGTGTTCCACTAGCCGGAGCAATGAATGCACCAATTTTACTCACTAGAACAGGTGAGCTAGAATCAGCTACCTTGAATGAGCTAAACAGATTAGGTGCTCAAAACGTTGTGATCTTAGGTGGAGAACAAGCGATTTCTGCTAATGTAGAAAAAACTTTAGCACAAAAAGGGATTTCCGTTAATAGACTCGCAGGAGAAACAAGATACCAGACGGCTGGTTTAATAGCAAAAGAACTAAATAGACAATCTCCGGGTGTAAAAGAAGCGGTTATTGTAAGTGGAGATAACTTTGTGGACGCTATGAGTGTCGCATCATTCGCTGCTCAAAATAATAGACCTATTTATTTAACAAGACAAGATCGTTTAACGGATGATATTAAAGAAGCCACTAAAACGATTAAAAATTGGCAGATCATCGGAGGTTCAAGTGTTGTTCAAGCGAGTACAGAAGCTGAACTACAAAAACTTGGTGCCAGTGCGACAAGAATATCTGGTTCAGACCGCTATGAAACCAATCAAAATGTGATCAAGCATTACGGTACGAGCAATAGTCAGGTTTATGTATCGACCGGTAGAGATTATATCGATGCCTTAACGGGTGCAGTACTAGCGGCTCAGAAAAATACAGGAATCATGCTAACAGAAAACAGACAAGATATTTTAAATCGAAATATCCAATTTGTTAGTCGAGAAAATATCAATCAATTCAATTTCCTTGGTGGAGAAAAAGTACTGCCAAATAAAATTGCAGATTCATTGAAAAACTATAGTACAAAAGCTCAGTAGGTAGACAGTTGTTGTAAGTATTGTCAAAGGATTGAAAAGGAGCGTATCATGTTTAAACATCTTCAAAAGAATACAGGTTTTAAGTTTATTATCGCAGCTATGCTAAGTTTTGCTCTCGTGTTTACAGTATTAAAGTTCAGCACAGTTTATGCAGAAACAGAAAATAGTGACGTAACAGAAGAAGAAATCACAGAAATACCTGAACAAGAAAACGAAGCAGCATCAGAAGAAGATCTTGAAGCGGCGTCAATAGAGCTAAACATAGACTTTACTTCTGAAGAAGAAATAACAGCTGCCTTCAAGCAGTTTCTTGCAAACTTTGACTCATTATCAGAATCAGAAATCCAAGGCTATATCAATGAGTTCTTACTCTTTTTAGATGCGGAACAAACAGTTAATTCTCAATTGGAAATGTTTAATGTCTTGAACTTTACAGACGCTGAATTAAGCTCGCTCGTTAGCTTTATGGCAGACCATAAAGAGTCAGTTGATCAATCTTTTGTAGAAGAATTCGAAGCACTGACGCCAGAACTTGATACGGACCAATTCAGTGTATTCAGTAATGATGTATCGACTAGTAGTACCGTTATGAATTCAGTTAACAGACTTAGTGGAAGCACCCGTTTCCATACAGCTGCAGAAATCAGTAAAAATGGCTGGAGAACATCTCAGACTGTTATCATTGCGAATTCGCATAACTTTGCGGATGCCTTAGCTGGTGTGCCATTAGCTGTCAATATGAATGTACCGATTTTACTGACTAGAACAGACAAATTAGAAGATGCAACCATCAAAGAAATTCAACGACTAGGTGCGAAACAAGCGATTATCCTTGGTGGAGAAGCAGCTATTTCTAAATCAGTAGAAAATAGATTGTCTCAACTTGGACTCTCTAATAAAAGATTCTCTGGAAAAACCCGTTATGATACAGCGGAAGTTATTGCGAATGAAATTAGAAGCCGTACAAAATCTAGCGAAGCCTTTTTAGTTAGTGGAGAAGACTTTGCGGATGCCATGAGTGTTGCTGCAATTGCAGGACGTCGTGGTGCACCTATTTACTTGACTAGAAGCAAAGCTTTAGCAGACCAACCTAAGAAAATGGCTAAGCAAATCAACATGTGGTATGTCATTGGTGGAGTGGACGCCATTAGTAAATCTTCAACAGATACCTTACACAATTCAGGAGCTAGATCGCAAAAACGTATTCCTGGTAGTAGTCGTTACGAAACCAATATCAACGTTTTAGATTTCTTTGGTATCCAAAATAGTGCTTATGTGGCAACTGGTAGAGATTTTGTGGATGCATTGACAGGATCCGTATTAGCTGGTAAAAACAACACTGGTGTTGTGCTGGTCAATGAAGTAGATGCTAACATGACAAAAGCCATGAGCTTTACACGCAACAATAAAATTAGAAGCTATACCTTATTTGGTGGAGAAGCCGTTTTACCTTCTAAGGTAGTTGATTTGTTTAAATACGAACGTTTAGGAGGTAGAAAGCCAGTCATCGTTATTGATCCAGGACATGGTGGAAACTTCTTTGGTGCTGTATATGGTGTTGCTGAAAAAGCATTGAATCTAGATACATCGAAGAGGCTACAAACCAAACTACGTAATACAGGTAAATATGAAGTTGTTATGACAAGAGAAACAGATAAACATTTCTCAACTGCTCTAGCAACAGATTTAAACTATCGCTCGACTTTAGCAAACAATTTAAATGCAGATATCTTTATCAGTGTTCATTACAACGCTGGGCCTACAGGTTCTAAAGGTTTAGAGACTTTTGTTCATCACAATAGCTACCCAACTCAGACCAGAAGAGACCAACTAAATATCTCTAATCCTAGAATCAAACAAAGTAGAGATCTTGCAGACAGTGTTCAAAACACGATGGTCCAAAGAACGGGAATGGTCAATAGAGGAGTTAAAGGTTTAGACTTAAATGTACTCAGAAAAACCGAAATGCCAGCAATATTAGTAGAACTCGGTTTCATGAGTGATGCAAATGAACTAAAAAAAGTTCGTACAAGTGCTTATCAAGACACGATTACAACGGCTATCACAGATGGTGTAAATCGATATTTTGGGAATTGATGTAATATATTAAAAATAAGATGATAGAGTCAACTTATGTAGAGGTTATAAATCTACATAAGTTGACTTTTTCTTTAAAAGTACCTATGTAAACACGTAATTAAAAATAAATAATCAATAGTAGTGTTATATCATTAGAAATAAAGGTACAAAATTTATACGAAGTAAATACAGGATGAATCTGAAAATGTTAAATATTATAATTTGATTTCTGGAAAAAGTGCTTGTTGTAAACTTTAGTGGTTTGTAATAAAATTAAAGAGCACGTGATTAAAAGTATATGTGCTAGTTAATTGAATTAAGCAAATTAAATTATTTCAATAACTACTTTGTTAAAATTATTTCACATCATAGAAAATGAGGTAAATGAATGTCAACTATACTAGTAACGGGTGCAGCAGGGTTTATAGGTATGCACTTATCAGTAAAACTTTTAGAAGAAGGACATACAGTTGTTGGGTACGATAACTTAAATGATTATTATGAAGTACAATTAAAGAAAGACCGATTAGAAATTTTGAAACCCTATGAGAAATTTTCTTTCTTAAAAGCCAACTTAGAAGATCGTGGTATGATTGAAGAAGTATTTTTAAAATTTAATATAGAGATTATAGTTAATCTAGCTGCGCAAGCCGGGGTTCGTTACTCAATTGAAAATCCTCGCGCCTATATTGATTCTAATATAGTAGGTTTTTTAAATATATTAGAAGCCGCTAGACATCATGAAGTTAAACACGTCATTTATGCTTCATCCAGTTCAGTGTATGGTGCAAACAAAAAAATGCCTTTTTCAACTGAAGATCCTGTAGATCATCCAGTTAGTCTGTATGCTGCTACAAAAAAATCCAATGAATTAATGGCTCATACATATAGCCACCTTTACAATATTCCTACTACTGGTCTTCGCTTCTTTACAGTATATGGTCCAATGGGACGACCTGATATGGCTTATTTTTCTTTTACAAAAAAAATACTTGCAAGAGAAACGATTAAAATCTTCAATAACGGAGATATGATGCGGGACTTTACTTATATCGATGATATTGTTAATGGAATTGTTCAGCTACTAGATAAAGCACCTAAACTCAATCTAGAATACGATTACCAAAATTCATCACCTAAAGATAGTTACGCGCCTTATAAAGTTTACAATATTGGAAATAATAAACCGGTAAGATTGCTAGATTTTGTAGAAACTTTAGAAGAAAATCTTGGAGTTGAAGCAGTAAAAGAGTTTCTACCAATGCAACCTGGAGATGTACAAGCAACTTACGCAGACATAAGTGATTTGAACAGAGAGACTAATTTCGAACCCAGTACAACTATTGAACAAGGTTTGTCAAAATTCGTTAAATGGTACAAAGATTACTACAAAAAGTAAGTATTGTTCAGAAAATTCAATAAAATACTCATTGTATTCTTCAAAATTATTGGTAGAATAGGTAAGGGTTCACTTACATACTGAGAAAGAAGGAACAGAATGGATAATCATACTCGAGTTAAAAGAAAGAAAAAGTCAAAAACAAAAAAACCTTTATGGAAGAAAGTATTAACTGGTTTAATAGTATTTTTAGGGATTTTTACTGTAACCGGACTATTTGTAGGATGGCAAATATATAGAGATTTACAAGCATCAACTGAAAATATGTATACTCCCTCAGATCAAGAACAAAAACGTAATAATCCTCTAGTTGTAGATGATGGGACGGATGCGTTTTCAGTTTTGCTTTTGGGAATAGATACTGGAGATATGGGAAGGGTAGAACAAGGAAGATCAGATACAATGATGGTTATGACCATCAATCCTAATACGGATAAAACAACTTTAGTTAGTATACCTAGAGATACTTATACAGAAATTTCAGGTAGAGGTACTATGGATAAAATCAACCATGCATACGCATTTGGCGGAACGTCTATGTCTGTAAATACTGTACAAAATTTATTCGATATTCCAATAGATTATTACATATCTATTAATATGGAAGGTTTGCAACAAATTGTAGATGCAGTAGGTGGAATTACCGTTACTCCTCACTTAACTTTTGAGCAGGGTGGATATAGTTTTGTTGATGGACAGAAGACTAATATGGATGGCAAGATGGCTTTAGAATATTCAAGAATGCGAAAAAAAGATCCTAACGGAGATTACGGACGGCAAGAAAGACAACGTGAAGTGGTCCAAGCTTCTGCAAGAAAAATGGCATCAGTAGAATCGGTACTTAACTATAAGGATGTTTTAAATACGTTGAGTGTTAACATGCAAACAAATTTAACTTTTGATAACATGGTTAATACATTTACAAAATATAATTCAGCAATCGGTAACATCAATCAGGAACAATTAACAGGAGCTGGAAGACTCCAGGATGAAATTTATTACGAATTCATCCCTGATAATGAGATTCAAAGAGTTAGCAATATTCTTAAACATGAGCTTGAGCTTAATTAAGTATAGATATTGGAAGGATGTATGGAATGAACATTACTGTAGTAGGAATGGGATACGTTGGACTATCAAACGCAATCTTATTAGCACAAAATAACCAAGTAAAAGCTTTGGAAGTTGTTGAAGAAAAAGTTAATTTAATAAATAATAAGAAATCACCTATAGTAGATAAAGAAATTGAAAATTATTTATCTAACAAAGATTTGGATCTTGAGGCTACTTCTAGTAAAGAAATTGCGTATAGCCACAATCCTGAATACGTTATTGTAGCAGCACCAACAAATTATGATGATCAAAACAATTACTTTGATACTTCTTTAGTAGAATTAGTTATAGAAGATATCATGAAATTTGCTCCAGAAGCTGTTGTCATTGTGAAATCAACTGTACCAGTAGGCTATACAGCTTCGATTAGAAAAAAATATAAAACAGATAAAATATTATTTTCTCCTGAATTTCTTCGTGAAGGAAATGCTTTATATGATAATTTATACCCTAGTAGAATTATCATAGGTGAAAAGTCTGATCGTGCCAGTAAATTTGCTGACTTATTAGCTGAAGGTGCTCTAAAAGATGATATAGAAATTCTTTTGATGAATTCAACTGAAGCAGAAGCTGTTAAATTGTTTGCTAATACGTACTTAGCACTAAGAGTTGCTTATTTTAATGAATTAGATACCTACGCTGAGGTGCATAATCTTGATTCAAAATCTATTATAGATGGAGTAAGTTTAGATCCTCGCATCGGGAATCATTATAATAATCCTTCCTTCGGTTATGGTGGATATTGCTTGCCTAAGGATACAAAACAACTTCTTGCAAATTATGATCAAGTACCAAACAATATTATTGGAGCTATAGTAGAAGCTAATCGTACTAGAAAAGATTTTGTCGCTGATCAAATCTTAAGTAAGAACCCTAAAAGAGTTGGAATTTATAGATTGGTTATGAAAGCAGGATCGGATAATTTTAGACAATCCTCTATCCAAGGTATTATGAAAAGAATCAAGGCTAAAGGTATAGAAGTGGTAGTATATGAACCAGTGTTAGAAGAAAATGACTTTTACAATTCCAAAGTAATTAAAGAGATAGATGAATTTAAAGATATTTGTGATGTTATTGTTGCTAATAGAATTACTGACGATATTAAGGACGTTAAAAACAAAGTATATACTAGAGATCTTTATAACGATAACTAATAAATGTTTTGTTAGATTTTCATCAGTGTTAAAATAAATTTATGAAGTATAACTGTTGTTACAGTTTTCAGGAGGAAATTATGGAAGAAGAAATTAGTTTAGTTGAGATTTTCAATATGTTAAAAAAGCATATTGTGCTTATAATCAATAGTCTTTTAGTAGGAGTTATTATAACGGCACTATACACATTTTTTATTGCAACCCCTCAATTTAGTTCAACCACACGTATGTTAGTAAGTAGATCACAAACTGAGGAATTGATCCAACGTTCAGATATTGAAACAAATGTACAACTTATTAACACATACTCTGATATTATAAGAGACTCAGTGATTTTGGAAGATGTCAAAGAAGAACTTGGTATTGATAGCTCATTACAAGGTCGAATCAATGTTTCTACCGAAAATAACTCTCAAGTTTTTTCTATAGCAGTAACTGATGATAATCCCTATAGCGCAGCTGATATTGCGAATACAACAGCATCTGTTTTTCAGGAAAAATTACCTACTTTAATGAATGTAGATAATGTTTCTATTATTTCTGAAGCGACTGCAAATACATCTCCAGTTTCTCCTAACACAACTTTGAATTTAGCAATTGGTATTATATTAGGTGGTATGATTGGAGTTGCTGTATCATTTTTAATTGAATTTCTTGATAACACTGTTAAAGATACGAAATTTCTTGTTGAAGAAATTGGTTGGACAAATTTAGGACGTGTAAGTGAAATGACACCTGATGAACTATCTTCTGACGGTAGACTAGTTAAAAATAATAAAACGATAGAACCAGACAGCCGTAGTGCTCGTACTCGAGTATAGAAAGGAAAAGTTATGTTTAAATTTAAAAAGAAAAAAAATTATACAGGTGATCGTCCAGGTTTAGTTGTAGTTAATAAACCATCAGCGGTAGTGTCAGAACAGTTTCGAACGATAAGAACGAATATTCAGTTTTCAATGATTGATGAAAACCTACAAACTATTTCGATTACATCAGCAGGTCCGTCATCTGGAAAGTCTGTAGTTTCAGCTAACTTGGCAGCTACTTTTGCTAATGAAGAAAAAAAAGTCTTATTAGTAGATGCTGATTTAAGAAAACCGACTGTTCATAAAACTTTTAAAGTCCGTAATACTGAAGGTCTGACTACATTGTTGACTGATCGAGGTTCAAGTGTTTCAGATGTTGTTTTTAGAACGTATACTGAAGGTTTGTATATTTTAACGAGTGGTGCTATACCACCCAATCCTGCTGAATTACTATCTTCTAAGAGAATGACAGAAATTGTCGAAGAGGTGAAGAACGATTTTGATTTAATAATATTTGATTTACCACCAATACTAGCTGTAACGGATGCCCAGGTGATGTCCTCAAAAACTGATGGTACAATATTTGTTGTTCCAAAAGGTTTAGTCAATAAGGAGCAAGTAATTCAGTCAAGAGATTTATTATCTAAAGTTAATGCTAAAGTTTTAGGTGCCATTTTGAACAGAGTAGAAAAAAATGATGATAATTATTATTACTATTATTATGGAGAATAAAATTTGAAATAAGAAGAGGTTTTCTCATGATAGACTTGCATTGTCATATACTACCTGGAATAGATGACGGAGCAAAGACGATTGATGAGTCTTTGCAGATGGCTAAAACAGCAGTACAAGAAGGAATAACTCATATAGTGGCCACTCCACATCATATGAAAAATGATTGGATCAATGTAAGAGCTAAAATAGAAACTTTAACTTTAGAAGTGCAAAGAAAAATTGACGAAGAGAAGTTACCATTAACTTTATTTCCTGGTCAAGAAATTAGAATTTATAACAATATACTAACAGATATTGTTAAAGAAGAGATTTTATTTGTTGATGAAGGAAAGCAATATATTTTAATTGAGTTTCCTCCATCACATATTCCAGTTTATACAAAACAACTTTTTTATGAGTTGGAATTAAAAGGGATGATTCCTATAATTGTTCACCCTGAAAGAAATAAAGAGATTTTAGAGCATCCTAATAAACTAAAAGAGTTAGTTAATAAAGGAGCTCTAGCTCAGTTAACAGCATCAAGTTATACAGGGGAATTAGGTAAAAATGTACAAAGATTGAGTAAACAGTTTATTGAGGCTAATCTTGTTCATTTTATTGCTTCAGATGCACATAACACTTCTGATAAATCTTTTCATATGAAAGAAGCTTACGAAAAGCTTGCAAAAGATTATGGAAAAGAGAAGTCAAATCAATTTCAGCAAATAACCAAAGATTTGATTAATGGTAATACTATAATTCCTCCTTCTCCCACTAAAATAAAAAAGAGAAGTTTTTTTGGATTTTTGTAGACTTCAAAAACAATATGAAAAGGAGCGATTTTATTGTCCAGGACATCAAAAAGAGCAATCACGATGATATTTGATACATTCGCTATTATTTTGGCAAGTGTATTTTCATACCTTTTCCTAATGCCGTATATAGATTTTGATCCAAGAGCATTTGTATTAATAACAATAACTTATGTTCTAATGTATTTATTTATTGCATTTAGATTTAGAATGTTTGATAAAATTAATAGATATACTAGTATTAAAGAAACCGTGGTACATGGAAGTATAGTTACTGGGTCATTTTTACTATCTACAAGTATTTTGATTTTCATTTATTCAGATTTAAGTTTAAGATATTATTTTCTTACGTATTTAATATCAGGTGGCCTAATTTCTGGAAGTCGCATACTGTGGCGAATATTTATTGAGCATAAAAATCGTAAAAGAAATGGTACTAAATATCGCGAAACGGAACCTCTTCGTACGTTAATAGTTGGAGCTGGAGAAGGTGGTTCTTTATTCATAAAGAGCTTGCAACACAATGATGAAATAAAATTAGTTGGTATTGTTGATGATGATCTTAACAAACAAAAGACAACTTTATTTGGAGTTCCTGTATTGGGTACTATCGAAGAAATTGATGAGATTCTAGAATTCAAAGAAATCGATCAAGTAACAATAGCTATTCCTTCGTTGACCAATGATGAGTTAACCCGTATATTTGATATTGCATCCAGTACTAAAGTAAAAGTAAATCAGATGCCACCAGTTGAAGAAATTGTTTCAGGAAAATATGAGGTCAATAAATTTAGAGAAATTGACGTATCTGATCTTCTGGGAAGAGAAGAAGTTCAACTTGATATGAAAAAAATAGCGGAACAAATAACAAATCAAACAATTTTAATATCTGGTGCTGGTGGTTCAATTGGATCAGAAATATGTCGTCAAGTAGTTCGTTTCTCACCAAAAAAAATAATATTACTTGGTCACGGCGAAAATTCAATTTACTTAATTAACAAAGAATTAAGTGAAATGCCTAATCGTGATTTTGAAATTGTACCAGTAATAGCTGATATACAAGACCGTAATCGAATATTTGAAGTTCTTGTAAACCATAAGCCAGATCGAGTATTTCATGCTGCTGCACATAAACATGTTCCTATGATGGAATATAACCCTACAGAGGCTGTTAAAAATAATATTTTCGGAACTAAAAATATTGCAGAAGCCTCTAAAGAAGCAGGTGTTGAGAATTTTGTAATGATTTCTACAGATAAAGCGGTCAATCCACCTAATGTAATGGGAGCGACAAAACGTATAGCAGAAATGATTGTAACTGGACTTAATGAAACAGGTTCCACTAAATTTGTCGCAGTGAGATTTGGTAATGTATTAAACTCAAGGGGATCAGTTATACCAGTATTTAAAGAACAAATTAAAAATGGTGGTCCTATCACCGTTACGGATTTCCGCATGACAAGATACTTTATGACCATTCCTGAAGCTAGTAGATTAGTTTTACAAGCTGGTTCATTAGCAAAAGGGGGAGAAATATTCGTACTTGACATGGGTAAACCAGTGAAAATCACTGAATTAGCTCGTAAAATGATTAAATTGAGCGGACATACAGAAAATGAGATTAAAATTAAAGAAAGCGGTATTAGACCAGGAGAAAAACTGTATGAAGAACTTTTGTCTGCTGAAGAGATGACTGAAAAACAAGTTTATGATAAAATTTTTATCGGGAAAGTTACAAATCTCTCTTTAAATGAAGTTTTAATTGTTGTTGAAAATTTATTAATTTTAAAAGAAAAACAATTAAGAAATACTTTAATAGAATTTGCTAATACAAATGAATTTGATACAGAAACCTTCTTGAAAAAACTTATCTAAATAAATTTAACTTCATAATATACTAACTAGGAGTGAATGTGATTTTATTAAACTATCAAACAATCAAAAGGTTATCAGATATTTTAATATCAGTAGTTGCTGTCATAATATTGCTCCCTCTTTTTTTAGTACTTGTAATTGCTATAAAACTAGATTCTAAGGGTCCTATTTTATTTAAACAGAAGCGAATAGGTAAACAAAAAGAACACTTTAATATTCTGAAATTCCGAACTATGAAATCTGATACTCCAAAAGATACACCTACACATTTATTATTGAATCCTGAAGAGTATATAACTACCGTTGGTAAATTTCTTAGAAAAACTAGTTTGGACGAATTACCTCAGATATTTAATATAATCAAAGGTGACATGTCTATAGTCGGTCCACGCCCAGCACTTTGGAATCAGTATGATTTAATCGAAGAACGAGATAAATATGAAGCAAACAATATTCTCCCTGGATTAACCGGTTGGGCTCAAATTAATGGTAGAGATGAATTACCTATAAAAGATAAAGCTTATTTAGACGGAGAGTATGTAAAAAACATTGGCATAGTAATAGATGTAAAATGTTTTTTCGGAACTTTTCTCAGTGTACTCAAAAGCGATGGAGTTATTGAAGGTGGAACTGGAAGACCAACTAACGATGATATGAGGAAAAAAAATTTATGAAAAAAGTTTTAATTACTGGCAAAACAAGTTATATTGGCACTGAGTTTAGAAAATGGATTGAAAGTACTAGTGAAAAATTTGAAATCGATACAATTTCAATTCGGGACGATTCTTGGAAGGGTATAAATTTTAATCAATATGATACTATATTACATTTAGCTGGAATTGCACATGTATCTAGAGATCCAAAAATGGAAAAAGAATATTATAGAGTTAATCGGGATCTTACAGTGGCATTAGCAAAAAAAGCGAAATTAGAAGGCGCAACTCATTTTATATTTATGAGTAGTATTATCGTATATGGAGACTCAAAAAAATCAAAAACTATAATAACAAGTGAAACTATTCCAAATCCGTCAAATTTTTATGGTAAGAGTAAGCTGGAAGCAGAAAAAGAATTGCTAAAACTTCAAAGTAGAGATTTTAATATAGCAATCATCAGACCTCCAATGATTTACGGGAAAGATTCTAAAGGGAATTATCCGAGACTCTCCAAAATAGCACGAAAATTGCCTGTTTTTCCAAATATCAAAAACGAGCGTAGTATGTTACATATCTCAAATTTGTGTGAATTTTTGAAGCTTTTAGTAGCAGACGGCAATAAGGGGATTTTCTTTCCACAGAATAAAGAATATACTAATACTAGTTTAATGGTTAAAAAAAT
The DNA here is from genome assembly GCF_042660675.1 of Marinilactibacillus sp. GCM10026970. Taxonomy (NCBI): domain Bacteria; kingdom Bacillati; phylum Bacillota; class Bacilli; order Lactobacillales; family Carnobacteriaceae; genus Marinilactibacillus; species Marinilactibacillus sp. GCM10026970. Next base: position 102,564 of record NZ_JBHSUL010000031.1, read on the forward strand.
TTCTAAAATTCACAATAAAAGAATTCACTTAACAAAAGTGTTCAATCCACTATTAGTTTTTCTTATAAATAAAAACGAAATAGTGAATAAACTATTTGGAAATTTAGTCTATGATAAAAATTTGAGCAATTATATCTCGGATTATCAAATAATAAGCCTTGATAAATCTATTGAACTAACTGAGTTATAAAGTATAGGAGAATAATAGTGAAAAGAGTATTAATATTAGCATCAGTTGCTTCTATGATTGATCAATTTAATATGCTTAATATTAAAGTATTAAAAGATAGCAACTTTATCGTTGAAGTAGCATGCAACTTTGAAGATGGGTCAACAATATCGAATGAAAGAATAGAGAAACTTAAGCAGAAGCTTACAGAATTGAATGTTAAATATCATCAGATAGACTTTGCTAGGCAAGTTTGGAATATGTCTTATAATATTAAAGCTTTTAAACAAGTCAATTCGTTGCTGAACGATAATTCTTATGAATTTATTCATTGTCATTCACCTATAGGCGGAGTAATTGGAAGGCTGGCATCTATAAATAAACCTACCAAAGTAGTATATACAGCCCATGGATTTCATTTTTTTAAAGGAGCATCAAAAAAAAGTTGGTTATTGTATTACCCAATCGAAAAAGTGTTATCTCGTTATACAGATATATTAATAACTATTAATCAAGAAGATTTTAATAGAGCCAAAAATTTTTCAGCCAGAAAGTTAGTATACGTTCCAGGTATTGGTATAAAAACTAACAATAGTTCTGGAGTAGATAAAATAAGTTTGAAAAATTCATTAGGAATAGATATAAATAAAAAAATTGTTTTGTCTGTTGGTGAACTAAGTAAGAGAAAGAATCATGAAGTCATTATTAAAGCTATAGGTGAATTAAAAAGTGATAATATTATCTACCTGATATGTGGTAAAGGCAACTTAGAGAATCACCTTATAAAAATTGCTGCTGATGCTAAAGTCAATTTGAAACTTTTAGGTTATAGAGAAGACATCAATGAAATTTTACAAATAGCAGATATATTTGTTTTTCCTTCTTTACAAGAAGGATTACCAGTCTCATTATTAGAGGCTTTAGAAAAAGATTTAGCTATTGTAGCTTCTAATATCAGAGGAAATGAAGATATTATTGAAAATGGTGTGAATGGATTATTGTTTTCAAAAAATGATTACTTAGGATTTTCTCAAGGAATTAGTAGGTTACTAGAGGAATCTAATAGTTGCTACAAAAAAAGAGTGAATAATCATAATAGAAATATAATATACGAGTTTAGTGAAGAGAATATTTATAATGAACTTGAAAAAATCTACAACGATAATGTACTTAAATAGTATTGTATCTAACATACAAAGGATTAGGGTGTTTATTTTGAAATGTTTATTCGTGCATGATCATAGATTCTATCAAAAGGATGGTGTGACGTATAGTGATGGACAATTTCCTTCATATATATGGGACCGATATTTAGAACATTTTGATGAATTAAAAGTATTATCTAGATTTAGCGAAAGTGATAAGTCCATAGATGTCAGTAAACTAGATGTATCTTCACGAGAAGAAGTAGATTTTAAATTAGTAGGATCTCTTTCTTCAATTAAATCGCAATTAAAAGATAAGAAAGAAATTAAAACTGCGATTTTAAAAGAAGTTAGGGAAGCTGATGCGGTAATTTGTAGGCTACCTAGTTTTTTAGGTAGATTAACTGCTTCAATAGCTATAAAAGAAAATAAGCCACTTGCAATTGAAGTAGTTGCTGATGCATGGGATGAGCTTTGGAATTACGGTAACATAAAAGGTAAAATGTTTGCACCTATTTCTTTTTTTTATACCCGTTATCTAACCAAAAAATCTAAATACACGTTATATGTCACTAAAGAATACTTGCAAAATAGATATCCCAGTAATGGGATTACAACATCTTGTTCCAATGTAGAATTAGCAGTTCATGATGAAACAGTATTAGATAAAAGATTGAATAAAACAAACCAAAACAGAATTGGATTGATAGCAGCCCTTGGAGCGGGCTACAAAGGTATAGACACTGCAATAGCAGCAATAGCAGAAATTAAAGAAAAGCATAGTGATTTTTCATTTCATATTTTAGGTAATGGAGATGCTACTAAATGGATTGAATTGGCAAAGAAATATAATGTTGAAGATATAGTTTTTTTTGATGGAACCCTACCAAGTGGAGCGGCCGTCTACGAGTGGTTAGATGAAATTGATGTTTATATTCATCCAAGCCGACAAGAAGGATTACCGAGGGCAGTGATAGAAGCCATGAGTAGAGCCTGTCCAGTAATAGCATCTACAATCGCTGGTATACCTGAACTTATTGATAGTGAGAATCTTCATGCGCCAGGAGATTCCAAAAAGCTCGCGAAATTACTTGATAACAAATTAGAAAATCACCAATGGAAAAAAGATGAATCTATCAAGAATTTCCATAAATCAAGTCATTATAAAAAAGAAAACTTAAATATTATAAGAAATTCTTTTTGGGGAAAATTTTATAATTATAGTCTTGATAATAAATAAATTTAAAACTTCCAAGTTAGAGGATGTTGTGTATTTTGAAGAATAAAAGATTTTCAATTTTAAATATGATATTAGTCTTATTATTATTCAGTGGAATAGTGTTGGATTTAGATAATTTAGCGCTCTATACATTTGTAGGAAGAGTAGCAATTTTTGATATGATAGCAATCTTATACATATCAGGTTATTTAATTACTGGTAGAAAGATACGGAAGAAGGCCTTTATTAATAAAATATTTCTAGTAATTATGATTTTTAGTATCTATATTTTATTTTCTGGATTGATAGTTTCACAACTTGAATCCGTAGCAGCCACAGGAGCATTATCATATGCGTTTAAGTATTCAATCTATTCTTTACTAGTTTTGACAATAGTCAATCAATTAAACAGTGACGAACGGTATTTAACTGGTTACGTTGATACTTGGATTTTATTTTCAATTGTTGTACTATTTATAGGTGTTTTTCAAATTCTAGCTGTTAATGGCGTACCTTTCTTTTCAAGATACTTTCTATGGGAAAACATTCGTGGAGGTGGTGCTAGAATAGCATCGACATTCAGGTGGCAAGGGCCATTAGTTTTATTTATAGGATTATCTGTACCACTGATAATTGGCAAAATTATATATACGACTTCGAAGTTTAAACAAAATATGTATATACTTTTAATAATGGGACTGTTTGTTGTTGGTATATTCTCAGGGTCAAGATCTTTTTTGTTGATGTTACCAAGTATTGCTTTAATACCTGTTGTTAAGTTTTTTTCTCAAAAGAGATTTGTTTTGAAGCTCAGACATTTAATTTTTATATCTTTACCCATTTTTTTAGCTTATCAGTTTTCAGAAACTCTTTTATCTTCTTCAGCAGTAATTAGACTATTTGGGTTAGATGGTGCGATAGGAGTAGCTTCAGAGTTTTCACACGATCCTCGAATAAGAATAATTAGAAGTGGATTTGAAGTATGGAGGAACACTCCATATTTGGGTATCGGTTCAAGTAATATGCATATATTAGTTGGAGACGCTTCTCATAATACTTATGTTGAAGTTCTATTTGAAAATGGCCTTATCGGCTTTTCTCTTTATTTATTATTTAGTATATTTTTATTTAGAATTTGTTGGACTCTCTTTAAAGATGGATTTAAAAACCGAAATTATCATAATATTGTAGTAGTATCTAGTTTGTTGAATGTATATATATATCAATTTACCGCTTCTGCAATTCAATATAGGATATTTTGGAGCTTTTTACCTATACTTATAACCACTCACTATTTTAATACTAAAAAAAATAGTGTAACTAATGATAATAGACAAAAGGGGAGTTAGATGGGTAATTATAATATATCAAATATCCCTATTTCAGTTATAATGTGTGTTTACAATGCTGAAGAATATCTAGATATATCTGTAAAAAGTATATTAGAACAGGACTTTACCGATTATGAATTTATTATTGTGAACGATGCCTCTACAGATGATACAAGTAATATACTATCTAGCTTCAAAGATAAAAGAATTAAGATTATTGAAAACAAGAAAAATCTAGGGCTTACAAAGTCTTTAAATAGAGCTTTGAAATTAGCAAAAGGTGAATATATAGCTCGAATGGATGCAGATGATATCTCTTTGAGTAATAGATTTAGTGTACAGTACAGTTATCTTCAAAATCATCTGGAAATAGATATAGTTGGTAGCCAAGTAATACATTTTGATAACGATAAAGAATATTTTTTTAGTAAACCAGAAACAACTCAATCTATCAACACGTCACTTTTTTATAGTAATCCAATAATGCACCCAAGTGTAATGATAAGAAAATCTTTTATTATAAACAATGAGTTATCTTATCGAGAAAAACTTAAATATTCACAAGATTATGGTCTTTGGATTGATAGTCATTTAAAAGGGAGAATAGTAAATTTAAATAAAATATTACTTCATTATAGAATTTCAAGTAACAATATTACAAGTTCAACTAAACATGACTCAGGCAAACGTCATCTAGAAATCTTTGATTTGCTGTTTGATGCAAATAATATTCAATTAACTAATGAAGAAAAGTTTAATTATGTACAATCAATTTATTCTCCAAACTTCAAAATTGACTATCATATATTGAAAATTGCATTTAGTAAAATATTGTCTGGTGTTTATAAAAATGAAGAATACAATGTTGATATTTTAAAAAATATATTTGGTTACATCTGGCTGAAAAATATTATCAGAAAAAGAAATATAATGAGAATTTTTTCAGTTTATACTTATTACGGTATTAAAGAAACGTTTAGACGTTTTAAATCAGACTGGAAATTAAAATCACGATATTACAAAAGTATGTAATGACTTAAGGAGTTTAATAAAGTGAATGAAAAAATAAGTGTTATTATAACTACTTATGGAAATAGGATAGATTATTTAGATAAAGCTTTAAGAAGTGTTTTAAATCAAACCTATAGAAATACTGAAATAATAATCATTGATGATAATGGATTATCAAGCATAAATCAATTAAAGGTATCAAAACTTCTTAATAATTACAATAATAAAAATATTAAATATATTCCTAATAAAAAAAACGTGGGTGCCCAAATTTCTAGGAATTTGGGTCTTAAAGAAGCTAGTGGTGAATTTATAGCATATCTAGATGATGATGATGAATGGTTGTTAAGTAAATTAGAAGATCAATATAATACTTTTAAAAATTATAAATCTGAAAATTTGGGGTTAGTGTATTGTTGGTATAATGAGATAACCACTAGGAATAATAAAGTTAGCTCAAAACTAATCAAAAGAAAAGAATACGATGATAGTTTTAGCTTTAGTATGTTGCTTAGAAGTAATTATATTGGCTCAACTTCATTCCCACTAATAAAAACAAGTGTTTTAGAAAGGTTAAATGGCTTTGATGAAGAAATGATGGCCCAACAAGACTATGAATTATGGTTAAGAATTAGTAAAGAGTTTAGTATTAAATGTATTAATAAACCCTTATGCAATTATAATAGTCATAAGGGAGAGAGAATTACGAGTAATCCACATAAAAAAATTGATTCGATAGAAAAAATAATAAAAAAATATTTTATTTATTATGAAAAAGATCCGCAGGCTTTAAGTCTAAAATACAAGGTTTTAACTATACAATATCTTAGAGCTAAAGAATTGAAGACTGCTTTAAAGTACTTGTGGAAGAACTATAAAATTAAACCATTTAATTTGAATATTACACTTTCTTTTATAAAAAATTTTTTATTAATTATTAGATAAAAATATAATATAGGTATAAAAAGGAGCGAAATCTTATAATGAACTTTAGATATTTTTATCATAATCATATTAAGCCTATGATACCTGACAAATTTTTTGTTAAAAGGCTATATGAGAATAAAACTGGCAAAAAATTAAATCTAAAAAATCCTGAAACATTCAATGAAAAGATACAATGGATGAAAATAAATTATCGAAATGATTTATTGACTACTTGTGTGGATAAATATAAAGTTAGAACAATCATTGAAAATAGGTTGGACTCCAATATTCTGAATGAACTTTATGGAGTATATAATAGCATAAATGAAATAGACATTGATAATCTTCCTAATGAATTTGTGATGAAAACTACTGCAGGCTGGGGGGATATTATAATTTGTAGAGATAAAAGTAATTTTAATTGGAATAAAGAAAAATCCAAAATTGAAAATAGTTTAAATTCAAATAATTATGAAATTGGAAGAGAATGGGCTTATAAAAATGTAAACAATAAGATTATTGTAGAAAAATTATTACTGGATAACCAAGAAATTCCAAATGATTATAAGTTTTTTTGTTTTAATGGGAAAGTTGAATACATTCAAGTTGATTCAGATCGGTTTTCTGAACATAAAAGAAATTTATACGATGTCGAGTGGAATTTGTTAAATGTTAAATATAAATATCCTAATATTATTGAAAAAATAAGTAAACCTATCAATCTTGATAGAATGATTGAAATATCTAAAAAATTATCTGAGGGATTCCCTTTTGTCAGAGTAGACTTATATTCGTTAGATACTGAAATAATTTTTGGAGAATTAACTTTTTATCCTGAAAGTGGAATGGGTAATTTTGTACCGGAAGAATATGATCTTAAGATTGGATCACATTTAAAATTAGACATATAAAATTATGAATACTTGAATCGAGGAAGTACATGTTATTTAATTCATTAGAATTTATATTTATTTTTTTACCAATTGTAGTAGTATTATTCTTTTTTTTTAATAGAATAAATCTGAAATTGGGGAAAGCTTTTTTACTAATAGCTTCATTGTTTTTTTACGGTTATTGGCAATATACATACGTTTTATTAATTTTAGCGTCTATATTTGTCAATTTTTTTACGGGGAAATTTTTAATAAAAAATAGTAATTTAAACTCTAGTGACACAATAAGGAAATTATTGTTGATTTTTGGAATCTCTTTTAATTTGGGAATACTTATATATTTTAAGTATTTTGATTTTTTAATTGAAAACCTAAATAGTCTCTCTAATTTCTCAATTGATTTATTGGATTTAGCTCTGCCGTTAGCTATTAGTTTTTTTACCTTTCAACAAATTGCTTATATAGTAGATACTTATAAAGGAAATAGTGAAGATTATGACTTCATCAGCTATTCTCTTTTCGTAACATTTTTCCCTCAGTTAATAGCAGGACCGATAGTTCATCATAGAGAGCTTTTACCTCAATTAAACTTAGAGAAAAATAAGATTTTAAATTATGAAAATGTTGCCCTTGGACTTTATATTTTTTCGATTGGACTATTTAAAAAGGTAATTATAGCAGATTCTTTCGCAGTATGGGCGAATCAAGGCTTTTCTTCAAGTGAACCTTTACCTTTCCTTCATGCTTGGATTGCAAGTTTATCTTATACGTTCCAGCTCTATTATGACTTTAGTGGGTATTCTGATATGGCTATAGGTATTGGTTTATTATTCAATATCAGATTGCCATTAAATTTCAACTCACCGTATAAATCAATTCATATACAAGAGTTCTGGCAAAAATGGCACATAACGTTAAGCAAATTTTTAACTGATTATATATATATACCTTTAGGTGGTAATCGTAAAGGATTATATAGAATATATATTAATATATTTTTAGTATTTTTAATTAGTGGAATATGGCATGGAAGTGGTTGGACTTTTATAATCTGGGGAGTATGCCATGGAATAGCTAGCATTATTTATCGATTATGGAAAAAATATTCCAATTATAAATTACCTAAATGGTTTGCTTGGTTTATTACTTTTCAATTTGTCAACTTTACGTGGATTATCTTTCGTTCAAATTCAATCAATCAAGCCATAAATTTAATATTAGGAATGTTGGGTTTAAATGGTATAGAGTTAGGATTGTTAGATGTTTATGATACAAATGTTGGATTATTATCTATTGTTACTCTACTTGAGAGTTTATTAGACATCTCTCTTGCAGGTTCAATTCAAATTTTAATCTTGGTGTTCTTTGTTTTGATAGCTACTTTAACTTTCAAAAATACATATCAAAAATCAATTGAGTTCACAAACAATAAAAAAGAAGGTGTTACTACTTTTATAATATTAAGTGTCTCAGTTTTGTTTTTGATCAGAGTAACTGAGTTTTTATATTTCAACTTTTAGAAATCAATTGTAAAGAAGGTTGTATTTTGTACAAAAATAATCTTAAATCAAGTAAAACCTGGGTCATTACACTTCTTCTATCAGTGATGATTTTTTTAATTTTAATAATAACGTTTAATACTTTTGTAGATCCTAACTGGTCTTTTAATCATAGTAATCGTTTTAACGCAGTACAAGTTAGCTCTAACTTTAGAAAATCAAAAGCAAATTATTTGAAATATAAACCTGATACTTATAATACATTATTACTTGGAAGTAGTAGAATTGAGTTTATTAATCAAGAACATTTCAATGAAAAAACTTTTAATTATGGTGTTCCATCAGCAGCATATCAAGAATTTGAAAGTATAATTGATTTTGTTATTGAACAACAAGATGGTATAGAACTAGAAAAAATTATTATAGGGTTAGATTTTTTTATTACGCGAGAAGAAAATGGTGCAGATATCTATAACCAATCATTATTAACTGAAGCATTAACTAATGTTTCAGACGATTCATTCAGGTATAAGGAATTATTGTCGATTGATACATTTTTTAATTCTATTGAAAATTCTTATTATTCTCTCAATAAATACTTTGGTTCGGATAAAAATATTTCTTATAGAAATAGAAATAATGTAGGTTTTGCAAAAAAATACAGTGTTAAAGAGACTGAAGATAATATGAAAAAAAGAATAGAATTTTTTAGGAATACTAGATATGATGAAAGCTATATTTATAATACCAATTACAAAGAAGAATTATTTATTCTTAAAAATAAATATCCTAATACTGAATTTGTAGTTTTTACAAATCCCATTACTATTGAATTGTTTGAAACATTGAAAGAAGAAAACAAAGAAGATGAATTTAAAAGATGGATACGAGAAACAGTTGAAGTTTTTGGAGAAGTTCATAATTTCATTGGAAATAATAGTGTGACTTCAGACAAAGAAAACTATCAAGATTCTGATCATTATTATCCTCATGTTGGTGATTATATTACTTACTACTTAGACGGAAAACTTAATGAAGTGCCTAGTGATTTTGGTACCGAGATAAATAAAGAAAATATTGATGAAGAACTAAGTAAACTTTTTCATTAATTTAATTTTAAAGATATTTTCTTTAACTTAAATAATTGTATTATTAGGTAAAAAGATAGAACAGTTTTTAGAAGATGGCGGGAGTTAATGACTATGAAGCAAACTATGAATAGGGATAAAAAAATTGATGTTCTAAGAAGTCTTGCCTTATTAGGTATTGTTTTAGCTCATGTAAATCCTCCAGATAGTTTTATACAACTTAGAAGTTTCGATGTTCCCTTAATGGTATTATTGATGGGTATATCTTTTTCTATAAGTAATAAAAATAATGTTCGGTTAAAAGACTATTTGATTAAAAGAGTGAAAAAATTAGTACTCCCAACTTGGGGATTATTAATTATATTTTTTACTTTTTTTTATGTAATGTCTATTATTACTAATGAACAATTTTATTTTAGTACAAGGGAAATTTTTTTCACCTTTACATTTATTGACGGAATAGATTATGTTTGGATAATTCAAGTATTTATTTCAATAGCAGTTTTTCTTCCTTTTCTGTATAAATACAATATTAAAATGGAGAAAAATAAGCATTACTTACTATTTTTATTTCTACTTTTTATATTCTACGAAACTTTGATGGTATTTTCAAAAACTTTAGATAGTGACACTAAGTTTTATTTTGAGCATTTCATTTTGTTCACTATTGGTTATGGATGGATTGCTGCTTTAGGTATTAGAATTAAACAATTTAGTCGTAAAGAGGTAGCTATGCTTGCATCCCTTTTCTTAGTCATATATTCAGTACTATTACTCGGTTATAGTTTTGAACTTACGAATAATTTCAAGTATCCTCCAACCCTATATTACTTTTCTTATGCACTAACTTTTGGGCTATTTAGTTATACGATTTTAGACTGGAAGGTCTTTAATAAATTGAAAGATCTAAAGTTGTTTTACTATTTCTCGGATAATTCTTTTTGGCTTTACTTGCTTCATATATTCCCAATTTACTTTTTACAAATTTATAAAGAAGAGTTATTCTTCTTTAACTCTAATTTTGTAATAAGATTTTTGTTTGTATTAATAGTTTCAATTGTTTTGCGTTACTTTCAAATCAAATTGAATCAAAGTTATAAAACGTTTATTACAAAGAAAAATATATAGCATTATTTAAGTAGTACAGATTTGATAATAAAATAAATTTTAAAATATATATTTAACATATTTAGTAGATCTTTACTAATCAATTAAAATGAAATTTTAAATTGGAATAAGTATTTTATACTCTGAAGGGATAGATACTATTTAAATTGATTAAGAGAGGTACTACTCTAAATTTTAAATATACGAGGTGAATAAAGTGAGATCAAAAAAAGCTTTAAGAAATATTTCTGCATCATTTGTTTTACAGATAGTTGTCGCAATTTCTGGATTAATAGTTCCAAGGTTTATTCTTACAGCCTTTGGATCGGACGTTAATGGGTTAACTTCTTCTATTACCCAATTTTTAAGTTATATAGCACTTGTTGAAGGTGGAATCGCTGGGGTAACTCGAGCTGCACTTTATAAACCTTTAGCAGAAAATGATATAAAACAATTAAGCATAGTTACAAAGAGTACGGAAGTTTTTTTTAGAAAAATTAGTTACTTCTTTTTATTGTATATTTTTGTGTTAATGATATTTTATCCACTAATTGTTGAAAATTCTTTTGATTGGTTTTATACCTCTTCTCTTATTGGAATAATTGGAATAAGTACTTTTGGCCAATACTACTTTGGAATAACTTACCAGACATTACTGCAAGCAGATCAAAGACAATATATAGCCAACTATATCCAAGTAGTTACAATAATTATAAATACGATTATTATTGTAGCACTGATCAGTTTCGGATCAAGTATCCATATAGTTAGACTGTTTAGTGCTACTATCTTTTTAATTAGACCAATAGTACTTCATTTTTATGTTAATAAACATTATAGTCTTGACAAAAAAGTTAAAAGTGACAACAATGCAGTATCTCAGAAAAGAGACGGATTAGGGCATCATATGGCTTATTTTATTCATTCAAATACTGATGTAGTAATATTAACTTTGTTTTCATCTTTATATGATGTATCTGTCTATGCAATCTACTCTATGATTGTTCGCTCAATTACGAATATAGTAAAGATATTTTCATCTGGTATTGAAGCAGCTTTTGGAAACATGATTAGTAATAATGAGACAGAGAATTTAAAGAAAAGTTTTACAATGGTTGATACAGGATCTTCTATAGTTACAGTTACTATTTTCTCAACTGCAATTGTAATGATATTACCTTTTGTACAAATATATACAACAGGAGTTGAAGATACTAATTATATTAGGCCCGCTTTTGCATACCTTATACTATTAGCAGAAGCACTCTACAGTATGAGATTGCCATATCAATCAATAGCTTTAGCAGCAGGTAAGTATAAAGAAACTAAAAAAGGAGCTTACATAGAAGCTGTAAGTAATATTCTCATTTCTTTGATAATGGTAAATTTACTTGGCTTAATAGGAGTAGCAATTGGAACTCTAATTTCAATGCTATTCAGAACACTTGATTATATGCTATTTGCCATTAATAATATACTGCATTTTAAAAAGTTTTATCTTGTTAAAAGAATTTCAACAAATATATCAATTTTTGTCATCGTTTACGGTTTATCCTTGTTTATTGGAATTAATAATATTGATACTTATATTGACTGGGTAATAAAAGCATTGGTTATGACACTAATTGCCGGTACAATCAGTGTAGCAATTAACTTCATTTTATATAGTGAAGATTTTAAAAAATTATTGAATATATTTTTAAATAAATCTTCAATAAAAGATTAGTATTTTTAATTTTTATTAATGAAATAAAATATTCAAGGTTTTATAAAACACTTTTACAATATAAAAACTTTACGACATTGAGAGAGTGCAACAGAGTGAACAATTTTGCACTCTCTCAATTGTTAAAGTAATTCAATATTTTAGTTATACATATTGTATAACTAACTGACAATATTTATACTTAATTTTTTAGAATAAAGATACAAACAAAAAAGAATATAATATTTAAAAACACCTTGAATATAATAAATACAAAATCGTGTTGACTTTTAAATTCTAAAAAATGAGGAGTATTATACAAAATGTCAATTGAAAAATTCACATTAGGAACTCGTTACGTTAATATCGAAGCAGCAGTCACTCAAAAAGAACTCAGTACTGTCCAAAATATAAAAGCTGATTTTAAACATAAGAAATGCATCAAATTCATTCCTGCAAGTGGTGCAGCTTCCAGAATGTTTAAAGATTTATATAATTTTTTAGAAAATCAAGAAAAAAATGAAAGTGTACGCTTTTTCTTAGAAAATATAAGATATTTCCCTTTCTATATGGAAATCAAAAACAATTTAATCATTCCCGACAATATTAATCATTCTATCGATGAAGATAAGAGTATTATAAATTCTGTACTACATCAAAACTTACAATTAAGCAGCTTACCCAAAGCATTAATTAAAATGCATGATTATGGATCTTTTGTTACTACTCCTATCGATGAACAAATTTTCGAAGGCGAACAGTATCTCAACAATGGGAACGTGAAATTGCATTTCACAATTTCAAAAGAACATGAAGGATTGTTTAACGAATATGTGGAAGAAGCAACTAAGGGAAAAGAACATATTAATATAACTTATTCGTTTCAAAAGCCAGAAACGAATACAATGGCTGTTGATATGGGTAATAAGCCTTTTCTTATAGAAAATGGAGAAGTTTTATACCGTCCAGGTGGACATGGCTCTTTGATTGAAAATTTGAATGACTTAGATGCAGATATTATCTTTATCAAAAATATTGATAATGTGTGTCATAGAAGCCGTATAGAAGAAACCATTGACTCTAAAAAGCAATTAGCAAGTATTGGTCTAGAAATTAAAAAGCAGATTGATCAGTATATTGAGAGTCTATTAACAAATGATTATAATCTTGAAGAAATTAAAGCTTTCATGAATGACACTTTGAATATCACATTAAAAAGTGAGTGGACAAAAGAAAAAGCTTTACGATTTTTAGATAGACCGCTTAGAGTATGTGGAGTCGTTGAAAACTCAGGAGAACCTGGTGGAGGTCCCTTTATAGTGGACAACGGAGATTATCTTGATTTACAAATATGTGAAACTTCAGAGATTGATTTAAACGATGAAGAAAAAGTCGAAATTTTAAACGCTTCTCAATACTTTAATCCAGTTGACTTAGTTTGCTTTGTTAAGGATCATAAAGGTGCTAAGTATGATTTAACAGAATTTGTAAACGAAGATCGATATTTCATTACTGAAAAGACACATAATGGTAGAGAGTTAAAAGCCTTAGAACATCCAGGGCTTTGGAATGGCGCAATGCACCATTGGAATACATTGTTTGTAGAAGTCCCTTCGTCTACCTTTAATCCGGTTAAGACAGTTAATGATTTATTGAGAGAAGGACATAGAGCATGTAATACGTGATATACCTTATTTAAAATTATGAATAGGATCCGATAATAAAAGTGGTATAAAAAAAACGATAACGAGGAGATAACATGAAAATCAAATTAGTAAAATATATTACTGTTGCAGCTTTGTCATTTAATACAATTTCACTACTATCTGAAAATAGTTCGGTCAATGCGGCAGAACAATCTGTAGTTAGAATTAGTGGAGAAACCAGATATCAAACAGCTACCAATATTAGTCAAGCTGGTTTTAAAAAGTCAGGGACAGTCTTTATTGCAAATGCAATGAACTTTGCGGATGCATTATCTGGAGGTCCATTAGCTTTTCAAAAAGATGCTCCTATTTTACTGGCTAATGGAAGTAGCTTGAGACCTGAAACACTTAACGAAATTAAGCGACTAGGAGCTAGTAAAGCCGTTATCTTAGGTGGAGAAGCTGCTATCTCTAAATCAATTGAAAATGAACTGAAAAAATTAGGTTTGAGTACTCAACGCTTAGCAGGAGATACTCGTTTTGAAACTGCGGAAGTTATTGCAGAAGAGTTAAGTAAAAATACTGATTCTACAGAAGCAGTTGTAGTAGATGGTTATAATTTTGCGGATGCAATGTCAGTAGGACCTTTTGCTGCAAGAAAAGGTATGCCAATATTTTTAACTAGACCAGCTAAATTACCTGATGAAGCTCGTTTGAGAAAATACAATAAAACATATATTATCGGCGGAGAAACAGCCGTATCAAAAAGTGTTCAAAATAAATTGAATAGTCCTACTCGTATTTCTGGAAGTAATAGATTTCAGACTAATTTGGAAGTAATGAATTATTTTGGAGTTGAGAAAGAAACGTTATCAATTGCTACAGGTATGAATTTTGCAGATGCATTAACAGGCTCTGTGCTAGCCGCAAAAAATAATGCAGCCGTAATGTTAGTGAGAGATAATGGTAGAGATGGCTTTGATGAATACTTGACTAAAAACAAATTCAAAAGTTTTTCAATTATTGGTGGAGAAACTGCAGTATCCAAAGGTGTTCAGTCAAAATTGTCAGCTTTTATAGAAGAGTTGGAATTAAATAGAGAAATTCCTGAGAATCTTTCTAATATTATAAATAACATTTTGGAAAGCTCAACACTAGATTATAAAGTAACAGACAATAGAAAGTACACCGGATCAGTCAACTTTGAATTTGATACACCTTATGGTTACTCTGATAATGTTGAAGATAATAGTACAATTGATCGATTCACTAAAGAATTAGACAATAGAGGCATTAGATGGGTATTCCCAAGAGACAAAGCTGGAGTAGATGAACTTAGACATTCAGTGGAAGTATTGCTTGAGGATTATACAGCACCACTTAATTTAGAGGCATTTGAAAAGACAGTGAAATCAATGGTAGAGAATGATGTTACTTATACTCCAGCTAAAGATTTTTTAGATGGTCAATTACGCATAAGTGAAGGTCGTTCATCTAGTGATTCTAAATTTTTAGAATTTAAAATAGAAGGTATAACATTTACAGATGGAAATAGAATCTATGATGCAGTTAATAAGATACTTGATAAAAACAAACTGTTTGATAGATATCTAGAAATGGGTGATGAAACAAGCTTTGGTCCATCAACACCTACAATATATGTCCATAAATTTAGGGGTTCACGTTTATTGCCATCTGAAAAACATATAAATAATATTGATCGAATAAGCAAAAATTTTGCGAATGACTCTATATTTTTTGGAGGATATGAAATCGAGAAGTATTCAGACTACATTACTGTAGTATTTGAAGAAGGTATCGCTAATTCCGGTGAAACTTTTCTTAGTAATAGACTTCATACGTATGTATTTTCTCAAAACGATCTAGAGTTTGTTGAGAGACGAATTTTTGGAAAAGAAACATATTTCCATGTTTGGACTAAAAAGTAATAGTTCATATAATTTTCAATTTAGTTCAAATAGGGTTAATGAATTCTCGGTTCATTAATCCTATTTTTTGTGCAAAAAATACTTCGCAAGGTTTTGAAGTGGTTGTACCAAGGTGTTGTTAAAAGTAAGTTATGCTCTTAAAAGTAATACATAAACTCCGATATTAAATATGCATACAAAGAGAAAATACGGAGGAAGAATATGTATAAGACTATCTGGAAATATATAACAATAGCAACGCTATCATTCATTGGAATTATAGGAAGTACTCAAAATGGTGCAGTAAGTGCTACAGAACTTTCAACTGTGCGTATAAGTGGAGAAACAAGGTATCAAACAGCTACGAATATAAGTAAGGCTGGTTTTGATAAATCGGATACTGTTTTTATTGCCAATGCAATGAACTTTGCGGATGCCTTAGCTGGAGGACCTTTAGCCTTTCAAAAGGATGCACCTATTTTATTAGCTCATGGAAGTAGTTTAAGAGCAGAAACCATTAACGAAATCAAACGTCTAGGCGCTCGTAACGTAATTATCTTAGGGGGAGAAGCAGCTATCTCTAAATCCATTGAGAATGAATTGAAGAAATTAGGTTTGAGTACGGAGCGTCTTGCAGGAGAGACACGTTTTGATACCGCTCAAGTCATCGCTGATAAGTTGACTCGTAATAGTAATGTCAAAGAAGCAGTAGTAGTAGATGGATACAACTTTGCGGATGCCTTATCAATCGCTCCCTTTGCGGCGAAAAAAGGCATGCCGATATATTTAACTAGACCAGCTAAATTGCACAGCGAAACCCAGCTGAAGAAATACACCAAAACGTACGTTATTGGTGGAGAAACAGCAGTATCTAAAAATGTTGAAAGCAAATTAAACAATCCAACTCGATTAGCTGGTGCGGACAGATTTCAAACAAATTTAAAAGTACTAAATCACTTTAGTAATGGAACTGAGAAACTATCAATCGCTACCGGAATGAATTTTGCGGATGCATTAACAGGATCTGTTTTAGCAGCGAAAAACAATACAGGAATATTGTTGACAAAGAATTCCGAATTGAGTGATATTCAAAAAGACTCTTTAAATAAAGGTAACTATAAAAAATACACAATACTTGGAGGAGCTATTTCAGTTTCATCAAAAGTAGAATCACAATTACAAGGTGACGAACAACAGACTAGTGCACCCATGCAATTGAAAAAAGAAACTAATAATCGTGTGAAAGAAATTTTGAGTAAAGCGGATAAAGAAGCTTACGATTTAGCGAAAAACATGACAAGAAAAGAAAAAGATCAGTACGTTAACTTATCGCAAGAAGAATTACAACAACTAGCAAATGGAGTAGATTACGGTAAATTAAATGACGAGTTTGCAAAGTTAATTAATGCTCACAGAAAAAAACTAGGGTTAAGTACTTTAAAGCCAGCAGATAATTTTGTAAATGGAACAAAGCAGATTGCAAAAAGTTTAGCGGATTACGGTTACCTTGGTATAAATGGATATAAAGGACATACACTGCCAAATGGAAAACCTACGCACTCAGTTTACAGTAAAGAGTTATTAAACAAAGGTGTAGGCGAAAATATTGCCTTTAAGTACAATGCAAATAATCCCTATGAAATCGTCAGTGAAAAATTTATCGTAGAATACTTTTTTGACCAATGGATGAACTCACCAAGTCATAGAGCCAATATGGAAGATAAACTCTTTAGAGGGTTTACGATAGCGGCCCAACCAGTCACTAACGGTAAAACGAGATTAGGAACAAGAGATGCTAATGGTATTTATACAATTAACGGTCTAGCATATCCGCATTATGGAGTAGGAATTATATCGGTACTAACACTCGTCGATAATTTATAATAGAATTGGGAGCACTCTAGTAGTAATGGAGTGCTACTTTTTTATATTAAATATTATTTAAAGGTCATAAAGTGCATAACTCTAAAAGATTTCGTTTTGATATGACAATTAAATGTGTCTAAGAATCAAAAGTATATTGAAAAACTACACTTTATCATTTATTTTCAAACATAAATATCCGATAATAGTAAAGGTATAAAGAATTTGGAGGAACATTATGAAAAACCAATTATTAAAATACATAACAGTGATAGGATTGTCACTAGGAACGGTTGCAACATTGAATCAGAATACCGTTGTAAATGCTACAGAAGGAACTATTACTAGGGTTAGTGGAGAAACCAGGTATCAAACGGCTACTAATATCAGTAAAGCTGGCTTTGAAAAATCCAATACGGTTTTTATTGCGAATGTAATGAATTTTGCGGATGCACTATCTGGTGGACCATTAGCGTATCAAAATGACGCGCCCATATTACTTGCTCACGGTGGGGGCTTAAGAGAAGAGACGATAAAAGAAATTAAAAGATTAGGTGCTAAGAAAGCCGTCATTTTAGGTGGCGAAGCAGCAATCTCCCAATCGATTGAAAGTGAATTAAAAGGACTTGGCATAAGCACTGAACGTCTAGCTGGGAAAACGCGTTTTGAAACAGCTGAAGTGATTGCAACTCGAATGAATCTAAAGGTTACTTCTACTAAAGCAGTTGTTGTAGATGGTTATAATTTTGCGGATGCGTTGTCTGTAGCCCCCTTTGCAGCTAAAGAGGGTATGCCCATTTATTTGACTAGGCCATCTGCACTACCAAATGAATCTGCTTTAAAGCAATACAAAGAGACGTTTATCATTGGTGGAGACATAGCAGTCTCTAAAGATGTGGAAAATAAATTGAATAAACCAACTCGTTTAGCAGGTAAAGATCGATTCCAAACAAATTTAAAAGTTCTTAATTACTTTGGTATAGAAGGAAATCATTTATCTGTAGCTACAGGAATGACTTTCGCTGATGCATTAACAGGATCTGTACTAGCAGCGAAAAACAATACTGGGATTTTATTAACGAGAAATCCTAGTTTAAGTACTACCCAAAAAGATTACTTAGAAAACAGTCAGTATACGCATATGACAATACTAGGAGGATCCATTTCTGTTTCAACTGAAATAGAAATGCAACTAGGAAACTATCTAAAGCAACCTAGTATTAATAAGCCAGTGGATTATGTATCTGCTTCTTCAAGCGAATCCATTATCAATATTGCAAATGATCTGAAAGAGTCACCTTATTTGTATGGAGGTGCAACGCCTGTAGGATTTGATTGTTCAGGGTTTGTACAATATGTGTTCCGTCAAGCAGGGCTTAATATCACCAGAACAACGACTACTCAATTTAATCAAGTAACTAAAATCCCTCAGTCAGAAGCCAAACCCGGAGATTTGGTTTTCTTCAGTCAATCCGGATCCGTTGACCACGTAGGAATCTATCTCGGAGACGGAAAATTCATCGGTGCGCAAACTTCCACCGGAGTTGCGGAAGCTTCATTCACAACAGGATACTGGTCTAGATATCTTGCTGGATTTGGACGCTTGTAAGTTACAGTAAATAAAAAAAGGGAGGAATAACATTGGAAACACAAGATGTAAGTTTTATTATATTGTTGCTAACAACATACGCAGGGGTCGTCAATTTTTTATCCAATAATAGATTTAATTTTATACTTTTGTACTTTAAGTCTATGAATAAGGATGAGTTAAGATTTTTTAGAGATACGTTAACAATTGAAGATGAAAACACTTCGAATTTTTTAGTTATACTTGTTATAGCTTTGACAAGTTTTTTGGGTGGTCTACTATATGTAATAATTAAAGTGGATAGCAGTATAATGACTATGTTAACGGGATTCTTTTTTTCTGCAACTTTACAGCTTATTATTATATTTAGTAGAAAATATATTACAGATAAGCAGAAAAATAAAAGAGTGCTAGCTATCGTTGATAATGGGGAGACCTATTATTTTCATGCAAAATTAAAAGAAGGACAATTCTTATTTAGAAACAATTTAAATTCTAAAGAATATTATTGTAATAGCCAATATAGCAGAAATAAACTTTTTGAAAAGAAAGATGTCCTTGAGAAAGCGAACGGTTATGTAGATAGGGAAAGTTTTGAAAGAAACCACGTTATATTAATTGATAAAATGCTAGGAGACGATGTAGAAAAACTGTTTGCCGAATTAGATAAGGATATGTCAATCGTTGTAACAAATTACCTGAAATACTGTCTGGAAAATAAAGAAATACCTTCAAACGCTCAAAAGGATCAGTGAGCTCTAATTGATTGTAGCCTTTTCTCAATACGGAAGACTTTTTTGTTATTCATATTTTAGTTCTAATGGTAGGCTATCCGTTCAATATTATTTTGATATCACTTATCAAATGTTGCTTCAAGCTGACCAAAGGTAGAATGTCACGAATATGATTCAAATTGTATCGATAATACTTAATGCGGCTCTGGTTGTACTACTGTTTACATTAGGAGCTAACATTCTTATCGTTGAATCGTTTAGTTTAACGATATCCTTTATTAGACCTTTAGCTTAAACTATTATGTGAAGAGGAATTATGATATCGATAGAAGCGTTAAACCGGATGAAAATACTATTTCGCAAAAAAAGAGTGGAATTTGAAGCAGCTTTTGGGAATAGATTAGTAACTACAAGTCAGATAATTCAAAAAAGTATAAAATACATTTTTGTCCTTAATCTAATAAAAAATTTTGAATACTACTTTTAATTAAAAGATCAACTAATTAAAGATATGAATTAACCATAGGAGTGTTATTTATTAATAATTCAAGTTCTTGGATATACCAACAAGTTGTTTACGGCATAACAGAAAAATATGGTAAAGCTAATTCAAAGCTAAAATACTTAAGTTTTTTAAAGAAGAAAAGAAAATCAACCGGGCTATTACTATTATATTTTCTGTTAGTATTTGCTGCTGTTTTTTTCCTGTATTCTTGGGAAGCTTGGAAAATTGTGTTTATAGATAATGGATGGAGTATTTCAAGAGCTGTTACTTTATTTGTAATAATAGAGTTAATCTTAATCGCAATGACTTTCATTACTTTAATATTGGCTAAAAAAACCTCAGACTTGGAGCCTACTTTAATTTCTAGGGATGATATAAGTATAGTTACTACTACAAAAGAAATTTTTGACAATTTAAATATTAATAATGAAGCTAATATACAAAAAATATTAAAAGAGTGTGATAAAGTTATTGAATCTAGTAACTACAAGTTTGAAGTGAGTGTGAAATATTTTAATAATTTTTTACTATTGTTTTTCTTAACTCCAGTTGGTTTTTTGCTATCTATTGCAATATCTCAAGCTACTGACTCGGATTTAACGGATAACTTATTACCTTTGAGTACGTTCTTAGACTTCGTAGTATTGATAGCATACGTAATGCTTATAATTACTTTTCTTATACAATTTCTATTGGTTGTTGCTTATAGCGAAGCTTTTATCAATTTTTTCTATTTAGATCGTAAAAATGCAATAATAGTCAAAAAATTTGTTGGGGTTTTAGAATACAAAGGAAATGCCATCATAGAACCTAAGATGGAAAACCAAATCCAAACTCTAATCAATAAATAACCTATAAAGTTGTATGAAAAGAGTGGGAAATAACTGCATACCCGGTTCATTGCTTATATCTGCCATAATTTAATAAAGATATGGAGAGCTCATCATAATTTACGTAATCAGAAAAGAAATTAATTACAATGCAAAATTAAAATATTTTATATGGAATTACCCCATAATTTAGAGAAGAATCTAACTTTTGGGGTTTTCTCATATTTGAAATGTATATTTTTGAAATTTATAAAACCTTCGAAAACTCCCCAGGTGAATACCCCACATGTTTCTTGAACGTTCGAATAAAAGTATTTACATGCTTATAACCTACCATTTCACTAATTTCAGTCACGTTGTATTTTCCTTCTAGTAACAATTCTTTTGATTTGGCGATTTTAAGTTCTGTGATGTAGGCTTTGAAGTTTATATCTGAATTCTTTTTCAGTAATCGACTGATGTAGTTTTCCGATAATTCAAATTCAATAGATAAGTCTGTTAACGACAAGTCTTTCATGAAATTTTGATCAATATATTCTATGATACTCAAAGTAGTCGGATCAGTAGTAATTGCATGGCTAAAAATACAATCGTTAAAAAGTACTTTGAAAATTTTCTGAAAGGTACTGTAAATAACAGGAATAGATGAAGTACTTAACTGGTTAAAAAGATCGCGATTTTTATCATAGAATGTATGAAAAGATTGATCTTGATGACTCAGTATTCTTTTAATAGTATTAAAAAGTACAATTTTATATTCAGTAATCTTGAAGCTATTCAATTGTTCATCACGAAATAAGTGATCAAGAATTGATTGGCTATACGAAATGGCTTTTTCCAAATCATTATCGATCACTGCGTTAAAGAGTTTACGTTCTTCTTCAAAAGTATAAGGAAGCAATTGGCTGTCGGTGATTTCTTCTGTATCGGGAAAAATCAATTGAGTATTTGTGTATTTGAACTTATCTTGCATCATTTTAGTGACCTCAGCAAAGGCATCCTTGAATTGATTAATTGACGGAACTTCTGTGGCGACCGAAAAGGTCAAATTACGACTTAATTGACTTTCAATACTGGGAATAATAGCGTTCAACATTTTAGCAACTTTTACTTTATTTTTCTCTGAGAAAAGAATACAGAAATTTTGAAAGTCTAAAGGAATGAGTTTGTAAGTTAGAGTAGGTTTACTACTAGCGATAGCGTTCAGCATTTTACTTCTAAAGGTAAGCAAATTATCTCTAGTGAATTTAGTTTCTTCTAAAGTAATCCCTTCAATAGTTAGCAATGCTAATGTGCCACCTTCAAAATAGTCATCTAATTGAATTTCTTTTAATTGTTCGTGGAGAATAGGACTATCCAGTTCACCAGAAAATAACTCTATGAGAAAGTCAGACTGCAAAGTGTTTATCGTACTTTCCTTCGATGCTTTTAGCTCCAGATTTTCAGAATACAATTCATCGATATTTTGTTCGATAAAAGATAGCTCATTGAAACGTTCATTTTTAAGAATTTCTGGTTCGTTCTTTTTTGAATTGATCATACTTAAGATGATCTTGATAGGTCCGTAAACTTTTCGGATGGCGTAAAAACAGATCACTGCCCCCTAAAACGATTAATATAAAGATAATAAGGATAAAGCAATTCATGAAATCTTGAGTAAATAGATCAAACAAAGTCATTGATGACAATTGAATATAGTTCATGTCGCTGACTGAATCAGAAGCAATGACATAAGCTGTAAGGGAATTCTCGTCATATGAACTCAAAGACCTTTGTTCTTTATTTTCCGATGAATATTCAATCGAGTTGATCAGTGAATTCAAATCATTATCAGATCGATCAATATGCCCAACATGAATAGGTATTGTTTGGCTACCATAATGGATATAGAGATCACTATTCATTAATAAACTAGACCCGACGAGTTCATCAACTGGAAAAGTCAAAAAAGTAAGAAGTTCATTTTCAATTTGGGTATAAACTTTTCTTTCCAGTAAAGTTAAATAGTGTTCATCTTGAATTTGATGAGCCACGATCGTATAACGATATTGCTCTTCCAAATCATTGGCTAAAAAAGTTCGATACGCATTTATGTCGATATTCATCAATTTTAAATAATCAAGTATGGTGTAATAGCCATCATGTGAGACAATTTTAGAATCATCGGATTTTGTAATACCGATTTTTAGATCTGATTGAAAATTAATTTGCTGAGTATTGACCAATTCATCATAGACTGCCGGGAAATTTGCGTAAGATGAGCCGCTTTTAGTTAAATATTCTTGGATTAAAGGTTTGCTGGTCAAATTCGAAGAAAACTGCATCAAGTTGTTAAACCATTTATCTATATTATCAGCATTTGAAGTAAGCGAAATTTCATTGTCATAAGAAACTTTCTGGGCAAAATTCTGATAGTTGAAATAAGTTACACTTGCTATAATCGAAAATGTGTACATAAAAACAATTAGCGAAACAATCAATACATGCATATTGAATAGCTTTCGTTTCATACTATCCAGCTCCTTTGTATACGCTCTCATTATAAGGGAGTGTTAAAGTGAATTCAATAAATCTTTATTTCGCTATATACAATACCTATTATAGTATTCAAAATTAGCATTGGAAGTAAAAAACTAGCTATAAATGATGATTTAGACGATTTAAAAGAGAAAATGTAAGCGTTATTATTCAGTTGTGGAAATACTTTAAAGGAGGATAGGACGATTCACTATTGATGTCAATAAGCCATTATTATAGAAAAGGAGAGAGTAATATGTTGAAGAAAAAGTATGTATACTGTTCTTTACTTGTTGGTTCTATCTTATTAGCAGCGTGTGGATCTGATAATGATACTGAAACAGGAGACCAAGGTACAAGTGATTCAGGGAAAACGGAAATTGAAATAGCTTGGAGAGGTACCGGAGAAGGCGATAATGTTAGAAGGTATTTAGAAAAGTTCCAAGAAGAGTTTGAAGCAGAGAATGATGACATTGATATCGTGCTTGCCCCAGTAACGGCTAGTGAGGGAGATTACTTCTCTCGAATGGCTTTAACTATGCAGTCTTCTGAAACTGCACCAGATATTGTTTCTGAAGATACCTTTATGCTGAGTTCTGATGCGAATGCTGGTTATCTGAAAAATTTAGATGATCATGTAGCGGAGTGGGAAGAGTGGGACAATTTTATTGAAAACATTAAAGAGGGTACGACTGGTGAAGATGGAAGCACCTATGGGATTCCAACCACTACAGATTCAAGAGGAATCTGGTACAGCAAAGAAGTCTTTGAAGAAGCTGGACTTCCAGAGGATTGGCAGCCTACATCATGGGATGACATCTATGATGCGGCTGAGCAAATTGCTGATTCTGGATCAGAAGCTATACCTTTTTCAATGAACGTTGCGAAGGTTAATGGTGAAGCGACTTCAATGCAGACATTTGAAATGTTGCTTTATGGTACGGGTGAAACTCTATATGACAGTGAAACGCAAGTGTGGAATGTGAACGGGCAAGGTCTGGTTGATTCTTTAACCTTTATTGATGAAATTATGAATCAGCGTAATTTAGGTCCTTCTTTATCCATCGCACTAAATTCTAATTATGGATCTACTTTGATGCAAGATTTACTGCCTAATGCGGGAGTCGGTATGGTGTTAGATGGTAGTTGGAATATTGGTAATTATTTAGAAGGTGGCGTGGCGGAACTAGATGACCCTGAATCTGTTCTGGGATTTGCGTTGTTCCCGGGAAATGGAGCAAGCGATGATGAGTTTATAACAATGGCTGGTGGCTGGTCTTGGGCTATACCAGAGAACTCACAAAATCATGAAGAATCTTGGAGAGTGATTCAGGCTATGAGTACAATGGAATCACAAGCGAGAAGAGCGGTATTAGAAGGAACTTTAACCGTTAGAAATGATTCGGCTGAAGATGAAGCTTATCTTGAACGTCCAATGATTGAAACAGCTACTGAGGCTTTAGAGTATTCTCACTTCAGACCGAAAAGCGATTTATATCCAAATATCTCAATCGCTATCCAAGATGCTGTTGAATCCGTAGCAACTGGATCCGCTACACCAGAAGAAGCTGCTGAAAATTATAGAAATGCAGTCATCAGTAATGTAGGGGAAGAAAATACAAATTAAATCAAAAGAAAGGGCGATAGATTCTAATCGCCCTTTATCTTTAGTAAAGGAGAGAGAACAATGGCTCAAGCGAGTGTCGCTCGTAAAAACAAGAAAATTTCCGACAACATGAAAACCAGCGCATTTTTATCACCAGCTTTAATTGTCTTATTGATTTTCTTTATCACTCCAATGATATTGACTATCGTTTTTTCATTTACAAATTTGGCGCTAACGGGTAGCCAAGCTAGTAACTTAGAATTTATCGGCTTTGAAAATTTTGTTCGAATGTTTCAAGACTCAAACCTCTATAATGCTATTGCTCTTACATTAGTATTCGTACTATTCTCTGCTATATTAGGCCAGTGTTTACTGGGATTTCTCTTGGCTTTTTTTATGAAAGGGAAACATCCTTCAGTTAGAAGATTTGTAGGTATCAGTGTCATTGCAGCCTGGGTAACTCCAGAAATCGTTGTTGCATTTTGTTGGGTCGTTTTCTTAGGGGATAGTGGAACCTTAAACAATATTATCGCTTATTTTTCAAGTATTCCACCAATTGCATTTTTATTTGAATATCCCATGGTGAGTGTCGTCGTAGCGAATATATGGAGAGGAACAGCTTTCTCCATGATGGCTTTTCAAACAGCGTTAGACGACATTCCAGTAGAGATTGAAGAAGCAGCGACGATAGATGGTGCTTCTCGATGGAAAAGCGTTACTAGCATAACCATTCCTATGGTTAAAGGAACTTTTACCACTAATCTCATGTTAGTGACACTGCAAACACTTGGCGTATTTACCTTGATTTTTGCAATGACTGGAGGAGGTCCGGGTAATAGAACAATGGCGTTACCCGTATATATGTATCAACAAGCCTTTGTTAGTTATCAACTAGGTTATGGTACAGCAATATCATTAGTCATATTGCTGATAGGAGCAGTGTTCAGTTTGATCTATATGAAGTTTCTTAGAGTGAAAATATAGGAGGTAGAATAGAATGAATATCAGTAAAACAGAGAAAATTATTCATCATGTCGTCTTATTCATAACCGCTTTACTATTTATTCTACCGTTACTATGGATGCTTGTAGCATCGGTAGATACAAATGCTATACAAGCCCTTAAAATTCCGGAGCAAATTACAATGGATAATTATATGAATGTCTTTAATGATCCTATGATTCTAAGATCCTTTTTAAATGGCTTCATCCTTTCTGGTGGTCAGTCAGTGATTGTCGTTATTCTTAGCGTACTGGCAGCCTATCCTTTATCGAGGTATAGAGCAAGCTATAAAAAATCATTTTTATACTCAATTTTATTTTTAACATCCCTACCCATGACAGCAGTAATCGTACCGGTTTTTCAATTATTTCTTGTGTTGAACTTTGTCGATAAAATCTGGGCAGTTATGTTGTTTCTAGTTGGAACATCATTACCCTATGCGATTTGGATGATGAAAAATTTTATGGATTCTGTTCCAATCAGTCTTGAAGAGTCAGCTTGGATAGATGGGGCATCCGTTTATACGGGACTTAGAAAAGTTGTCGCACCCTTAATGATTCCTGGAATATTCACAGTATTTATCTTTACGTATACCGGAAGTTGGGGAAACTTTTTCATTCCTTACATCCTACTTCAATCACCAGATAAATTACCAGCATCCGTAACGATTTTTCAATTCTTTGGAAACTATGGCTTGATTGATTACGGTCAGCTAGCTGCATTCTCAGTTGTTTACACAACACCGGTTGTCGTGCTGTATTACTTGTCGCAAAGATACATGTCTAAAGGCTTCAGTTTCGGTGGGGCAGCAAAAGGATAACTATAAAGGAGTGGTCGAATGTTTTTTATTGAAGAAAAACTTAAACAAAGAGTAGAAGAGTTAAAATCCTATGTTTATTTGGATAGAAAACCGATTGAGAATTTAAAAATAAAAGAAGATTTAACAAAACAAGAAAAGTATCCTATAGAAGTAGATGAAACATGGTCTGACATTTCAACACAAGCGCATTGGGAAGGACGGGATCGTTATTTTTGGATTCAAGGAGAAGTAACCGTTCCTGAACAATCAGATGATGGGGATTTTGTCTTGTTATTTGATTTCGGGAAGTTCAATCCTGGTAATACTTCAGGTTTTGAAGCGCTGTTCTTTATCAATGGAGAACTCTATCAAGGCGTAGACGGAAATCATAAGGAAGTATTTATTGATTCAAAATTTTCCAATCAGACTATACAAATAGCCCTTAAACTATGGGGTGGATTAGAAGGGGGAGGTGCAAAAACAGAAATATACCATTTCTTTAAATACGCGGACTCAGCTATTCTTTCTAAAGATGCAGATGATTTATACTATACTTCAAAAGTTATATTGGAAACGATCGCTGTTTTAGATGAGCATAATTCTGATCGCCACAAGTTACTCAATTTACTGAATCAGACTTTTAACCAATTAAACTGGAGCGAACCAGGTCAGGGTGAATTTTACAGTTCCGTCAATCATGCAGTAGGATATTTGAATCAAGAAATATCCAAGCTTGAAAAGCACTCAGATGTAACGGTCACAGCGATTGGTCATACGCATATAGACGTTGCTTGGTTATGGAGTCTTAAACATACGAGAGAAAAATCAGCGCGTTCTTTTTCAACCGTTCTAAAACTGATGGAACAATATCCTGAATATATTTTCTTACAGACTCAACCTCAGTTGTATGAGTATGTAAAAAATGATTATCCTGAGTTATATGAAAAAATCAAAGAGAAGATTGATGAAGGTAGATGGGAAGTAGACGGTGCCATGTGGCTAGAATCAGATGCCAATATACCATCCGGAGAATCACTAGTCAGACAAATTTTATTTGGTAGTCGGTTCATCAAAAAAGAATTCAATCGAGACACAAAATATTTATGGTTACCGGATGTATTTGGCTATTCATGGGCACTACCTCAAATCCTGAAAAAATCAGGGATAGATATGTTTATGACGACTAAAATCAGTTGGAATCAGTTTAACCGGATGCCTAATGATACGTTTAAATGGAAAGGGATAGATGGAAGTGAAGTGTTAACCCATTTCATTACAACACCAGATCCTAATAACGAACAAGGCCCATTTTTCTACACTTATAATGGACTAATTGAACCTTATACGGTAAAAGGAATTTATGATGGTTACCAGGACAAGAATATTAATCAGAATCTGTTGCTAGCGTATGGATACGGAGATGGTGGTGGTGGGGTTAACAGGGAAATGTTAGAAAAAGCCAGAAGAATCAAGAAACTTCCTGGGACGCCTCATTTAAAAATGGGAAGAGCGGATGAATATTTTGAAGAACTTAAAGAGACATTTGAAAATACTGACCAATACGTGCACACTTGGGATGGAGAACTTTATCTTGAATATCATCGTGGAACGTATACTTCTCAAGCCAGCAATAAAGACTGGAATAGAAAACTTGAACTGAGTTTTAGAAATATTGAGTTTTTAAGTACGATGTTAATGACTATGAGTAATTTTGAATATCCACAAGCAACAATCAATGAAGGCTGGAAGACCATTTTACGTAACCAATTTCATGATATTATACCCGGATCATCTATCAAAGAAGTGTATAAGGATTCTGAAAAAGAATATGCAGAAGTCAATACTCATTTAGAAGAGATGACTCAACGAATTCAAAATGAAGCAACGGATACCGCCAATACGTGGACAATTTTTAACAGTGCGGCTTGGAAAAGAGATAGTGTTGTCTTTGTTGAACATGATGATACTAATAAAGGATACTTTACAGATGGGAAGGGAAATAAATTAGAATCTGTTCATACAAGTAATGGATTTGATGTTCTCGTAAAAGATATACCCGGACTTGGAAGCATGAAAATAGAATTTATTGAAACTGATGATAAAAAGGCAACCGAAAAAGGGTTTGAGTTCAGTGATCAAAAGGTCGAGAGTCCTTATTACCTAATAGAATGGAATCAATCTGGTCACTTAACTCGTGTTTATGATAAGCGATATAAGAGAGAAGTTCTCAAAGAAAGTGGTAAAGGAAATGTCCTTCAATTATTTGAGGACAAACCAATGAACTGGGACGCCTGGGACATCGATATCTTCTATAATGAGAAAAAAGAAGAATTGGTTGCGGACAAAGTCGAAGTTATCGAACACAACCATTTATATATCGATATTCTATTTACGTATACTTTTGGACAATCGAAAATCGAGCAAACGATGAGACTCTATTCTCATCAAGCAAGAATTGACTTCGATACAACAGTTGATTGGAAAGAAAGACAAAAATTATTGAAAACAGCTTTTGAAGTGGATATTCGAGCGAATGAAGCAACGTATGATATCCAGTATGGTAATGTGAAGCGGACTACACATTGGAATACGAGCTGGGATATGGCAAGGTTCGAATCTGTTGGTCACCAGTGGGTCGATTTATCAGAATTTGGCTACGGAGTCAGTTTAATGAACAACAGTAAATATGGTCATGACATTAAAGAAAATACCATGAGAATCTCTTTACTAAAAGGCGCAATCTATCCTGATCCGGAAGCAGATTTAGGTGTTCATCACTTCACTTATAGTTTATTACCTCATAAAGGAGACTTTGTAGAAGGTGAAGTTGTGAAAGAAGCTTGGGAATTAAACAATCCGTTAGATGCTTTCAAAGGAAGTTATACTTTAGCAGATCCACTGTTTGAAGTAGAAAGCGAGTATCCAGTCATGATTGATGCAATTAAAAAGACAGAAGACGGAAATGGAATCATTGTTAGACTCCATGATTATACAGGTGGGAAACAAAGAATTGTCCTAACACCAAAATTTAAATTCAAAGAAGTCGTAGAAACGAATCTGATGGAAAAAGAAGAAGAGAAGTTGGGGAGTAATCAGGGAATCATTTTAGAACTAGCTCCTTATGAAATCAAAACATTTCTATTTAAATAACTCATTCGTTAAAACCTCTCACTAATTGTGAGGGTTTTTTTTTAATAAACTACTATGCAACCTGAAAATTAAGTAGAAAGGTCAATTAATCCTAATTACTATTATATTAAGAAGTTTATCCATTTTTTCAAGTCTAGTAAATAACAATTAAACCTTGACTTATTTATGATAACGCTTTATTATGACTATAACGTAGTAACGTTATAACGTTACTACGTTATAGTCATTGTTCGCGACGGTGACACTAATATATTAAGGAGGAGTGCATTTTGGAATCTTTAGGATTAAAGATTGTTGAATTGCTTGGCGGAGAACAAAATATAGAATCAATAACCCACTGTGCAACTAGACTCAGACCTACCGTAAAAGATCAAAGTTTGGTTGATTCTAAGAAGTTAGATGACTTATCCGGGGTTATGGGTGTAATTAATACAGATTCGAGTGTTCAAATTATCATTGGAACTAATGTAGGGGAAGTTTACGAGGAAATTTTAAACAATACAGATTTGAACAGAGAAAAATCAGTAGATAAAGTTCACCAAGAAGACGTTCAAAAAGATAAGAATAATGCTAGCAAACCTCGAAATTATTTCAATCGTTTTATTGAAGTTGTAGTTAGCATTTTTTCTCCATTATTACCTTTATTTGCCGGTTCCGGATTGCTTAGAGGGTTTACAATTCTTGCTACACAAATTGGCATATTAGACCCAGAAAGTTCTACTAACTTAATCTTGACTCTGGCAGGTACAGCTGTTTTTCATTTTCTTCCTATACTAGTAGCCATTACTACAGCTAAGAAGTTCAAAACGAGTCCCTATCTTGCTGTAGCAATAATGGGTGCTCTGATTATGCCGGATTTCTTATCATTAGTAGGAGAATCTGGAACCAACTCTATAACCTTTTTAGGGCTGCAAGCACCCCTATTTGATTATACAGGCCAAGTTATCCCTGCGATTGCAACAATCTGGATTCAATCTAGAATGGAACATTTCATGAAAGACAAATTACCTTCAAGTCTACACATGGTCATTATTCCGACTGTATTATTGCTATTACTTGTTCCTTTGGTTGCAGTTGCTATTGGTCCAGTTGGAAACTACATTAGTATATGGGCAGCTAATGGTGTGAATTATATTCTTTCGCTAAACAGTATTATATCTGGAGCCATCATAGGTGGTATCTGGAACATTCTAATTTTATTAGGCGTTCACTGGGCACCAAATACAACTGTCGTTATACCAAATATAGCTTTGACTGGAGAATCCAGTATCATAGCCTATGCTGCGAATGCCAATTTTGGCATGGCAGGTGCTGCTTTAGCAGTATTTATTAGAAGTAAGAATAAGAGTCTTAGAAACTTTTCAATAACGTCTATTACTGCTGTCTTCCTGTCTGGCATTGTTGAACCCGCAATATATGGGTTAGGAGTTAAATTAAAAACACCACTAATTGCGGGTTGTGCTGGCGCTGCAATAGGTGGAGCTTTTATGGGACTATTTAACGTAGTTGGTTACGCTTTTGTATTCGGCGGGATCACAACCATACCTGCTTTTGCTGGACCAACATTATGGGCTTATGTTGCTGGGTTAATTATTTCCTTTATATCAGCATTAATCATTACATTATTGATTGGTTTTAAAGATCCAATAGAAGAAAAATTAGAAGGAGAAGATTAAAATGGAAAAACGTATTTTAGGAAGTCTAGCATATGCTGCAATGGGAGACGCTATGGGAGCAGTGACAGAAAATTTAACGTTTGAACAAATAAGAAAAAGATATAACGGTGGCATAACGACTTTCGAAAAGCCAAGTGATACAGCCTTTGCCTTGGGTAATGAACCAGGACAAGTAACGGATGATTTTTCACAAATCTATCTTATCTTAAAAGAGGTACTAGCTTCAGATAAAAAAAGTATTTCAACAGATAATATTAAGCGAGCCATTATAAAGTGGTCAGATATGCCAGTTTACTTTAATCGTTTTGCTGGTCCAACAACAAGAAGTGCAATTGCGATGTATAAAGGTGAATCAAAAGAGATGAAACCACTAGAAGGTGCGGTAACGGTTGATTATGCCTCAAAAGCTACAAATGGTGCAGCAATGAAAATAGCACCAGCAGGCTTATTAAATCCTGGGAACAAAGATAAAGCTATTCGCGATGCAATCATTATAACTCGTGTGACTCACGACAACCATTTAGCGATATCAGGAGCATCAGCCGTTGCTTCAGCGGTTAGTGAGTCACTTAAAGAAAATACTGATTTTAATGCAATTTTAGATGCTGGAGTGTATGGAGCAACAGAAGGCGAACGTTTAGGTAAAGAACTATCAAGAACAGTTGCAGGTCCTAGCGTAGTTGAAAGAATTAAGCTGGCATTTAATATTGCAGACGGAAAAGATTCAAAAGAAGAAAAACTACTCAAACTCTACCAATTGATTGGTACAGGGCTGCATGTTTCCGAAGCCGTTCCTTGCGCATTTGGAATTATCAAACTGAACATGAATGATTCCAAGCAGGCTGTATTAGATGCGGTTAATATAGGATACGATACTGATACTATAGCTACTATTGTCGGTTCAATGGTTGGCTCAATGGCGGAGAAAAATTCTGATTTTTATGATATGATTAAATTTATAGAAGAAGCGAATCAGTTTGAGATAACTAGATTGGCGAAAGAACTATCTATTCAAGTAGATTAATCATAGAAAGAGGATTTGTATGCGCGATTTATCAGATACTCAAGAACCTTTATACAAACAAGTATATAAAGAAATATTGAAGCAGATAACAGATAATCAATACAAGGAAGGGGATATTCTTCCGTCAGAAAAAGAATTTCAAGATATATACAGCGTAAGTCGAGTAACCATTAGAAGAGCAATGGAAATTCTTCAAACTAATGGTTACGTAAAAAAGAGTTCGGGAATTGGAACAGTTGTGATAAACAACAAGCATGCACTTCAATTAAAAAAAATCTCTAGCTTTAGTGAAGACAATTCAAATAGAAGTACGCTATCAAAGTTGGTATCATTTGAAATCATTGATGCACCGGCCAATGTTCAATCCAAATTATTTTTGAACAAAGAGACTAGCGTATATAAAATTGAACGTTTGAGGTACACCAATGGAGAAAAGGTAGGCTTTCAAAGATCCTACATTCCGACTAGTGAAGTAAAAATAGACCAAGAAAAATTATCTGCTTCAGATGCTTCACTCTATAAAATTTTTAAAGAAAATGACATCAAGTTAACTACTGCCAATGAAACGATTGAAGCTATGCTAGTTACACCTTTTCTTGAAGAACACTTGAACTTGGTTCCCGCCTCACCCTTACTTTATATAGAAAGAACAGCGTTTGACGAAAAAAAGGGGATCGAATTGGCAGAAATTTATTACAGAGCCGATAGGTATAAGTATCAAATACAGCTTGAAGGCTAAGTGGATTCAAAGTACAGAGACAAGTTTATAGAGCTATATCTTCTTGTTTAGAGTTTTGTCATGGCAGATGCTTGATAATACAAATTTGCAGTCAATACTAGATAGTAAACATCAAGAGAAGTTAAATGAAAGTACTCTAGCTTGCGATTTTTTATTTCGATTGTTATTTACTAAAAGATAACGGACAATTAAAAAGTGTTGGAAAGAATAGATTGTTCATTCTTTCCAACACTTTTTTTAGAATCTAATAATTCAAAAGCACAATGGCTCGTTTTTAGAGAAGAAGTTATGTTTGTAAAACTAACAAAGTTATAAAATGACTTTTAGGACCTGATTTAGATGATTACTAGCTACTTGATAACGAGCTGAGAAATACAATCGATTTGAAATTCACTTTAGACTTCAGTTCAATTAACTATTCTGTTTTTTATAAATTCCATACAACTGTGTCAAAGCCATTGGATCTTTGATGGTCGTATCTAAAAAGTGAAGAATAGCATCAACGACTTTAGTATCGTCATTGCTTTCAATCATGTCTTTCAAGGCACTGTTGTAATCGTAAAGATTATCCAGCATCCGGTGGTAATCATCAACAAACATTCTAAACTGTTCATAATCTTTCAAGGCTTCTTTTGTCATTTCATTTTTCTTATGAAGATTCATGACGTATGTTTCTTTCGATACGTTTAACTGTTTAACAAGAGATTCTATATCGCGCTTCTCTTCCTCAGTAAATTGTAAATGCATGAGTGATTCCTCCATTTTTACGATTCATTTTTCATCGTTTATATACTACAATGTGGATATCCAATAGTAAATATGAGAATCGTTATTTTATTTAAAAAAGCGAAAAAATAATGGTTCGCTAATACAAACTTCATGGATACTAAAAGTGTCTATCACGATTTTTTAAGAAAGCGAAATTTTTTACTGAGATTATATAATTTGAAGCTGCACAATCAATTACGTGATTTATTCTTTTATAAGAAGCATACTTAGTTTAAAAGGATACTATGATATACTAAACCTAAGAAAGGAGAGGTTACCTTATGGTGAAAGTAAAGATAAAAACGGTGAATTCTAATAATTCAACCCCAACAAAAACATCTGACGTTGCGGTCATGATTCGGAAAAAACGTTTTGGTCTAAGAACGGTAACTGATCTTGAACGAAAACGACCACGAAATATCAATGAAAAACGCCAATTAAAACAATGGGAAAAAGAACGTGGCGACAAAAAAAAGGAACCATTTAATTGAATAATGGGGCGCTCAGTCATCTAGGCTGAGCGTTTTTTTGACGGAACAAGTATGTAATGCAAATGCTGAACCATTTATTAGTTTGTAGATTACAGTTGTTTGAATATCTTTGTAAATCGGAATAAACTCTATCCTCAGCTGATTTACTCTGGATAAAATACACGGTACAATGGTATTTAATAATAACCAGATAAGGATGGCGATTAGATGAGATTTCATTGTTCAAAAAAATTACTAGATCTGTTAGAAAAAAGTCACAGTATGAATAATACTATGCCATTACCCATTCATCCGGTCAAAGAATCAGATGATCAAGATACGTTGTATGATTGGCATGCATCTGTTGCTGAACTTCAAGGTGCGCATGTTGCTACGTTTACAAATGATTTGACAAACTTTCCAGTGGTTGTTGGAGTGGTTGATATATATGATATACATGATATTTTCAAACAGTTTAAGATGGTTTTGTTTGAAGTGATGGATCGTCAGAAGATAGATAGAGAATTGATTCAAGAATACATAATCAAAATAGATCCACCTTTCCTGACTAAAACGGTTAGCAGGAAGAAGGCAGGTCCTTTAAGTTCTGTTACAATAGATACTACGAATAGATTATACGAAGGGTTTTGGGAAGAGTTTAATCCAGTTGACTTTACTATACATCTGTCGAACATGATAAGAGTTAAACAAGGAAAAGCGTTCGATCCAGCTGAACAGTGGCTGAGTGAGTGGAGCGAGCAGTCTGCTCAATTTTCAAAGAGTGGTGAATCCTCATCCGATTCTACGGTTATATCTCATAAAGATGAATGGATAGCATTTTATGCGGTGGTTGCAAAAATAAGAAAAGCAGCCTTTTGGCGTAAAATAGCGGATGATGAGATAATTGCTATACAAAATCCTGATACGAAAGAAGTTACTTATTGTTCTGTGACGGGTGGTGTTGGAGCGTTTTATGGCGTTGGTCTATATCAAGGAGATGCTGGTCTGAAAAGTTTGCTGAAACTTTTTGGAAGAAATGGTGCCCTTCCACGTTATAAACTAAGAACTGTTTCAAATTGCTTGTTGCTCTCTTTTATCAATCGAGCAGAAATAGATGAACATAACTTTGAAAGACTATCACAACTGGGTTTGTTCCAAAATGAGTATCATATGTTGCCAGAGTTAATGGACCAGACTCCGGGGCTTATTCCATGGCACGAAGTCAGTATTGAAGAAGTAAAATGGATGACTACAGTACTAGATCAAGTAGTAAAGGTTGCGAATAAGCTTAGAATGGGTGAACCACTTCCAAGTCTTTTGGATATGGAAGCAATTTGCCGATCGAAGCAAAAAGTAAACTGGAAAAGCGAAATCCTAACGCTTCCTGATCCTTTTGGTGAAGTAGACGAGAAAAACGACTATCCCTTTAAAAATGATATTGTGCTCTATCAGCTTAAACATACATCTAAATCAAAACTAGCGATACAAGTAGACGCTGTATCTGCACCGGCTGTTATACAAGAAACCGCAGAGCAACGACCCTATCATCCTATGATGGTCTTATGCGTGGATGAGGCTGATGCAAAAGTGGTCAATGCTCAAAGCTACGCAGATCATGAAGTAGATCCTAAAGCCATTTTAATGTGATTATCGATACTTGTTTACAAGGAAAACCTAAAAAACTTATCGTGAGAAAAGATACGATTGAATGGATCGTAAGAGAGTTTTGTAAGAAGACTGGTATTAAGTTAGTTGTTAAAGATAACCTTTATGAACTAGATGAGGTAATGGAGCACATGGAGATAGAGTTCGGATAGTAACGCTAGAAAGTTTGGCTCAAATAAGCTAGCCTTTTTTGGTATAGAGGAAAACAAAGAATCAAGACTTGCGAACCAATCAATGTATATACTGTCTAGAATATCGAACTTAGCTCAATCCGCTTCTGATTTCATCTGCTTGAATAATGAGTACTTCTTAGTTTGGATTTTGTAGAATTCTATAAATGCTATTTTTGTAATATTATGAAACTTCTTTTTAAAAGAAGTTGTATTTTAATAAGAAATTTGTAAAGAAAATCCAGAATATTATAACTAGATTATCGAAATTTATTTTGGAGGAAGAGTTATTAAGATTAATGATAGTACTGCATACAAGGCAAAATCAAGGATGTTCGTACTCTCTAGTGGATTGCTATTGGTGGCGTGCAGCACGGATGATGGAACGGTTGAAGATGCAACGAATGATGAGCCTTCAGAATCCTTAGTGTATATAGAGTAGGAAGAGTCTGAAGAGCCATCAGGTGTTCAGGGTGCAATGTTGGGACAGATATTGCACCAGGTAGGTACGAAGTAACCATCACTGGGTCCGAAATCATTGACGGTGGAGTAAGAAGAGGGACAGCAAGTCATCGTGAGTCCAGAGCTTTTTTTGAAGCAAGTAAATAAAAAATAAAGTTATAAGTGAGAATCATTCGTTAGTGGATAGTTCTTTTTAAGTGAAAGATTTTTTGAATGGAACTAAAAAATATAATTGACAACCTCTGAACTAGATGGTACTATTATTCTTGAATTTAGATAACGGTTACAGATGTTCTGTCAACCAGAGGCGTGTTACTGTAGAAGGCAAACCTCATACTTTACCTACGGGTGGAGTATGAGGTTTTTTAGCGTTTAAGTGTGGAGGAAAAGATGAAAATAAAAAAATTTTTAAACAATAATGTTGTGCTGTTAAAAAAAGGGAGCAACGAAATCATCGGTTTTTCAACAGGCATAAGCTTCAAGAAAAAAGTAGGAGATGATGTACAAGAAAAAGACTTTGAAAAAGTGTTTGTTTTAGATACACATGCAATGTTAGAACATTTCAGTTTTCAGTTGAGTAAATGTGATCCAGTACACGTAAAACTCGTAACTAAAATCGTAGAGTATGCTAAGCAAAATTATAAATTGAATATCAATGACTATATTTATTTGACGTTACTAGATCATATCGAATTCACACTGCACCGAATCGAGCAGAAGATGACATTCCGAAGTCCACTCCAATGGGAAATTAGAAGGTTTTATCCGGATGAATATGCGATTGGGGTATATGCAGTACAGTTACTTGAACAAGAATTAGATATTCAAATACCGACAGAAGAAGCGATTTCTATCGCGCTTCACTTCGTAAATGTTCAATCACAGAAAAAAGATATGACCGTTACGAATGAGATTGCCAAGTTTATTGAAGATGTATTGACAATTGTCAAATATGAATATAAGACAAGTTTTGATGAGCAGAACTTTCACTATTCAAGATTTGTGACACATCTGCATTATTTTGCTCAAAATATTATCAATCACACGATGCCA
This sequence comes from Marinilactibacillus sp. GCM10026970, assembly GCF_042660675.1. Lineage (NCBI taxonomy): Bacteria > Bacillati > Bacillota > Bacilli > Lactobacillales > Carnobacteriaceae > Marinilactibacillus > Marinilactibacillus sp. GCM10026970. The sequence goes on from NZ_JBHSUL010000031.1 coordinate 140,853, forward strand.
AGTTACGAAGAAAACGATTTATATGCACATGTTGAAAAAATGTATCCGATATCTTTCCAATGTGTGCAAAAAATCAAAATTTATATTTTCAATACTTACAAGATTACCATTTCTGAAAATGAAGAAATCTATTTAACCTTGCATATTCAAAAATTAACAGAAAATATTGAGAAGAGGTAGAGTATGGACTACAAGAAAACAGCTTCTGACATTTATGATAATGTCGGAGGAAAGACAAATATTCAGCACGTAACCCACTGTGCAACGAGATTGAGATTCACTTTAAATGATGACCAAAAAGCTGATAGCGAAGCGATCAAAGCGATACCAGGTGTGACGGGTCTAGTAAATGGGAATGGACAATTCCAGGTGATTATCGGGCCAGATGTATCTAGTGTTTATGCAGAGTTACCATCAAAAGAACCAAACCAACAAGCGACTAAATCTGATCAGTCTTTAATTTCTAGACTACTTGATTTTATAGCGGGTAGTTTTACACCAATGATTGCCATTATTGCGGCTGGTGGGATGTTACAAGTTCTACTATCTCTACTATCATTATCCGGTATATTAACTGAAACGGATGATACGTATTTAGTGTTATATCAAATTTCTCAAGCGGCGTTTTTCTTCATCCCAGTATTCTTAGGGAATTCTGTGGCGAAACGATTAAATATTGATGCTTTTCTGGGGAGTTATATCGGGGCAATTTTTGTTATGCCAGGATTGACTTCCCTGATTAGCCAAGAAGGAGGAATATCGTTTCTAGGTTTCGCTGTTCCAAACGTCTCCTATAACGCTTCCGTTATTCCGGTCATTTTAACATTATGGTTGATGTCTTATGTTTACAAATTCGTTGACAGAATTTTACCAAATAGCGTGAAGTTTATTCTAAGACCACTTCTTTCTGTTGTAATTATTACACCATTTGCATTGCTTTTAATCGGTCCTTTAGGCGTAATGATTGGAAACTATGTTGCAGAATTTTTAAATTTCCTTTCAAATAATTTTGGTCCAGTAGCTGTTTTATTTATGGGCGCTTTTTCTCAATTATTAGTGATGACAGGAATGCACACTACGTTGACACCGATTTTGCTTGCGAGCCTTGCAACTTATGGATTCGACAATTTAATCGTTCCTGGTATGCTGTTAGGACTTGGGGCTCAAACAGCTATTTGTATCGCAGCGGGCATTAAAGCAAAAGATCCTGTTTTCAAACAATTAAGTTTTTCTTCAGCTATTACAGCTTTTATGGGTGTTTCTGAGCCAGCACTTTACGGAATTACACTTAAGTTGAAAAAACCATTAATTGGTATGGTTCTTGGAGGGGCTGTAGGTGGGTTGTACTTTGGATTGATGCAAATCAATACACCCGTCATCATTGCATCTTTTATTGCATTGCCTTCATACAGTAGCATGCTACATGCATCTATTGGTTCACTAATTACCTTTAGTATTGCTTTTGCGTATACTTGGTTCTTTGTTAAAGATGCTGATTTTCCGAACGAAAATAAAGTGCTTGCTACAGAAGCAGTAGCGCCAGAACCTAGCACTTCGCCGGAAACGTCAACAACTCAAATTTCTATAATGGCTCCTTTGACAGGAAAAGCCGTCAATCTATCTGAGACTAATGACCAAGCATTCTCTTCGTTAGCGCTTGGAAAAGGGATTGCAATCGAGCCAAATGATAATGAAATCAAAGCCCCTTTTAACGGAAAAGTATCTGCGGTTTTTCCCGGTAATCATGCTATTGGATTGACTAGTGATACAGGTGTTGAATTATTGATTCATATCGGAATTGATACAGTTAATATGCAAGGAGAAGGATTTGAGCGTTTGGTGAATGACGGGGATTCAATCGATCAAGATCAGCCACTACTTCGTTTTGATTCAGAAAAAATCAGTGCTGCTGGCTACGAAGATACTGTTATGATCACAGTGACCAATACAGCGAATTACTTGGATGTCATTCCAGTAGTAGAAAACGAAACTGTTTATTCAAGTGACAAATTACTTGTAGTATTATAAGAAAGGATGGATGTATAATGAGTTTTCCAAAAGGATTTTTATGGGGTGGCGCTTCTGCTGCCAATCAATATGAAGGTGGATATAATGAAGGCGGAAAAGGCCTCGCAACAGCTGACTTGATCAGTGGAGGAAGTCACTTGACTTCAAGAAAAATTACTAAAAACGTTCAAGGTAACTTGCTTTATCCTAGTCATGAAGCAACAGATTTTTATCATCATTATAAAGAAGATATTGCATTATTTGCTGAAGCTGGCTTTAAAGCATTTAGACTTTCGATTAACTGGTCTCGGATCTTTCCAAATGGAAATGATGAACAGCCGAACGAAGAAGGCTTACAGTTTTACGATAATGTCTTTGATGAATGTCGAAAACACGATATAGAACCAGTTGTAACGATTGCTCACTTTGATGTTCCTGCTTATTTGAGCCAGAACTTTAATGGTTGGGGAAGTAGAGAAGTTATTGATTTCTATTATCGTTATGCAGAAACAATCTTTAAAAGATATGAGAAGAAAGTCAAATACTGGATTACTTTCAATGAAATTAATACAGCTACTTTAACAATCGGTAACTTCTTGGCATTAGGACTAAATGTTGGAGATTCTGATTTCGTGAAACAACCAGATGATATGAAATTAAGATATCAAGCATTGCACCATCAATTTGTCGCTAGTGCAAGAGTTGTAAAGTTAGCACATGACAATTATCCTCAATTTGAGATAGGTTGTATGATATCTTATATGCCAAGGTATCCATTCACTTGTCATCCAAACGATGTGCTATTGGCGAAACAAGAAGAAAATATGCATTCGAAATTCTGTGGAGATGTTCAAGTACAAGGTAAATATCCTTATTACGCACACAAATACTTCAAAGACAATGGCTTCCAAGTGGACATCACTGAAGAAGACAAGGATATTCTTGCTCAAGGAAAAGTAGACTACTATACATTCAGTTATTATCTGACACTCTGTGTTTCTGCAGACGATGCTGTTGAGAAAAATGGGAATAGTATGATTGGTGGCTCTGGTGTAAATAATCCATACCTTGAACAAACAGAATGGAATGCTATGATTGATCCCGTAGGCTTAAGAATTGCTTTGAATGATATTTATGATCGTTATGAGTTACCTCTTATGATTGTAGAAAACGGAATTGGTGTTTCGGAAGAAATTGCTGATGATGGAAAAATCTATGACGATTATCGTGTGGAGTATCTAAAAAAACATATCGTAGAGATGGAAAAAGCGATTGAAGATGGTGTTGATTTGATTGGATATACCATTTGGAGTGCTGTTGATATTGTCAGTGCATCTACGGGTGAGATGAAAAAGAGATATGGTATTGTGCATGTTGATAAATATGATGACGGTACAGGAACCTTAGAAAGAAGAAAAAAAGAAAGTTTCTACTGGTATAAAAAAGTAATTGAAACTAATGGAGAAAGCTTGAAAGATTAAGTATCGCTCTATGCTAAAAAGACCTATCGGGTTAAATCGATAGGTTTTTTTCATTTTCAGAGTTGAAAGGCTTTTCGTTTTCAAAATCCAGTTCAATACACAGAATTCGCTTTGTAACGAGCTTTGGACTAGTGTAAACTGTACTATAGAAACAGTTTAATGAATATTGATCAATCTTTCGGTATGTTTAGTAATCAATCGCAATCTACTATTGAAGTGAGTATATCGATTTAATTGGAAAAGGATGGCAGTACATGAGATTTCACGGAACAAACAAATTATTAACACTATTAAAGAAGAGTACAAAACTTAAGGGTAAGGATGCCTTTTCTATTGAACCTGTTGAAACAGATGCAAAAGAACTGGACGAACTTTATGACTGGCATACTTCATTGATTGAAGTAGAAGAAGGATACATCGTCACCTTTGTAAATGATCTGACACAATTTCCAGTCATCATCGGGCCACTGTCTTTAGAAGACGTTTCAGACAGTTTTGCTTTGTTCAAAAAACAACTAGAAGCTATGATGAAGAAACAACTATTCAAGGAATCAGAAATCCAAGCTTATTTAGAATCTATTAATAACACTATTGTAACAAAATCCATCAGTCGTGCGAAGCTTGGACCGTTGAGTGCCGTTACGAGTGATACTAATGCACGCATTAAAGAGCTGAGTTTTGAGAATGTGGATACATTTGATTTAACTGAACAATTAAGTGAAGTACCACGCATCAAAGATGGTGAAGTTTCAATACCACTAGAAAACTGGTTTGATGCTTGGGTAGAACGCTCGAGTGATCATACCTTCAGCGATTTCAGTGAAAAATTTGATGAGCAATGGATTCCGGCGCTGAATGATCCTTTACAGGACCACTGGAGTAAGCTTTATGATCAAATCGATCAAGTATCTAAAATGAAACCATGGGAAAGCTATTCGGACAACGAATGGGTTGCGGTACAACATCCAGAAACAAAAGAGTGGACGTACTGCACAATTATGGGGAATGATGGTAGCTTCAAAGGAATCGGTTTGTTTACTGGTCGGGACGGATTAAATAGTTTGTATACCATCTACGACCAACAAAATGAACTTCCGGATTATCTTGCGCATACAAAACAAGACGGGATTATTATATCGTTCCTAGATCAGGAAGAAGACTTGGATCAAGACAATGCAGATAGACTTACCAAGATGGGTAGAATGCAATCAAACGGTTCACTGAACCCAGAATTGATGAAACATACACCGGGATTTGTTCCATGGGCAGTTCTTTCAGACGCTGAAGTACAGTGGACGACTGATGTGATTGAGCAGCTATTAATCGTACTCAATGAATCTGAAGGTAAACTACTTCCAAGTGTTACAAGTGGTCATGTAATGGGTCGTCAACAAGAAGAGAACCATTGGGTCACTAAAGACCATCTTTTACCTGAATGGGCACAAATCAAAGAAGTTAAAGAAAAAGAACGATTCAGAAATGAAATTGTCATTCATAAAATTAAACGAGCGCCAAAGGCTAAGAACACCGTTGTACTAGATGTTGCCTATACAAAATCAGTGATTCAAGAACATCCACATGAAAGACCTTTTTATCCGATGTTAGTCCTTGGAATCGAAAGAAGTAGTGGACTGGTTTTAGACGTCAAGCCTTATTCTAATTCAAGCGAAATGAAGCAGATCGTACAAAAGTGTTTAATTGATATTTGTTCTAAGGGAAAACCCAAAGAAGTTCTGGTTAGAAAAAACAGTATTGAATGGATTATTGAAGATTTTTGTAAGAAAACCAATATCAAATTGAAAACTGTTGATCAGTTAGAAGAAGTTGAAGCTGTTATGAAAGAGATTCATGACGAACAAATATAATTGTAGCTAGAATAGATTCAAGGGTTAATCTTTTCTTAATCAGATCAGTGTATAGTAAACTATACTGAAAGTAGATTAAGTAAGCTATAACACATAAGCAAGTTAACTTTAGAAGGAAGTGATTAGATGATTGATTTACACAGCCACATTTTACCTGGAATAGATGATGGTGCTAAAAACTTAGAAGAGTCTCTGGATATGGCCCGTTTAGCTGTCGAAGAGGGAATCACTCACTTACTGGCAACACCTCATCATATGAACCGCGACTGGATGAATGAAAAAAGTAAAGTTGTGAAAATGGTCGAAGAATTACAAGAAGAGATTGACCGTGAAGGTATACCATTGACGTTGTTCCCTGGACAAGAAATTCGGATTTATGGTGATATCTTGGATGATATTGAAAAAGATCAGTTATTATTCACGGATGAACTGCAACAATATATACTGATTGAATTTCCAACTTCTTCGATTCCAACCTATACGGAGCGCTTGTTCTATGACTTACAGTCAAACGGGAAAACGCCAGTGATCGTTCACCCTGAACGTAATCGTATGGTTTTAGAAGATCCGGATAAATTAAAAGAATTGGTAGAACATGGAGCATTAGCACAATTGACAGCTGCTAGTTATACAGGTGGATTCGGAAAAGAAATCAAGAAGCTCAGCAAGCAACTGATTGACGCCAATCTTGTTCATTTTATCGCTTCCGACGCGCATAATACCACAAATAGAGCCTTCCATATGAAAGAAGCTCATGACTTAATCATCAAAGATTATGGTCGCCGCAAGTGGCACGAATTTCATCAAACTACAAAAGACTTGATCAATGGCGATGTCATTATTCCAGCAACGCCAACAAGTGTTTCGAAAAAGAAATTTTTTGGATTGTTTTAGTGATTGCTAGAGATTAACACATAAGTGTACTCACAAAGTATGCTTATGTGTTCTTTTGTTTTATTGAAAAGATCGTTTTTGAAAGGGTTATCATGGTATGATATTGTAAATCCTATACATATTATTTCAAATAAGAAAAGAGGTTAAACATGGATCGATATTTATTTGTTCATTTTGTAGGAGAACAGAACAATCAGGAGCAAGTATTCTTTAGTGTCAGCGAAGATGGCTTACACTGGAATGATTTAAATGAAGGTCAACCTGTTTTAGAATCAAAGATTGGTGAAAAAGGCGTTCGTGATCCCTTTATCGTCAAAGATGAAAAACAGGAGAAGTATTATTTGATTGCAACAGACTTAAAAATGGAAACCAAAAAAGACTGGAGAAAGGCTGAATTTGAAGGTAGTCAGAGTATCATCGTTTGGGAAAGTAAAGACTTACTGAAATGGTCAGAAGAGCGAGCAGTCAAAGTAGGGATAGATACTGCTGGGTGTGTTTGGGCGCCGGAAGCGATTTACGATGCTAAGAAAGAAGTCTTTTTAGTATTTTTTGCTTCAATGGTACAGGAATTAAGTGATTCAGCTCCAAAACAGAAGATCTACGCAAGCTATACAAAAGATTTCAAGACAATAGAAAGAACTGAAATATACATAGAAAGAGAAAATCATATTATTGATACTAACATCGTTGAACAAAACGGCATCTATTATCGATTTTCAAAAGATGAAACCACAAAAACGATCATGATGGAGCGTGGCTTATCTTTAGAAACAGAAGCTTTTCAAAAAGTAGAAACGCCTATACTAGATCAGTTATACGGCTTAGAAGGACCTGAATGTTACCAGCTACCTAATGGAGAATGGTGTTTGATTGCAGATCAGTTCAGCAAAGGGCTAGGATATCTACCCATATTGATTCCAGATCTAGAGCATCCTGAAATGACTGTCTTGAAAGCGGACGATTATGATATGGGAGAAACTCGAAAGAGACATGGAGGCGTTATCAAGATAACGGATGAAGAGTATAGAGGATTGATCGAAAAGTATTAATCAGGTGATGTTGGTTGATCTGAATTCCTCTATCATGGTAAAGAGGTAGTAGAATAGATCTAGACTAAGAAATATGGATTTTTTTAGAGGTGATCGGCTAATGGAACTTGAAAACTACAAAGAAATTTTAACTCATTAAAACATAGACCTTTTAGAGAAAAACAAATACGCACTGCAGGTGTCATCTCGGAATATGTCAGATTGAAATACGAAATTGAATTAATTGTCGTTGGAGGATTGTCAGTTGAGATTTATACGGATGGAGGTTACACTACTCAAGATATAGACTTCGTAGGTGTTGGTCATGAGAAAGTTACTACTGCTCTAAAAGATTTAGGGTTTATATCTCATGGAAAAGATAGTATTCATGAAGAATTAAAAATTTATGTAGAGATACCCGACTCAGTTTCAAAAGATTCAAATTCAAAATATATTAAAACAATGGATACACAAGATGGTTTTGCGTTATCTATAATCGGTATTGAAGACATAATCAAAGATCGTATTAGAGCATTACTCTATTTTAAAGAATATCACCAAGGTAAATGGATTTACCTATTAATTAAAATCCACTTGAATGATTTAGATTTAGCTATATAGAAAGAACTTTAGACAGTTCAGAAAGAAATGTATTTAAAGAATTTCTAATAATAGCCCGGGAAGTGAACAGGAATAAGTTATCGCACTTTAAGTTTATTCAATTTCTCGATGAACAAGAAATACCCTATACTCTTGTAAATAAGACCATTATATCCTTGGCAACTGGAGATAGTTATTACGGTATATCTCTCTTTCCGTTCAATATGATCTATCATTATGAGCATGATGTTGAAGAATATTTTGTCCCCGCCAAAGAAGAACCGATGGAGTTCAATGAATTAGTGAAATTCTTAAAGCAGATTAAAGTTAGTGAGATTAAGAAAATCAATGAACTGATTGAATTTATAAGTTTAATAGAGGATAGCGAATAAGTAGATTGATAGAATCTGTGTTATAATGAATAAAAGGAGGCCTAGAAAATGAAAAAAATTAAGATTGATACGAGCAATAAAACTATAGAAAATAGTATCAGTGAACTAGAAATGTCTATGTTAGCCAAAAGAATCAATTCAAAAATTTCAACTGATTCTAGGCGTAAACGTCCTAGAAATCCTCAAGAAAAAGAAATACTTCTGCGCTGGGAAAAAGAGCGTGATGGTATAAAAATCGGTATAATTTAAAATAAACCAATTTAAAAGGATTCAATCATCCATATCGGGTGATTGAATCCTTTTTATGTTCGATAGTTAACTGTTTCATTTTTAATGTCTACTTATTAAACTTATTTCACCAAGCCTAATGCTGTATCCAGTACAGCTTCGCCATCCATCTGTTCAAAGTCACGCATATCAATGATTTCAACAGGAACATTCTTACTGGCAACTTTCTCTTGTAGTTGATCTTTTAAAAATTTAACCTGAGGTCCGAGTAGTAAGACATCGATCTCTTTAGCGGATAAGTAACCGTCTGCTTCGTTAGGGGATACTGCGAAAATATCTGCTTCTAAACCTTTCTTTTCTGCAGCTTTCTGCATATTCGATACCAACATACTTGTGCTTACACCAGCTGTACAAACTAACATGATCGTTTTCATAAGACATCTCTCCCTTTAAGTTAAATGAGTAGCAAGTTTTGAAATAGATAGTAGACACTTTATTTGAAAGCGGTTGCTACCTATACTTTATTTATACACTATTTAATAACGAATATCAATAAATGTCCCTTTTTGATTCTACAATTCATTGTGTTAATATCAACCACAAAATCATCTTTAATTTTAAAATTGCGTATAAGAAAAGATTCCGATACAATTTCAGTCTAAAGTTAAAAACAGCTTTCATATAAACTAAACGAACGACTTAGGTGAAAGAGTTTAGTATCAAAGAATGGTATTGCTTTTCTAGAAGACAGATATAGACCGTTGGAAAAGAAAGCCTTCTCATAAAAATGTCCGTTGCAGTGGACAGTTCTCTGTGAAGCGTTTTCTTGAATGTCCGGTAAACTATAGATAACAAAGGAGGAGATAGCGGTGAGTTCAAAGAAAATACGTGAACAAAAACTGTTGCTGTTTCTCTCAGAACACCCCGGTTACACAACTTCTGAGGAATTAGCGAGTCAATTGGCTATTTCTAGAAAGACTGTGTACCGAACAATCAAAGATATTAATGAAGGTTTTCCAGAAGGCGAACTGATTATATCCGAGAAAGGGAGAGGATACACGTTAGATTACGAGAAATATATACGATCAAACAAGGAAGTCTCTCGAAACACGAGTGATTTCACCCCGGCAGAGCGTCGCGGCCGAATTATGGAAGAGTTACTTCTCTATTCTCCTAAAGCCAGAAATGTAAGCGAATTATACGCTGATTATTTCATTAGCGAGACAGTAATCTTCAATGATGAGCAACTGATCGCAGATGCATTAAAGCAATATAAATTAAAACTTGTAAGAAAAAGTAGAACGGTTTCGATTACTGGAGAGGAAGAAGATATCCGAAGAGCCATTACGGACCGAATTCAGCGAATGAATATCGTGAATGTGAATGATTTGAAGAACAATAAAGAGTTGAACTTCAATCATTACGATGTGCTCTACATTTTAGATCAAATCAAAACGATTGAAAAGAAACTAGATATTACCATCCATTATCCATACGATATCAATATTTTTTCTCATTTATATATCTTGATTAGTCGAATCAGAAAAGTTGGTTTAAAGCATATCACTGGTAGAGAATTAGAGACCGAATCTATTGAAAATAAAATCCAACAAAATGACCAAGCCCTTTATCAAGCGGCAGATTCAACCATTCGGAACTTATCGAATTACTTGACAGTAGAGCTGCCAGAATCAGAAATTATTTATCTTTATCAATATCTGATGTCTTCTAGAATGGGCAGTTCGACGACCATTGCAACCTTTTCAAGTACCGTTACAGAACTCACTCAACTATATTTGAATGAAATGAGTAAGCGAATGAATATTGTTATTCAGAGCGAATCAATTTTTCTAGATTTGGCGAATCATATCAAGCCGATGTTAAATCGCTTGAGACACAGTATAAGAGTCAAGAATAGTTTGCTGGATCAAATACAGTTGACCTATCAGTCCATTTACAACGAAGTCGTTGAAGTTTCTAAGGAAGTCAGTGAAACATTTTCATTACCGAGTATCAATGCGGATGAGAATGGATTTCTAACATTATACTTTGCGCGTATTATTGAAACGAATCAGTTACCGATTCGAACGATCATTATGTGTACGACCGGTGTTGGGACTTCAGAATTATTGAAGGTGAAAATCGATAAAAAATTTCCGGAACTAGAAATCGTTGATGTTATTGCGTACCGAGATTTGAGAGAGGTCTCTCAAAATTATCCTGGTACTGAACTCATTATCACCACGTTAAGAATTGAAGAAGATGTACCGGTAAAAACATTGTTAGTCAGTGCTATGTTCACTGAAGATGACAAGAATAGACTTCAGAACAAAATTAAGGAGATCTACAATGGACGCTAACCGATTTGTCGTGAAGCTGGATGTACCGATTCATTCGCGGGCTGAGTTGTTTCAATATGTATCAAATACATTGATGGATGGAGAACAACTTGACTTGGCCAGTTTGATGGCCGAGCGTGAAGAGAACGGTAGTGTAGAAATCGCTGAAGAAATCGTCCTACCACATGTAGAAAGTGATGTGTTGGACAAAAGTCAGATCTTTATTGTTCGACCAGAAAACAAAATGACCTGGAACGAACAGATCAAACAAGTCAAACTAGTCATCATGATTCTTCTTCGTAAAGAAGAAACAGATGATGTTAAAAGAGAAATTAGTCAGTTTACAAGAAAATTGGCGGATGATGCATTTTTAGAGTATTTAATGGAAACCAATCAACTAGAAATTTAAAAAAACTAAAACTAAGAGGAGAAATTAATTATGAAAATCGTTGGAGTAGCAGCTTGTACAGTAGGAATCGCACACACATATATCGCACAAGAAAAACTAGAGAATGCAGCAAAAAAAGCGGGACATGAAATTCATGTTGAAACACAAGGAACCATTGGAATCGAAAATAAATTATCCCAAGAACAAATCGATGCCGCGGATGCAGTAATCTTAGCCGTTGATGTGAAAATTTCCGGTCGAGAACGTTTCGAAGGGAAAAGAGTCATACAAGTACCAACGGAAGTAGCGGTCAAATCACCAAATAAATTGATTCAAAAAGTAACAGAAGTTGTAGAAGCTAAATAAAAAATAAAGGGGTATGTAGCAGATGGAAGTAAAAGAGATTTTAGATGTCAATCTGATCAAGTCAGATATGAAGGTCGAAACAAAAGAAGAAGCACTGAACGCTTTATGCCAAGAGTTACTAAATTATGGCTATATTTCAGATATTGAAGGATTCAAAAAAGATGTCTACGCACGTGAACAAGAAGGGAAAACCGGTATTGGAAACTTTATTGCGATTCCCCACGGAAAAAGTGCACACGTAGATAATATCGGTGTAGCGATTGGAATCAATGATACAGAGATTCCGTGGGAGTCACTAGATGACCGCGGTGTTAAAGGCATCATTCTTTTCGCAGTAGGCAATGATAATGAAGATGCGAACCAGCACTTGAAATTGTTATCGCTGTTTGCACGTAAATTGGGCAATGATGAAGTCGTAGAAGAACTACTCAAATCGACGAGTCCAGAGGAAGTTGTTCACGCTTTTTCATAAAAAAGAATAAACATTTAAAAATGGGGGTTTATCATGCAAAAGATTAAACAGTTAAATTTAAAAGGTCATTTATTGACCGCAATTTCGTATCTGATCCCAATCGTCTGTGGGGCAGGATTTATGATCGCTATCGGGATGGCATTTGGTGGAGAACCAGGTACAGATTTACTCGCAGGTAATTATTCGATCTGGGACGTACTAGCTGTTATAGGAGGACTTGGACTGGGCATGTTGCCAGTTGTCATTTCAACAGGGATTGCTTACTCCATCGCTGAAAAGCCCGGTATTGCACCAGGTTTTATCGTTGGTTTAATTGCGAACACGATTGAAGCTGGATTTATTGGTGGTATCTTGGGTGGTTTCGTAGCCGGATACTTAGTCATTGGTATTTTAAGATTCTTGAAAGTGCCTGCTTGGGCAAAAGGGTTAATGCCGACATTAATCATTCCATTATTATCTACTTTCCTTGGTGGATTGATCATGATTTATGTAATTGGGACACCAATCGCTTTGTTCACAGACACTTTGACAAATTTACTCAACGGTTTAGGTTCTTCTTCCCTACTGATCTTCGGAGCGGTTGTTGGACTATTAAGTGGTGTTGACTACGGTGGACCCATCAACAAAACCGTTTTTGCTTTTGTTTTAACACTTCAAGCGGAAGGGTTAAACGGACCAATTACTGCGCTACAACTTGTGAATACGGCAACACCAATTGGATTTGGACTTGCATTCTTTGTGGCAAAACTATTTGGCAAAACGATCTATTCTCCAGTGGAAATTGAAACCTTGAAAACAGCTGTACCGATGGGTGTGGTTAATATCGTCGAAGGCGTTATCCCAATCGTAATGAATGATATTATCCGTGGCGTATTCGCTACTGCAGTCGGAGGTGCTGTTGGGGGAGCGGTCTCAATGACCCTTGGCGCAGATGCGACTGTACCGTTTGGTGGCGTCTTAATGATTCCTACGATGTCTAGACCCATGGCAGGCATTTTAGCCTTACTGGCAAATATTGTCGTAACAGCCGTTGTTCTCGCACTCGTTAAGAAAAATGTGACAGAAGAATCGATCAATGCGCAACTAGACGCTGAAGAAGAAGATATCGATTTAGGCGATATTCAAATTAGCTAAAAAAGATTGAAGAAGGATGGTTTTAAAATGAATAATGTAGAAATTTCACCCTCACTGATGACAATGGATTTAGATAAATTCAAAGAACAAATCACTTTTTTAAATGATCACGCGGATTCTTATCATATTGATATTATGGATGGACATTATGTTCCAAACATCACGCTATCGCCATGGTTTATTGAAGAAGTGCGTAAAATCAGTGACTTACCAATGTCCGTTCACTTAATGGTTACAGAACCAAGTTTCTGGGTCCCTCAGTTGATCGACTTGAAATGCGAATGGATCTGTATGCATGCGGAAGTTTTAGATGGCTTAGCCTTCAGATTGATCGATGATATTCATAACGCTGGACTAAAAGCCGGAATCGTATTAAATCCAGAAACACCAATCGAAACGATTTTTCCGTATATCGATTTACTAGACAAAATCACAATCATGACAGTTGATCCAGGCTTTGCCGGCCAACGATTCATCGATAATACATTAGATAAAATTGTTGCTTTAAGAGAATTAAGAGAAGAAAAAGGCTATAACTACCAGATTGAAATGGATGGATCATCCAATCGTAAAACATTCAAGAAAATCGATGCAGCGGGTCCTGATATTTATATTGTTGGAAGAAGCGGTTTATTCGGTCTAACAGAAAATATTGATACGTCATGGGAAACGATGGTTAAAGATTATGAAGAAACAACAGAGAAATCATTTAGTAAATAAGTTGTTGGAGGTAAGATAATTGTTTGACAAAATAGATGAATTAGCTGTAAATACCTTAAGAACACTCAGTATCGATGCCGTTCAAAAGGCAAACTCTGGTCACCCGGGTTTGCCAATGGGCGCTGCCCCAATGGCCTATACCTTGTGGACAAAACAGATGAAAGTCAATCCGAAACATTCGAAATGGTTCGATCGTGATCGTTTCATTCTATCTGCTGGTCATGGATCCGCCTTACTCTATAGTTTATTACATGTTTCAGGATATGACGTTTCTATCGAAGACGTGAAAAATTTCCGCCAAATCGGAAGCAAAACACCTGGTCACCCAGAAGTGCATATGACAGATGGCGTCGAAGCAACCACTGGCCCGCTTGGACAAGGAATCGCAAATGCAGTTGGCTTTGCGATGGCTGAAGCTCATCTTGCCGCACGTTTCAATCAAGATGATTTCAATGTCGTGGACCATTATACCTACGCCTTATGTGGAGATGGTGACCTTCAAGAAGGGGTTTCTCAAGAAGCCGCATCATTAGCAGGTCATTTAAAACTTGGTAAACTTGTTGTTTTGTATGATTCAAATGATATTCAGTTAGATGGACCCATCGAGAAAGCTTTCACAGAAAATGTTGGCCAACGCTTTGAAGCTTATGGCTGGGAACACATTCGCGTTGAAGATGGTAATGACTTAAGTGCAATCAATGAAGCAATCGAAAAAGCAAAAAACAATCTTGATCAACCGACTTTGATTGAAGTGAAAACCACCATTGGATTTGGTGCACCAAATGCTGGAACATCAGCTGTTCATGGAGCGCCACTTGGAGCTGAAGGGATTTTAGCTTCTAAGAAAGCCTACTTGTGGGAAGGCGAAGACTTTTATGTTCCTGAAAGCGTTCAAGAACGATTCAATGAAACCATGATTGAAGAAGGTCAAAAAGCAGAATCTGATTGGAAGCAATTAGTGGAAGACTACAAAAATGCCTATCCGGAGTTATCAGAAGATTTCCAAGCTATGATGGATGGACAACTACCTGAAGGCTGGCAAGACCAGTTACCGGTTTACAGTAGAGAAAGCGGCACAAAAGCAACGCGCGTATCGAGTGGAGAAGTACTGAACGCAATTGCCGGAGCCGTACCGACTTTCTGGGGTGGTTCTGCTGACTTGTCTGGATCAAACAAATCCATGATTGATGGTCAAGCGGACTTTTCAGCTGATCAATATGACGGACGCAATATTTGGTATGGTGTGAGAGAGTTCGCTATGGCCGCTGCCTTGAATGGTATTTTACTACACGGAGGAACGCAATCTTATGTCAGTACATTCTTTGTATTTTCAGATTACTTGCGCCCAGCTGTTCGTTTAGCTGCTTTGTCCGAAATACCCGCAATCTATGTAATGACGCATGATTCTATTGCAGTCGGAGAAGATGGACCAACACATGAGCCGGTAGAACAGTTATCGAGTTTCCGTGGTATGCACAACTTATCTGTTATCCGTCCAGCAGATGGGAATGAGGTTGTTGCCGCTTGGGAATTAGCCGTTGAATCTACAAAAACACCGACGATGCTCGTTTTGACGCGACAAGACTTACCCGTTTTACCTGGTACAGAAACACATGCAAGAGAGAATGTACGCAAAGGTGCGTATGTCATTTCGCCATCTGTTGATGAAACGCCGGAAGGAATCTTGATTGCGACTGGATCAGAAGTAGCGCTCGCTATTGAGGCACAAAAACAATTAAAAGCAGCCGGAGAAGACGTTTCAGTCGTCTCTATGCCGAGTATGGATCTGTTTGAAAAACAAGGTAAAGCATACAAGGATTCCGTTCTTCCAGCAGCTGTCACTAAAAGAGTGGCGATTGAAATGGGCTCATCATTTGGGTGGGATCGCTATACAGGAACACATGGAACAAGCTTAACCATAGATCGCTTTGGTCAAAGTGGAGAGGGTTCAAAAGTAGTGGAAGCTTACGGATTCACTGCGGAGAATATTGTAAAAATCTATAAAGAACTTCAGTAAATTCAAAGACCCGATAGGCTAATTAAGCTTATCGGGTCTCTTAGTCTTTTATTTAAAACTTACCGCTAGAAATCTAAATCTTCTCTCCCGTTATACATTTTCTGAGCAAAGGATGTCATTAGTCTTTCATTTTCAACTCGTACCATTCCCGCTACCAAGAATAAATCTATGAATAACCAAATACCACCTATAAACAAGAACAAAAAGCCAATTAAAATCACAGAAGTAATCCATCCAGTAACAAATAATGCCAATAACGCAATAGCGGAACCTTTTCTGTTCAAATAAAATCTATGTATTCCAAAAACACCTAGAAAAAACCAAAGTAAATATGCCATACCCGTACTCTTTTTATGATTGGCCACCTCAGAATTTACAACCATTTTTTCCTCATTTGTTAATCTTTCGTACATACTTTCGCCTCCAAATCACTAACTACTTCTTATCATCGGACTCTTTAATAGAACATTAAGAGAACAGATGGTAATTCAAAGAAAAGTCTAAAGGCTATTAAAATGCCTTTACCGCTTAAGGGGGGCTAATTCAGCTTTTGTGTTAAGAGATGGGGATCGTGACTAGTTACTCTGAGTAAATAAAGAGGCATCTAGTTCATTCCCTCTCGAAATGGTTGGAGCCAGCGAGAGGGAATGAAACGGCAAGATAGTGCCTCTCGAAGTAGCTGGAGCCGACGAGAGGGAATGAAAAGCCAAGATAGTGCCTCTCAAAGTAACTGGAGCCAGCGAGAGGGAATGAAACGGCAAGATAGTGCCTCTCGAAGTAGCTGTAGCCGACGAGAGGGAATGAAACAACGAGATAGTGCCTCTCGAAGTAGCTGGAGTCAGCGAGAGGGAATGAAAAGCCAAGATAGTGCCTCTCAAAGTAGCTGGAGCCGACGAGAGGGAATGAAACGGCAAGATAGTCCCTCTCAAAGTAACTGGAGCCAGCGAGAGGGAATGAAACGGCAAGATAGTGCCTCTCGAAGTAGCTGTAGCCGACGAGAGGGAATGAAAAGCCAAGATAGTGCCTCTCGAAGTAGCTGGAGTCAACGAGAGGGAATGAAACGGCAAGATAGTCCCTCTCGAAGTGGTTGGAGTCAACGAGAGGGAATGAAACGGAACAACTGAATGCATAAAAAGGACCATTTTACCCCCTAGGGTAAAATTTCATAATAATATCTATAAAGTACAACAACTTTTAAATAAGAATTCAATGAAATTCAGTTGAATGGCTGAACGATTAATAGGAATTTTGATCCATTATTTAATGACTCACTATTTTGGCAGGAATTAGTCCGTTTTTGTCTCTTTGAATGATAGCTCGTAACTTAGTAAAGTAAGGTCATACAAGGCCTTGTATAGATTAAAAGAAGATCTTCGGAAAACGAGGAGAAGATGAAACGAGTACTAGAAGAAAAGTTAGAACACGATTTTTTCTTTGTACATGACTCGATTGTGTTTGGGGCGATAAAGAAAATCGGTATTCGCTATGACCACGCTAACTATGATGATTTTGTGCAGATTGGTCGATTAAAGCTAGTGGATGCTTATCAGGAATTCCCAGAAGACTTACATGAAGAAGCCTATTTTTATCAATTCACAGGTTATGCTTACCGGAAAGTTTATTGGGGACTGATGGATCAAATTAGAAAAGATCAGCGGATTATGGAAAGAGAAGATGGGATGCCCGAATCCTTTGAAGAATGGGGAACCGATGAACATCAAATCTTTGATCAGGATGTCGTGATCTGGCAGTTGTTTTATTCTATGTTGAAATGTCTAACAAAGAAAGAGCAGCGGTACTTAAAAGATCTCGTCTTCGAGCAATTATCGATTACAGAGATTGCCGCAAAATATGGTGTAAGTAGAAAAACAGTCTATGTATGGAAAAAACGAGTTGCAAAAAAACTGGCTCACTACGAGACAGTATTAAAAAATAGATAAGGAGAATGAGTATGAGTAAATCCATTATTATTGACGCAGGACATGGTGGAAAAGATCCGGGAGCCATTGGATTCAGTGAAAAGGAAAAAGATTGGGCACTAGAAATGAGTCGCTACCAGTTTCATCGCTTAAAAGCTTTAGGAGCGAAAGTAGCGCTGACGAGAAAAGAAGATACCACTTTGACACCTACCGAGCGTGTTGCAAGAATCAAAAATCAATATGATATTTGTCTATCGAACCACTGGAATGCGTTTGATGGTAGTGCAAGGGGAATTGAAACCATTCATTCGGTCAAGGCGAATCCAAGGTTTGCGAAAGACTTGGCTGATCGGTTAGCTCGTTCCACTCAGTTACCCTTTAGAAGAGTCTTTAGTAGAGCCATCAGCCCTGGTGTTGATTACTATTTTCTGCATAGATTGACTGGCAAAACAGAGACGGTGATTATTGAATACGGCTTTATCGATCATCCAATGGATCATGCTTACTATAAAGACCAAAAGTCATTTTATATAGCGGCTGAAGCGGTAATCGCAGGTGTTTGTCAGAAAATTGGTATCCCATACAAAGAACCAGGCGAAAGATTTGTAAAAAAGCCAACAAACAGTTCGCAGCAAATGAAATTAGAAAGCATTTATGATGGAAAACTTCGGTTTTATAATCAGCCGAGCTGGAAAGATGCGGATGTCTTTGGATACCTCGAAATTGGTCAAGGCTTTCCTAAAATTATTGAAAAAATGACTGTCGGTAAAGGGGAACAATTTAAAGTAGAAAATTCCAAAGGAGAAACTTTTTATATTACGGCGCATCCTAAGTATGTAAAAGTCAAGTAAGAATAAGCCAGCACTCACACCGTTCTGTAGTGAGTGCTGGCTATTTGATTATTCGTCTTCTTCGTTTTCTTCTTCATTGAGCATATAATCAAGCTCATAATCCTCATGAACCGATCCTTCAACTCCTAAAGATTTTGAAACGATATTAAAGGCTAATGTATGAATCAATTTTATGAACCAAGGAAGTGGATAAATGTTTTCATATTTTTTTACGTTAGATTCAACGATCCTTGAGATCAAGCTGTCTGGATTGAGGTTAGTGGATGAACCAAATATGCGCTGCATATCTAAAGTGAGTTGTTGCTGTATGTAAACCATCGCCGCTGCATTATCCATCATACTTTTAATTGGGCCCACTTTCATATCGATAATCAATTCATGATCTGGATGAATATGTATAAATGTTTGATCTCCAACAGTTTCCATATTACGAATATGATGTAGCCCAATCCAACTAACATGATCTTTGGATGGACCTTTCTCAGGTCCAAATTGAATATTGCCTAGTACATAAGGAACTTTCTTTTTTATACCAATCATTTTTCCTAGAATACTAATCACATCATAGGACGTATTGATTCTAAAAAAACGATTGATGATCTTTGTGGTGGTTTCTTCTGATTTGAAAATCAAACCGCTATTTTGAAAAATCATGCTATTATAGGGTGTTTCTACATTCTTGGAAAGATCATATAAGTAATAGCTATCATCATCAATCCATATTTTCTTTCTCAGGATAGCTTCATCTATGTATTTAGGGAGCGTTTCTTTACTTACGGAATGAGGCAAATACGTAGTCTGGTAATATGTAAAATCCTCGTTAACCATATATTGAGATTGACTAAAATCAGTATTAAATACTTTTCTTAACTTTTCAAAAGCTTTTTCTTTCTGATGCATGGGCACAAACCCTTCCTATTGAGACCGTTATCATTTTGTGAAACGAACAATTCGGCCTGTTTTATTTTGATAAATTTAGTATACAATAAGTCCCTTAAGAAATTTACGAGATTTACAAAATTTACTTTTTTAATATGAATTCGTAATAAAATACGCATAGAATTAATATATCTCTGTATCGAACTATCCGATTTAAAGGATTAATGAAGGTTAAAAATAGCAATACACGATTAAAACAGGATTGTTTTAATCGTGTATTGCTTACTTAAATTAGCGGCTTTAAACAGAATCGGCTTCGGAGTTTCAGAAAGTCCCACGGGTCCATTCGTTAAAAGTGAGACCAATCCAATACTGTCTAAAGATATGGAAAATGGCGTTTCAGGTCCTGGACATAATAGTGTGACTGTTGGTTTGGATGATGAAACGCTATATGTCGTTTATCATGTACACACATTTCCAGACGAACCTAGTGGGGATCGACGACCTGCAATAGACCGATTATACTTTGAAGACAGTGAAATGAAAATCGACGGACCAACCACTGACGAACAAGAGCTTAAATAATAAAAAATAGGTAAGATTGAGCGTTGATACGATTCAGTGTCGACGCTTCTATATGCCGAGAATAGAGATGCATACTTAAGGTATTCAAATATAAAAACAACTTTGTATTTTAAAATATTGAACCAAACCGCTTCATATCAAATGATTGTTGTAATGTAGAGACAATAGATAAAGTTTTTATTTGAATTATTCACAATTTTTTTGACTCTCTATACTTAAGCTTGTTACACTCTATAAGACTTAATTTGAGAGGAAGAATGTCATGAAACGAACATTTCAATCACTATTAACTTTATCACTAGGCAGCAGTCTGTTACTAGCAGCTTGTTCAGATGACTCTAATGATTCAACTGAAGAAACAGCAACTACAACGGCGGAAGATACTTCTTGGAACGATATCCAAGAAGCTGGCATTTTGAGAGCAGCGACTTCAGGCACGTATTTTCCTAATTCTTACCATGAAGAAGGTACGAATGTCTTAACAGGTTTTGAGGTAGAAATCTTACGAGAAATCGGTGAGCGACTAGATGTTGAGGTGGAATTCACCGAAATGAACGTTGATGGGATGCTGACGTCACTAAACAGCGAACAAATCGACATTGCAGCATTAAGTATTAGCCACGCTGGAGAGAACGCGGATAAATTTAATTATTCAGAACCATACAAATACACTTATATGTCGATGATCGTTAGAGAAGAAGACAATTCTGGTATCGAAACGATGGAAGACCTTGAAGGTAAACGAGCTGCCGGAGCGGCCACAACTTCTTATATGAAAATTGCTGAACAGTTCGGCGCTGAACTCGTCATTTACGACAACGCGACAAACGACCAGTACCTACAAGACGTTGCTAACGGACGAACTGATTTGATCATCAATGACTATTACGGCCAAACGATGGCATTGACAGCCTTCCCGGAAATTCCGATCAAAATTCAGGAAAATTTGTTTTTTAATCCAAGCTATACGAACTTTTCTATGAAACTTGGAAAAGACGCGTTAACTGAAGAAGTTGATAAAGCTTTAGAAGAAATGCATTCTGATGGGACTCTAAGTGCATTGTCTGAAGAATTTTATCAAGGAGAAGACGTATCTGTAGAAGTGGATATGGATATTCCAACGTATGAGATTGAGGAGTAGGTATGGGAAACATTGAATGGCAATACATCTTTGATCCTGAGCTTGCTTGGGAATCTCTACCTTTCTTGATTAGTGGTATTCCCAATACCTTACTCATCGCGATTATTAGTACGTTTTTGGGATTGATCATCGGTTTAGGATTGACGGTTATGCGTCTGTCGGAGATGAAACTGTTAAACTTTTTAGCTAAGGTATATGTGTCATTTATGCGTGGAACCCCAGCGCTCGTCTTTCTTTTTCTAATCTATTTTGGGCTGCCATTCGTCAATATACAATTTCCAGCCATGACAGCTGCGATAATCTGCTTCAGTTTGAATTCAGCGGCCTATATTTCTGAAATTTTAAGATCTGCTGTATCCTCCGTTGATCACGGACAGTGGGAAGCTGCAAAAGCGTTAGGGCTAGGCAAAGGCATCACGTTTCGAGCAATTATTATCCCACAGGCCACTCGAATCGCTCTGCCACCACTTGGTAACGTATTAATAGACGTAATCAAGGGAACCTCTCTAGCGGCGATGATTACCGTCAATGAGATTTTCCAGAACGCTCGAATCGTCGGCGGTAGGGAATTTGATTATATGACCATGTACATTATGGTCGCCCTGATTTACTGGCTGATCTGTAGCATTTTCAGCTACTTCCAGACGTACCTCGAAGTGATTTCTTCAAGATACGTTATCCAAAAATAAACTTTGCCAACCCTTAATCTGGATAAAGTATCTGGTAAAAGGGTTGGTTTTTTAATACACTTAAATAGAAGGAGTGATCATGTCATGAAAGGTAAAAAAAATTTTCTTACATTAGCTGGAGCTGTTTCAATGCTCTTGAGTACAACTGGTTGCGCAGATTCAACGGATGAAGAAACCACCCAACCAAATGAAACGGAACAAGCAGAGTCAATAGAAGAATTCATTGAGGATACAGAACAAATAGAGTCAGATGAGTCAGAAACTTCAGAAGGAAAAACCTATTCAGAATTTGAGGAGGATCAGGAAGAAACTGAAAAGTCAAAAGACATTTTAGCAGAGTACTCTAACGACGAAATTGAATACGCTCGTATTTGGTTACAGCTCGGGCCAAATCAAGAAATTAGTGAATTGAACGTACAGCACTTTCCAGCTGGAACGCCGGTGAACCCGAAGGACGAAAATAGCGCAGTCTACCCAGACGATGTTGTGCAATTATCTGGAAGTAGACTGGTTGACGGGTCTGTGACCTATTCAAGTAACGGAAATGGCACAATCAATGTTTATGAAGTTCCTTACCGTTGGGAAACAACGATGTCTGAAGTAGAAGTCGTCGATGGTGTGAGTGTTTATACTCAGAATTTACTCGATGAGACTGAAGTGGTCAGTGTGGATGTTGGAGAAGATGCGTCTGTAGTTGAGTTGATTGAACTAGAAAGAATGACTGAAAATAATTAAGATTATTTGAACCTGTTCTGATATACTCCTCTTATAGAGGAGGTGAATGTTATGACTTGGGTCAAATCAATACCATCAAGTATAAAGTGGATTGTTGCGGGGGCGCTAATGCTTTTGCTTAGCTATGTGATCACCATGTCTACAGAGTTTGAGTTCAGTGTCCTAGTTAACTATATGGCATTTGGCTTAACTGCGCTGGCCATTATTTTATCCGGAACAGCAGTGAGTGGCGACCGAATGCGCGCGAATAACAATAGCCGTGCAGGTAGAACGCTTGATACACTGAAGTATTCTAAATTCGTTTTACTATTTGCAGTACCGTTTTACATAACGTTTGTAATCTTAGAAGTCATGTAATCTTCATCAAAAAAGACTTTCGCTTATTAAAACGGAAGTCTTTAAAGGATACCATTAAAAATAACTTATTGGTTTAGATAGTATTCTGAAGTGATTACATTGCTGATTAACGTATAAGGGATAAGTTCCTGATCTTTGCAATTCACAAAATCAAATGTCTGCTTTGTCCCGTATTCTTTTAAGTTATAAATAAAATCCGGACTTTGATTCAATACGTCAAGATCCATAATGTCTTTTTCAGAAGACTCAGCTAATTGAAGTAAAAAAGCAAAAAGTAAACTACCGTTATTAACTACGTTAACAATAGACTTATGATTATTTTCCCAAAAGGGATATAAGACTTTCTCTTGTTTAAGAACCGACTCATTATGAATCTTACCATCCTTAAAAATCTCTAGATTGTAATCATATCGTATTGTTTTACTTCTAAGTACAAAATCGCCAGTATACAACTTATCACCCATTTTAAACAATAGCTGATAGTCGTCTGTTATATGTCTAGGATAAGCATCATTTATATCTTTAATTAAATAATCTAGACAGCGCATCTGATTTAAATTCATCTTCGTCACACTCCTTTATTTCATCATATCAGAATTTAAAATATGCGTCTCTGAATAATACTTAGTTTATTGGATAAATAGGTAAAGACCTCAAGAAAGTTTAAATGAAAAGGAGCTTATAATGAAAGCCTATGTCATTCGTGTCGAATTTGAGGATTCTAATCCACTGATCTGGAGAAAAGTGATTATGCCAGCAGATGCAACATTTAAAAGATTAAATGAAGTGATTCAGGCGGTCACTAATTTCAATCAAAATAATGTTACGCTTGAGGGACATTTGTATGAATTTCAATTAATTGAAGAAAATAAAATTGTGACCAACAATGAAGAGGTTTATGAGGAGCATCAATATTATAAAAAAAATAGAAAGTTCTTCGATAATCGGTTGAAAACAATCGATCCAGATATGCTAGAATTTGAACAACGGTATCAGGATCGGTTGAAAAAAGAAATTCGTAAGCCTTCAGGTTTGAAAATCGATGCATATCTAGAAAAGGATGAATATATCGATTACTTTTATGATTACGGGGATAATTGGCGAATCAAAGTTAAGCTTGAAGAAACAGTTGAAGATTACTATTTTGGTTATCCGACTCTATTAGATGGAGCAGAAACAGCCCCACTTGAAGATGTTGGAGGAATGACTAGGTTCTATGAATTTCTAGAAGGTTATCATAATCCTTCACACCCGAATCATCATGAACTGTATATTTGGGCAAATTCGCAAAGGTTCAAAGAATATGACCTTAAGCATATCAATAGTATGCTGAAATTTATTGCTTACAAAAAAACAGAGTGGAGTCAGATTAAGCACGAAAATTATGATGTTATTGAAGATAAGTACCGAAAATGAAATTAGGGTAATTAAAATAAATTTCAGAGAAAGCTTGCAATCGATTTCAAGTCGTGATATTATTTTGATACAATCAAATGGATGGTTACTGACAGCGAACTGATCAGGCTATACCTTAGTATATTCTTAGAGAACACTCTCTAGGTATATTAAGGTATTTTTCTTTCTATTGGGGGTGAATGCATGCATGTAAAAAAAGTTTTGAACAACAGCGCGATCCTAGTTCGTGATGATGATGGTAAAGAAGTAAAAGACTTCATCTGGGTCGGCGGAGGAATTGGATTTGGGAAAAAGCCAGGTGATGAACCTGATGCAAGTAAAATCGAAAAAATCTTTGTTTTACAACAAAAGAATTTAACGAATCGTTTTTCCGAGCTGGTTGAGAATATACCAGTCGAGTACGTTTCGATTGCAGATGATGTGATCAGTTATGCAAAAGAAGAATTACAACAGGAATTGAGTGACACGATTTATATCTCTTTAACCGATCATATTGCTAATTTACTGAAGATGCATGAAGAAGGCATCGAAGTAGAAAATGCTTTGTTTTGGGAAATTAAAAAGTTTTATCCTAAAGAATTTGAGATTGGTCAGAAATCAGTTGAAATGATTAGTGAGAAGACTGGCAAGAAAATTGAGGACGCTGAAGCAGGAAATTTAGCCCTACATTTTATTAATTCTCAATTATCTGCTGGAATCAGTGAATTGTCTGCGAGTCAGAATTCACCAAAAAAAATCAGAGATATTTTATCGCTCATTCGATATCAAAATAAAATTGAACTGGACGAATCTTCCATTGCGTATGATCGATTCGTTACACATCTAAGATTTTTCTTTAAAAGATTAGATTTGAGATCTGAACCTACAGCCAAAAATCCTTTGTTAGAACAGATCAAAACTAGATATCCAGCTGCCTTTACAACAATGAAAAAAGTAGAACAATATTTAGAAGTTACACTAGATGAAGATGAACAACTATATCTTACATTACACATTCAAAAACTAATAGAATAAGCCACATTGGAGTGTTACTGGTAAAGCAGGCAAGACCGAATGGGTGAGTCGTAATGGGCTCACTGTATTCAGTCATGCCTGTTTTTTGTTTTAGTAGACAATGGAGAGAGGAAGAAAAATAATGAAATATGAAGAACTAGTCAAAACAATTGTAAGCAATGTCGGAGGGAAAGAAAATATCAATAGTGTTACTCACTGTGTGACACGCTTGAGATTTAAGTTGAAAGATGAAGAGAAAGCAAATACAGATACATTAAAAAATACGGATGGCGTCATAACAGTGATGCAAAGTGGTGGACAATACCAGGTGGTTATAGGAAACCATGTTCCAGATGTCTATAAAGACTTAACAGAATATGCACAGATTTCTAGCGATTCAAACGTTGAAGAAGACAGTTCTTCTAAAGATAAGAATTTATTCAATGCGTTTATTGATACGGTGTCTAGTATTTTCACACCAATTTTAAGTGTACTTGCTGCAACAGGTATGATTAAAGGACTTAATGCCATCCTAATGTCAACCGGTATAATCGCTAATACTTCTGGAACTTACTTGATTTTACAAGCGGCAGGAGATACGTTGTTTTACTTTTTCCCTATCTTTTTGGGGTATACAGCAGCTAAGAAATTCGGAGTTAAACCGTTTGTCGGAATGGTAATCGGTGGTTCGCTTGTTTATCCAAATATATCACCGGCGGCTGTTACAGGTATTTCGGATCCACTTTACTCTGTTTTCCAAGGAACATTATTTGAATCTGCGGTTCATATAGAGTTTCTGGGAATACCGGTCATTTTAATGAGTTATGCTCAAAGTGTTATCCCTGTTATCGTTGCAGTATATTTTGCATCAAAAATAGAAAAACCGCTAGAAAAGTTTATACCAGATGTTGTTAAAACATTTTTAGTGCCATTTTTCACGATTCTTATTGTGGTTCCCTCAACATTTTTAGTTATCGGACCTCTAGCAACATGGGTTGGAAGTCTTTTAGGAACCATCACTACTTTAGCATATGATGTAAGCCCAGTTTTAGCAGGAATTTTAATTGGTGGATTATGGCAAGTATTGGTTATGTTCGGACTTCACTGGGGACTAATCCCTATTGCATTAAACAACCTTTCAGTGGTTGGTTATGATACGCTTTTAGTTTTAGGCCAAGCAACACCGTTTGCGACTGCTGGTGTTGTCCTTGGAGTTATCATCAAAACAAGAAATACTAAGGTTCGTGCTCTAGCAATTCCAGCTTTTATCTCCAGTTTATTTGGTATATCAGAACCATCATTATATGGGATTACTCTACCGCGTAAGAAAACATTCTTTGCAACGTTACTAGCTTCAGCAGTTGGTGGAATGATTATGGGAATTGCAGGTACTAGAGGTTATATAGTAGGTGGATTGGGTCTTTTCGCTTTTCCTTCGTATATCCATCCTGAAAATGGAATCGGTATGGGATTCTATGGAGCAGTCATTGGTATAGCGGCAGCTTTCATATTAGGTCTAGTTTTAACATTAACCATTGCTTATGATCCAAAAATCGATTCAGAACCTGAAAAAGAAGATAATTTAAAACCAGATACAATTGTAGAAGATTTTGAAATTGCTAGTCCGATTGAAGGAGAAGTTATGCCGTTAGAATCCATTTCTGATACTGCTTTTGCATCAGGATTATTAGGTAAAGGTGTAGCGATTTATCCTACTGTAGGGGAAGTTTACGCTATTGGGGATGGTGTTGTTACGACCTTGTTCCCTTCAAAACATGCAATCGGCCTAACGCTTGATAACGGAATTGAACTGTTGATTCATGTCGGTATGGATACAGTTAATTTGAACGGTAAATATTTCGACGCCAAAGTAGCGCAAGGAGATTCAGTTAAAAAGGGACAATTACTATTAACCTTTGATATCGAAGGTATTAAAAGTGAAGGGTATTCTGTTGAGACGCCCGTTATTATTACGAACAGTGATCAATATCTGGATGTAGTAGAATCGGAAGTTACCTTAGCTAAGAATGATTTCACATTATTAACCATCGTCAATTAGTTGAACTAAATAATAAGAAACCTCAATCATCTTTGCTGATTGAGGTTTCTTATTTCTTTTATTAGCGTTTATTCTTTTCAAGAATGGTGTTTCTAAGATAATTTTCAAAAGCTATTCGTAAGAAATCAATGGTAGTATGAATGAAGGTGGAAGTATATTCACTTACTAAGTCATGACTCTCTTGAATTCCAAGACTGAAGAAATAGCTTGAATGTTCCGTTAACCAATTATTGTTTGAAATCGTTAAGGAGAATATCGGTACATCTTTGAGTAGAGGAATCGTAAGCATTTCTTTGATGTCTTTATTTTCTCCAGAACTAGATAGGACAATCAATAAGTCATCCTTTTTTAATTTTTCTACAACAGCATTGGTCAAGTCATTGTTCGATCCAGCAGGTAACATATTCATTGGCACACCGATTTTTAAAAAATCTCTTTGAATGGTCTGACACTGTAACCGTTGACTGACCCCTGTACTGATTAGGTAAATATTATGACTATGATTGATTTTCTTGAATAGAGGATCAAAATCATTATTTGTGAGTCGCTCAAGTAAATTCTGTTGCATTTGAAGAATATTTTCTAGATTCGTAATTGAAGGGTTTTCTTTGTATTCGTTACGGTCGATCATAAATTTGAACTCTGTAAAACCGGAGAATCCGAGTTTTTGGACAAATCTTAAGACCGAGGATTTTGAAGTGAACGTTTTTTCTGCTAGAGAAGTAATACTAAGACTTGCGACGTCTTGGCTATTAGCAAGTATGAACTTGCTGATTTCTTTGTCTGTTTCACTGAATTGACTGGATTTGTTTTTGATAAGATCGAAAATAAACATACACTGTCTCCTTAGCTCGAAATCGTACCAGATAGATGGGAACATTCCCATCTATGCTGATAGCGCTTTAAACAATAGTAAGGTAGTCTATAATTAAAGTCAAGGACAGACAAACTAATTAATAGGAGGATTTACATGGATTATAAAAAGATGGCCCAGAATATCATAGATATTTCAGGTGGTAAAGAAAACTTTTCTAGCGTAATCAACTGTATGACTAGAGTTAGAATTAAATACCACGATCGATCGAAAGTTGATAAGGAAAGTATTGAACAAATTCCAGGAGTTTTGGGTATCAAAGAAGCTGAAACGTTCCAGATTATCGTTGGGCCAGGGAAAAGTACCAAATTACAAGAAGCGATTAATGAAGAATTAGGAATGGAAAGTTCTGATGTTGCTGGTTCAGTGACTGGTGGAGATGGCGAAAAACAAAATTTCTTGAAAATACTTGCAAGTATATTTGTACCGATTATTCCAGCAATCATTGCATCAGGTATTTTACAAGGATTGAACAATGTTTTAATCAGTATAGCAACGAACAGAGCCGCTGAAATCGGAGCACAGCCTACTGAGGCATTGACAAGTGTTCAAGTTGTGTTAAGCCAATGGAATATGTTGGAAGTCAGCACGATTCTAGGCATACTCGGACAGGCAGCATTCGGTTTCCTAGCGATTTATATCGGTATCACATCAGCAAGAATTTTTAAAGCGGATATGATTATGGGTGGTCTAATTGGAGCAATGACGTTATCTACGGCTCTCCCTCTAATCGGATTAACACCTGGACAGGGCGGATTGTTTGGCGTTATATTAGGTGTCTGGATTTTCTCTAAAATTGACAGAGCGTTAGAGAAATTTATACCGGATCTAATTACAGTTGTTGTAAAACCTACATTATCTTTACTGATAACAGGAGTAATATTCTTCTTTATCATTATGCCGATTACAGGTATTTTAACAGATGGGATTACAGATGGCATTATCTACCTAATTGAAAATACAGGTATTTTTGGTGGCTTTGTTTTAGCAGCAATCTCTCCGGTAATTATTTCAACTGGGTTACATCACGGGCTTCTACCTGTTAATATCGAGATTATTAATGCTACAGGCAGCACACCAATCAATGCTGTACAAATTATGAGTAATGCTGGATTAGTTGGAGCTGGTTTAGGACTTTACTTTTTAACGAAGAGACCCATTATTAAAGAAACTGCTAGAGGCGTATTACCGACTACTTTTTTAGCTGTTGGTGAACCAACAATGTTTGGGTTAGTGATTCCTTCAGGTTTTGGATTTATTACAGCAAGTCTAGGTGCCGGTTTTGGCGGGGCAATGATTCGTCTCTTTGATGTTCAGATGTCTGCCTTAGGAGCTGCGGGAATGTCTGCTATACCATTGATTGCTGATGGGAAATATCTGCAGTATCTAATCAGTTATGCAGTTGGCCTGGTGGCAGCATTCGGATTAACAATGGTAGCAGGGAAATTTTTCAAATATGAATAAGAATTAAAGGAGTAAATTATGAAAACAGTTATGATCATGTTCGACACATTGTCGAGAAATTATTTACCAGCGTATAAAGATATTGATATTGAGGTACCTAACTTTAAAAGGTTACAAGAACATTGTGTTACTTTCGATCAGTTTTATGGTGGAAGTATGCCTTGTATGCCTGCTCGAAGAGAACTTCATACAGGGAAATACAATTTCGTGCATAGATCATGGGGCCCGTTAGAGCCTTTTGACTTCTCTGTATTTGAAACGTTGAACCAGAATGGCGTATATACTCATTTGATTACGGATCATTCTCACTACTGGGAGGATGGAGGAGCAACATATCACAATCGCTATAGTAGCTGGGAAGGATTTAGAGGACAGGAAGGTGACCGCTGGATTTCCAGAAACGAAGCTTTACCTAATCATAACGAGCATCCAATGAATAAAAAAGGCTTATCCGTCACACAGCATTTTGCCAATCGTACGAGACAACAAACGGAAGAAGAAATGTCTACAGTTAAAACGATTCACGCAGGAATCGACTTTTTAAAGCATCATCAAGACAAAGATGATTGGTTCTTACAAGTCGAGTGTTTTGATCCACATGAACCATTCTACGTACCTGAACGCTACCGTGAAAATGGTTCGCAAGAAAAAGACTTTGTCTACTGGCCTAAATATCAAAAAGTAGATGGTCAAGCTCAAGAAGAAGGCATCAACGAATCAAGAGAAGAATACAAAGCGCTTGTAAGAATGTGTGATTACCATTTAGGAAAAGTGTTAGACTTTTTAGATGAATCTAATATGTGGGAAGACACAATGGTCATAGTCAATACAGACCATGGATTTTTACTAGGTGAACACGATTGGATGGGTAAAAATAGCTCGCCACTGTATGAAGAAATCATCCATATTCCGTTTTACATGCATGTACCAGGAGTGAGAACGGATGAACGCTGTGCAGGAATCGCACAAACAATTGATATCGCACCCACGTTATTGGATTATTACAATCTCGAAATTCCTGAAAACATGGAAGGTAAATCTCTTTTAAGGTTATTAGATAAAGAAACCATTAATCATGAAGCCATTTTATTTGGAACAAATGGTGGACAAGTATGCGTTTATGATGGAAGATATGTTTATATGCGTGCTTCGGTTAATGAAGATAATCAACCATTAATAAATTATACAATGATGCCGACTCAAATTCGTGGGTTTATGACCAGAGAACAGTTAAAAGAAGCAGAACTAGTCCCTGGAAATAAATTTAGTAATGACGTACCTATGTTGAAGATTAAGATGAATAATTATCATAATTCTTATGCTTTCGGTCATCTCTTGTTTGACCTGAAAGAAGATCCAGAACAAAATAATCCAATGGATGATGAATCAGTTGAAGCGATGATGGTTCAAAAACTAATGGACTTGATGAAGCATATTGAAGCACCAGAAGAAGAATATATTCGTCTAGGATTAAAATAAATAAGATTCATGGAGTGGATAGAATGAGTTGTTGCCAGCCAAATGGTTCAAGCAAAGAGAAAATAAAGGCCATCGAAATCATAAGTGAATCACAGAAACACAATCTAGAATCTACATTAGGCACTAGCTGTTGCAGTCCACATGTTGGTCGTGAAAAAGAAGACAACTTGTCTAAAGATTCTTTTTCTGAAAGGAACTTTTATAAAACAGATGATTCTTCAATCCAAAAGATGGTCTTAATAGATAAGGGCCAATTTCTGATGGGTTCAGAGGATAAAGACATCAATATAGGAGATCATGAAGATCCGGTTCGAATGGTTGAAGTAGAAGCTTTTTATGTGGATCCGACGCCTGTAACGAATCAAGAGTTTCAACGGTTCATAGAAGAAACAGGTTATGTTACTGAAGCAAAACAATATGGATGGTCTTTTGTTTTTCACTTATTATTTAATGGGAAAAATTCTCAAGTCAAAGGTACTCCGGCACAAACGCCTTGGTGGCTGGCGGTGGAAGGTGCTGACTGGGCACACCCTGAAGGGCCAGATTCATCTATCCAGGATCGTCTGGATCATCCAGTGGTTCATGTTTCCTGGAATGATGCCAATGCATATTGCGAATGGGCTGGCAAGCGACTACTAACAGAAAAAGAATGGGAATATGCTGCAAGAGGTGGTCTTGTACAAAAAAAATATCCTTGGGGAAATGAGTTAATGCCTGATGGACAGCACATGTGCAATATCTGGCAAGGGCAGTTCCCTTATACAAATTCTGAAGAAGATGGCTTTCTTGGAACATCTCCAGTAAAAGCTTTTCCACCCAATGACTACGGTATCTATAGTGTTTCCGGAAACGTCTGGGAGTGGGGAGCAGAATATTTTGATCCAAGCATCAAAGATCAAAAAGATGCACCTAGAGTTACACGGGGAGGGTCTTATCTTTGTCATGACTCTTATTGCAACCGTTATAGAGTATCAGCAAGAACGTCCAACACGCCTGATAGTTCCTCTGGCAATACTGGATTTAGATGTGGGAAATCTGTCATAGCATAAACAAAACCTATCACTCAATCATTTGAGTGGTAGGTTTTTCTTTTACCGTAACCAGGTTTTATTTATTTCCTCTAGAGACTGTTTAAATTCCTCTAAAAACGCACCTTCACCCCAGTTATTGATTTTGAGTGCAATAGCCTGGCTACCACCAGAAGAGATCGCAACGAGTTGAATCTTTCCTTCAAAATTTGTAATCATAATACTTAAGGATACTCTGCTAGAACCGATGATACTATAGCGTTCATAGACCATCATAGCAGATTGATTACCGAATCGGTAACCATCCTCGTAAACTGTTGTTGAGCTGATCTTTTGTGCTAACTCATGCACAACACTTACAAAAGTGTTAAAAACTCCAGTCGTCTCAAAAAGATATTTTGCCATTATGTTTCCTCTTTTCTAAAATAGTTGTCTGTAAATAAATTCTAACAGGTATATTCAAAAAACGTATCCTTCCTAAGCCTGGTTTTGTTTTAAGAAGAAAGCATACCCATTCGTGAAAAGTGGGAGAATCTAATATATGAGTATAATCTTATGATATACTAGACTAAACACCCTACAGTAAAGGATAGAGTATATGAAACGAAAAAAATTATTATATATTGAAATAGCGGAAACGCTACGTAAAAAAATTTTAAGTGGTGAGTATCCTGTAAATACTTTAATTCCTTCTGAAGTAGAGCTTGAGCGAACTTTTGAAGTGAGTAAAATTACGATTCGCAAAGCAGTGGAGATGTTAGTTGCAGATGGTTATCTGGAAAAAAGAAGCGGAAAAGGAACAACGGTTATCAGTGATCGGCTGTTTAATAATTTATCAAAAGCCAGATCTTTTTCTTCTATAGTAGAGGCAAGTGGGCAAATACTAGAAAAGAAAATATTAGCCATAGAAAAAGTCAGACTGACACCTGAAAATGAAGAACTATACGAATTGTTTGGATATGAAGCATATGAACTAACCAGATTATACTATTTGAACAAAGAAGCCTATATATATTTCAAGCATTATCTTCCTGTTCTAGGAGAAGAAGAGCATTTATTGACTCTTAAAAGTTCTCTATATAAATGGCTAAATCAGTTTGGAAAGCAAGTTGAACGATTTGAAGATAGTTTTGCTGTTGAAAAAATAGATTTTAAAACTCAACGATTATTAGAAACAAAGAATCAACATGTCTTGAAAAGAATTAGAAAAACGACTGCAAAAACAGGAGAAACAATTGAGTTATCTTACGCTTTTTATGATACAGAAAAATATCCATACAAAATAGATTACGACGTATAAATCAAAATAGTCAAGTATACGTTTACATTTAAACATTATAATGTTATATTGTTTCTGTAATCATTACAGAATTTATTAGGAGGATAACATGGACAAGTTAGTGGATTTTTTGAACGACAAGATTTTGCCTGTCGCTTCTATGATTAGTTCGCAAAGGCATATGGCAGCAATAAGGAAAGGGATTATCGCAACACTGCCCTTAACGATTATCGGATCGTTTTTTACGATTCTATTAAATATACCAATTGAATCCATTGCGGCACTCATAGAACCGTTTAAAGCTGTATTGGATATACCGTTTAGATTTACAGTCGGTATTTTATCGCTTTATGCCACCTTTGGTATTGCATCGTCATTGGCAAGAAGTTATAAGCTAGATGAAATGACAAGTGGCATATTAGCCGTCATGGGATTTCTTATGGCGACGGTCGTGCCTATTCAAGTTGTTGATGGCGCAGAAGGCATCATTGATGCTGGTCGTTACATGAGTGTCGGCTCTTTAAGTTCAGCATCTTTATTTGGTGCTATTGTAACCGCTATTATATCTGTAGAGATTTATAGATTTATGAAAGAAAAGAACTTCACGATTAAGATGCCGGAAGGCGTGCCACCTGAAGTAGCAAATTCTTTTATCGCTTTACTACCTACGGCGGTGATTTTACTCTTTTTCTGGATCGTTCGACACGTATTTGGATTTGATATCAGTGGTTTCTTAAGTGTTTTATTATTACCATTCAAAGATATACTAGCTGGAAATAGTCTGATAGGTGGACTGCTTACAGTATTCTTGATTACATTTTTCTGGGTACTAGGTATTCACGGACCAGCCATTATGGGACCAGTTATTAGACCATTCTGGGATATTTCTATTGCCGAGAATATGACCGCTTTCCAAGAAGGCGCGAGTGTAAATGCCTTACCCAACATCTTTACAGAACAATTTCTGCAATGGTTCGTATGGATTGGGGGTGCCGGCGGAACGTTGGCACTTGTTGTATTGTTTTTATTTTCAAAATCTAAATACTTGAAAAGTTTAGGTAGATTATCTTTTCTACCAGGATTATTCAATATCAATGAGCCTATCATTTTCGGTGCGCCAATTGTGATGAATCCTATTTTGGGGATTCCATTTATCGTAGCACCTTTGGTGACAACAACACTTTCTTATATTCTAACGGTTACAGAAGTTGTTCCGATGA
Organism: Marinilactibacillus sp. GCM10026970; assembly: GCF_042660675.1. Lineage (NCBI taxonomy): Bacteria > Bacillati > Bacillota > Bacilli > Lactobacillales > Carnobacteriaceae > Marinilactibacillus > Marinilactibacillus sp. GCM10026970. Next base: position 175,752 of record NZ_JBHSUL010000031.1, read on the forward strand.
TGATGGCACGTCTGCCTTTCACAGTTTTATCTCCTATAGCTGCATGGATCAGTACTAACTGGAGTGTTATGGCTGGATTGCTCGTTATCATTAACTTCATTATTACGATTGCAATTTATTATCCGTTCTTTAAAGTGTTTGAGAAACAACAACTATTAAAAGAACAAGAAGAAACCGAAGACTAAAATGTCTAGACCTTTAGAAAGGAAGAGCATATGAGAATCGAAGAGTTGGCACTATATGTACTAGTTTTTATTTTGAGCCAAGTGGTCATTAAAAAAAATCAACGAGTTCAAGAATTTTTACAGAAGAAAACACTTTTTGTAGTTTCTTGTTGTTTGTTGGGCTTAGTTACCTTGTTAGCGATTGGTTCCTTTTTACCATTTCTTGGTCTCGTGATTCCTTTTGGAACGATTTTTATCTTTAGCGTAATTTACAAAAGATACTTTATTTTGTTTGAACATAATGAAAAGAGGTTTGTTTAATGAAAAGAAGACTGGGAATGTCGCTTTATCCTGACCACAGCGACTTTGAAAGCGACAAAGCTTATATAGATCTTACGAGTCAGTATCATTTTAAGCGTATCTTCATGAGTATGCTTGAAGTTACCGAAGGAAAAGAAAAAGTTGCTCAAAAATTTCAAAAAACGATCAAGTACGCGAAACAAAAAGGGTTCGAAGTTGTTTTGGATATCGCACCCAATATTTTTCAGGAACTAGAGATTTCTTATGATGATTTATCATTTTTCCATCAGCTCGGAGCTGATGGAATTCGTTTAGATGTTGGTTTTGATGGCAATAAGGAATCCATGATTTCATTTAATCCTTATGAACTAATGATTGAACTGAATATGAGTAATGACGTAGCTTATTTAAATAATATTTTGACATATGAACCTAACAAACCATTTTTATCAGGGTGTCATAATTTTTATCCACAAGAAGGGACGGCTTTACCCTATGATTTCTTTGTCAGTTGTAGTGAGCGATTTATAAAAGAAGGCTTGAGAACAGCTGCATTTATTACTTCTCAAGTGGGGAAGATAGGACCTTGGGATATAAATGATGGATTACCAACGCTTGAAATGCATAGACATCTACCAGTAGCCATTCAAGCGAAGCATCTTTTTGCGACAGGCTTGGTAGATGATGTCATCATCGGTAATGGATATGCTTCTGAAGCAGAATTAAAAGCATTATCTGAAATTGATCCTTATCGAATTGAATTTGAAATTGCGTTCGAACCAGATACGTCTGAAGAAGAAAAAGCGATCGTACTTGAAAATTTGCATTATAGACGTGGCGATATTACCCAGAGAATGGTACGTTCAACTGAAGTTAGAAAATTATATACAAACGAAAATCTTCCACACGATAACGAGATATCTTTTGCCAGAGGCGATGTGGTTATAGGAAATCATTTATTTGGAAAGTACCAAAATGAGTTACAAATCGTTTTAGAACCGCACTCTGACATTCGTAAAAATAAAGTAGGGAAAATTTCAGATGAAGAATTATTTCTATTAGAGTATATCACTCCATGGAAAAAGTTCAGATTTGCTAAGAAATGAGTGGTTCATTTGATAGACGTATTGATAATAAATGGGAAAACAGTCAACGATGAACCAATAGAGATTGCTATACAAGATGGTCAAATCTTAGAAGTTTCGTCCAAATTAACTTACAAATCAAAACAAACAATTGATTTAGAAAATCAGTCATATGTATCGGCTGGATGGATTGACGCGCACACTCACTGTTTCGAGGATTTACCACTGTATCATGATAGTCCTGATAAAATCGGCTATACTAAAGGGGTTACGACTGTTGTAGATGCTGGGACTACAGGAGCCGAAAATATTGGCGATTTCTATCAGGCAAGTAAGGATAGTATCACCAATGTTAAAGCACTGCTGAATATTTCTAAAACAGGCATTGTAAAACAGAGTGAGTTAGCGGATATGAACGATATTAATGAACAATCTGTTCTAGAAAGTGTTAAAAAATATGGGGACTTTATCGTCGGTCTCAAAGCTAGAATGAGTAAAACGGTTGTTGGAGAAAATGGTATCTTACCTTTAAAGGCAGCAAAATCTATTCAAAAGAAGGCAAAAAATTTACCCTTGATGGTGCATATTGGATCAGCTCCACCACTATTAGAAGAGATTCTTGAGTGGTTGGAAGACGGAGATATATTAACGCATTGTTTTAATGGAAAAGAAAACAATATTATGGACAGTCATCAGCAAATCAAAAAAAGTGTTTGGGACGCTTACGATAGAGGCATTGTATTCGATATAGGTCACGGCACGGATAGTTTTAATTTTGAAGTGGCTGAAGCAGCCTTAAAAGAAAAAATGAAAGCACACACGCTGAGTACCGATATATACCATCGAAATCGGGAAAATGGTCCGGTAATAGATTTTTCTACGACGATTGAGAAGTTAATCGTTGTGGGTTATTCACTGCAAGAGATTATACCTATGATTACGACAAGACCAGCTGAAATGTATCGTTTAAACAAAAAAGGACATTTGAAAGAACAATACGATGCTGACCTTACAATATTTAAAGTCGAGAAGAACACAAAAATGCTGACAGACGCCAACGGAAATATAAGAAATACAGATATCATCGTTAAACCAACGCATTCAATTATTGGTGGTTCAGTATATGGTTTAGGAGGATAATTTTGGATTATTATAAAAAATACGACCTTAAAAAGGTTATCAATGCTAGTGGAAAAATGAGTATACTCGGTGTTTCAATCTATTCAGAAGAAACAGTTTCTGCACAAGTATTTGGATCCCAACATTTTTTCGAAATGAAACAGCTAGTTGAGCATACTGGTAATCACATAGCGAAACTTTTAGGTGTTGAGAGTGCCTACATCGTTTCTTCAGCATCCGCTGGAATTGCACAATCAGTAGCTGGAATAATCGGAATGGGTTCGAAAGCTCATGTATACGATCCTTATAATCAAAGTATGACTAAGAGGGAAATCGTTATACCTAAAGGACATAACGTCGACTATGGAACACCTGTAGAGGTGATGGTTCAATTAGGTGGAGGGAAAGTTGTTGAAGCTGGATATGCCAATATGTGTAGTGCAGATCATATTGAAAATATAATCACCGCCCAAACAGCTGCAATCCTTTATGTTAAAAGCCATCATGCTGTACAAAAAAGTATGCTTTCAATCAGCGAAACTGTTGAAATTGCACATAAATTTGATTTGCCGTTAATAGTCGATGCAGCAGCCGAAGAAGATTTGAAAAAGTACTACGAATTGGGTGCTGACATTACAATTTATAGCGGTGCAAAAGCGATAGAAGGTCCAAGTTCTGGAGTTGTATTAGGAAAATCCGAGTGGATCGATAAGATTAAAATGCAATCAGATGGTATAGGAAGAGCGATGAAGATTGGAAAAGAAAATATTCTTGGATTATCTGAAGCAATTGAAGCTTATTTAGTAAATGGTGCTGAAAGTGGAGAAGATATGAAAAATAGACTAGATAGCTTCGTTAGAGAGCTAAACACTCTAACTGGTATTCATTCAAAAATCATTCAAGATACTGCCGGTCGTGATATATACAGAGCTCAAATTACAGTAGATAATGATAACCAAGAAATTTCTGCCACTCAACTCGTGGATAAATTGAAGCAAGGTGATCCGGCTATTTACACAAGAGATTACCAAAAGAATAATGGCATCATTGAATTCGATGTAAGAGCTGTAAGTCTTGAAGATATGCAAGACATCATGGATAGAATGAAAGCATTAATGAAGTAAATGATGGGAGAGTTAGTATGAAAAAAGAACCAAATTATTTAGGAGATCGATTATCACTGAATGTACTAGCAAATTCTATTGAAAATGCGAAAGCATGCTACGAAGCTGCTGGAGGGCATATACTTTTGGGTGTACTATCAAAAGATTATGATACAGATGAAGTAGCGATTGAAGATATGCAACAGTACATTAAAGTTACAGACAATGCACTTTCAATTGGACTTGGAGCGGGCGATCCTAATCAAAGTCAAATGGTTAGTAGACTCGCTGGTGAATTACAGCCACAACATGTTAATCAAGTGTTTACTGGGGTCGGTACGAGTAGAGGAAAGCTTGCACAAGATCAAACAATTGTGAATGGCCTTGTGTCTCCTACGGGTAAAGTTGGTTATGTAAATATCGCAACAGGTCCTTTAAGTAGTAAAGGGGCAAGTGTTGATGTCCCGATTGAAGTGGCCATAACGTTATTAAAAGATATGGGTGGAAGTTCAATCAAATATTTTCCGATGAAAGGACTTAGCCACAAAGAAGAATATAAAGCCGTAGCAAAAGCTTGTGCAGAAAATGATTTTCTGTTGGAACCGACAGGTGGAATTGATTTAGAAAATTTTGAAGAAATCGTTGAAATCGCGCTAAGTGCAGGCGTAAAAAAAGTGATTCCGCATGTCTACAGCTCTATTATTGATTCTAATTCAGGAAACACTAGACCTGAAGATGTTTCTAAGCTATATGCTATAATGGAAAAACTAGTTGAGAAATACAAGAACCAATAGGGGGGTCCACAATGAAGATCGTAGCTTTTGGAGAAGTCATGATGAGACTAACACCTCCAGAGTATAAATTACTTGAACAATCTAGTCAGTTAGATATGAGTTTCACTGGAACTGGATTGAATATTTTAAGCGGCCTGTCTCATTTCGGGTACTACACCAGCTTGCTGACTAGACTACCAAAGAATCATATTGGAAAAGTGGCTGCTGGACAGATCAGAAAATTGGGAGTACAAGACTCTAATATTCAGTTTGGTGATCAGCACATGGGTGTTTATTTCTTGGAAATGGGCTACGGTGTTAGACCTTCAGAAGTGACTTATATGGATCGCAGCAATAGTGCATTTGGGAAAAGTACATTATCAGATTATGATATTGAGAAAATAGTAGACGAGTATAACATCATTCATATTTGTGGTATTACCCTTTCTCTATCTAAAAGTGTAAAAGAGGTAGCTATAAAGTTAGCGCAAGTCGGTAAGGAAAAAGGTAAAATCATTTGTTTTGATTTCAACTATCGTCCAAGCTTGAATAAAAATATTAATAAAGAAGAAATAAAGAATGCTTACAAACAAATTCTACCTCATTGTTCTATTGTAATAGGTGGAGAACGAGATTTGTTAGAACTGTTAAATTATCCTGTAGACCTTTTTCAAAATCTGGCACTTCAATTTGTAAAAGAGTTTGATTTAGATTTTTTTGCTGGAACCAATAGAGGTAGCAGCGAGCATAGTCAAACAATATCTGGGTTTGTCGTTCACAATGAAGAATATGTTGTAACCACTGAACACTCACTTAATGTATATGATCGAATCGGTACTGGAGATGCATTTGTTACTGGACTATTAACAGGTATAATTGAACAATGGGCTGATAAAAAAATAATAGAGTTTGCTGTTGCAAGTTCAGTTTTGGCGCATACGATGTTTGGTGACAGTTTTATTATTGATAAATCAATGGTAGATAGTTATCTAGAAGGAAACCAAATGAATGTGATTAGATGATAGATAGTTAAGAAACTTGCGCTGAGATAATTATGAGCGTAAGTTTTTTTGTTATGAAGTCATTTTAGACATTCTTTTTCAAATTTATAAAGTATACTATTTAAAACAAATACTTATATGAATAAAAATAAGTTAAAATAGTAAATGAAAAAGGGGCAAGTATATGAAAAGTTGGAAATGGTTCATGTCAGCTGTCGTGCTATCAGGTATGCTAGCAGGATGCTCAGGGACTGATAATGGAGAATCAGCCCAGACAGAAGTAGAAACAGTCGAAGAAGCTGGTACGGATACAAATATAACTGAAGCAGAAACTGAGGATACAGATACAGAAGTAACAGATGCTTCTGAAACAGATAGCTCTTCAATGAGTATGAACGAGACAGATGAAGAAACTGGTGAAAGTGTAACGGGCGAATTGGTTCTTTCAAAAGCCTATGAAGAAGCAAATGCAACGGCAGAAAGTAATCCACTTGTACAACTAGCGGAAGATTTCTTAGCAGCGAACCCAAATATTGGCGAAGAAGGTTTATTGAACGTCAGTTACACAGGAAACTGGTACGAAGAAGAAGAACAATTATATGGTGTTTTCCTTTTGACGAATAGAACCGGTATGGTCATCAATGACATGGACTTCAGATTTAGTTGGGCATACGAAGGCAAACCAGTAGTAGAAAACCAGGTGATCAATTACCGAGAATCAGACATGAGTACGCTACCTGAAAATGCCTCGATTCTACTATTGATCCCAGTAGATTCAGCTAGAGAAGAACTTGTTAAATCAATGACTAAATCAGAAGATCTTTATCTTTCAATCAGCCATATTGAAGTCTTGAATTAATCAAAATGCTAACTCTATGAATTTCTCCCTCCAATCTCATGAGGATTAGGAGGGAGTTCTAGTCAATAAAGAATATAATGGACGATATTAATAAGATTTACTATCACATTAGAAGCTAAAATTAAAAATATATTAAAATATTTACTAAATATTAGGAAATTTACTAAAGAACATTTGCCTTATTCACTCAGTCATGACATAATTTAAGAAAGGCTTGAAAGGCCTTTCTTTTACTTAATTATTGAGGCGGTGGATAAATGTTTGAGATTAAAGAAACATTTTATATAAATGGAAATCCTGTAAAAATTGTATCCGGAGCGTTACATTATTTTAGAGTCGTACCAGAATATTGGGAAGACCGATTATCCAAACTTAAAGCAATGGGCTGTAACACAGTCGAGACATATGTGCCATGGAACATGCATGAACCAAAAGAAGGACAGTACAACTTCGAAGGTCAATATGATATCAAAAAGTATATAGAAATTGCACAATCACTAGATTTATATGTAATTGTCAGACCGGCTCCTTATATTTGTGCTGAATGGGAGTTTGGCGGGTTGCCAGCGTGGCTTTTAAAAGACCGCAATATGAAATTCAGAACTTACTATGAACCGTTTATCGAGAAAGTGGATCGTTACTATAGCCATCTACTAAAAGAAATTGATTCAATGCAAGTAACTAAGTCAGGGCCAGTCATTATGATGCAAGTAGAAAATGAATATGGCAGTTATGGTAACGATAAAAAATATTTAAATGCATTAGTTGATATGATGAAAAAATACGGAGTTGAAGTACCTTTGGTCACGAGTGACGGAACATGGATGGATATGTTAGAGAACGGAACCATCCCTGAAACGGCTTTACCAACTGCAAACTTCGGATCTGGAAGTAAAGAACATTTCAAAAAATTGAAAGCGTTCCACAAGAGTGATGCTCCTTTGATGGTCATGGAGTTTTGGAATGGCTGGTTCACTGCTTGGGGTGATGAAGCCTATAAGCACACTTCTTATGAGGAACAAGTAGATGAAATCGATGCAATTCTTTCAGAAGGACACATTAACTTCTACATGATTCATGGGGGAACGAATTTCGGATTCACAAATGGATCGAATTATTATGATCAGTTAACGCCAGATATTACGTCCTATGACTATGATGCGCCAATCACCGAATGGGGAGACGTTACTGAAAAGTTTAAAGCTTTTAGAGCAGTAATAGAGAAACATGTTGATTATGATATTCCAGAGATGCCTGCACCAGTAGAGAAAAAAGCATACGGAACAGTTTCTCTGAAAGCTAGAACATCTTTATTCGATAATCTGAACAACTTATCAAAACCGATTGAAGATATGTCGACGCTATCAATGGAAGACCTAGACCAAAATTTTGGATATGTTTTGTATAAAAATAATTTAGGTGAAAAGCGTAAAATTGAAGAATTTGAACTCGTTAAAGCAAATGATAGAGCAAAAGTCTTTATCAATCGTCAACACGAACTGACTCAATATGATAGAGAACTCGGTCAAAAAGTTTCTTTTGATTTAAAAGAGAAAGAAAATGAAATGAGTATCTTGGTTGAAAATATGGGGCGTGTAAATTACGGTAAAAACATGATTCACCAACAAAAAGGGATTACTGATGGTGTCTTGGTTAATGGAGCCTTCCGAAATGGCTGGGTACATTATGGTTTACCGTTAGACAATATTGAGCAAGTCGACTACAACCAGCCAGCAATTGAAGGGGAGCCTTCTTTTAGCCAGTTTGAATTTACTATTGAAGAAGCACAAGATACATTCATAGATATGACCGGCTGGGGTAAAGGTGTTGTCTTTATCAACGGATTTAATTTAGGAAGATTCTGGGAAGTTGGACCGCAGTTCAAACTTTATGTACCGGGACCATTACTGAAACAAGGTACCAATGAAATTGTTGTGTTTGAAACAGAAGGTACGGTTAGGGATTCTATTGAACTAACAGACAAAGCACCTTATTAAAATAGTAACCAGTTTGGTTGTATTTGGAAAGTCTCGCTTATAATAAAGCGAGACTTTTTTATTGGATTTAGAGGGATTGGTATCTATTTCTACTTAAAGATGTGATAAACTATAAATGTAGGAATGCGGTTACATCAGAAGTTGCGATTTTTTGAAACTGTTTCTAGTCTAGCAAGTTATAGTCGTTCTGTTCGAAAGTGACTCATATTGAAAGTCTATTATTCACGAAAAGGAGAAAGCGAATGAATCAGTTTACAAACCCTGTTATTAAAGGTTTTGCTCCAGATCCATCGATCTGTGCAGTTGGTGAAGATTACTATTTAGTGAATTCTACTTTTGCCTACTTTCCTGGTATCCCAATTTATCATAGCAAAGATTTAGTTAACTGGACCCAAATTGGAAATGTGCTGGACCGCAAAGAGCAACTAGATCTTCAAGATGTAGAGGTCTCAGAAGGCGTATTTGCTCCAACGATTCGCTATCATGAAGGTTTATTTTACGTGATTACAACAAATTTACCTCATGGAGGAAATTTTGTCGTAACAGCAAAATCCCCTTCAGGACCATGGTCAGATCCTTATTACTTAACGGACGCACAAGGAATTGATCCTAGTTTGTTTTTCGATGAGGATGGTACATGTTATTACGTGGGAATGAGATCGAATCTTTCTGGCGAACGGTATCCCGGTGATACTGAAATTTGGATTCAGCAGTTTGATCCTCAACTAATGAAACTTATTGGAGTTAGTGCATCTATATATAAAGGTGCATTCAAAGAAGCTGAGTGGACAGAAGGCCCCCATTTGTATAAGCGTGAAGGCTTTTACTACCTTTTAATTGCCGAAGGAGGTACAGCGTTTCACCATTCTGTTTCAATTGCACGAAGTGAAAAAATTGATGGATGGTATGTCAGTTGTCCCAACAATCCTATTTTAACGCATAGACATCTAGGTAGCCTCTACCCAATTCAAAATGTTGGACATGGAGATATGATTGAGACTAGTAGCGGACAGTGGTTTTTAGTTTGCTTGGCTAGCAGGATGATAGAAGGGAAAAGTAACCTTGGAAGGGAAACGTTTCTGGCTAAAATTAACTGGGAAAATGGATGGCCAGTTGTAAATCCTGGTGAAGGTAAATTACTGATCGAACAGCAACATAGTTTACCGCTTTATCCTATTGAAGAAAAAACTTCCTATATATTAGATCAAGTTGATTCAGGACTGCTTTATTTAAAGAATCCTGATCTTGCTTACTATGATCGCTATAGTCGAAAAGGATGGATTAGATTATATCCATCAGAGACAAAAATTGATTCAAAAAATGGGTCACCAACCTACCTTGCAATCAGACAAAGATCTACTGATTATGAATTGTCTACAAGAGTGCAAGTTCGTTTGAAGACAAACGAAGAAGCAGGGATCGTTCTGTTTTTAGATCACTTGAATTCTTTAAGACTAACGGTGTATTGTTTGGAAGATCAACTTATTGCACAAATGGCTTTGATTGAAAATGGAGAAGAAACCTATCTTGGTTCAAGGACATTAGAGAGCACTGACTGTATTTTAAAAATTAAAGGCAACGGACAAAAACTGACCGGAATGGTTTCTGTGGATCATCAAGATTATGTAGTTGCAGATCAGATCGATACACATTTTTTAAGTACGGAAGATGCCGGAGGTTTCGTAGGGTGTACGCATGGAATTTATTGTGTTTCTCCTCATCGACAGACTGGTTACGCAGATTTCAATTGGCTCAATATTCTTGTTAATGATTAATTAAATATAAGGTAACCTATGTTATAAATAATGTTTGAGTTGAATCTATAAAATTGAAAAACGAAGGTTGAGTGAACGTATATGGCTATATTAGCATTTGATATTGGTGGTACATCAGTAAAATACGCTATCTGGAAAGATGAAGAACTGATAGAAAAAAGCTCTTTTAAATCGCCTCCTACATGGGATGAGATGAAAGATTTCTTGGTAGAAATAAAAGAGAGATTTGATACAGATTACGAGCTGGATGGTATAGCTATTTCTTCTCCAGGTGCTGTAAACCAAGAAGCGCGAACTATTGAAGGGATTAGTGCATTACCTTACTTACATTACTTTCCTATATATGATGAACTTGAAACTTTATTATCTTTGCCAGTTTCTATAGAGAATGATGCCAACTGTTCAGCATTGGCAGAAGTATGGAAAGGTGCAGCTAAAGATAAGCAAAATGTTTTGTTTGTAGTTGTTGGAACGGGTATTGGTGGTTCTGTAATAGTTGATAAAGAAGTTCAGCACGGTGCTCATCTATTCGGTGGTGAGTTTGGAATCATGCTACTAAATGAAAGACAGACATTTAGCCAATTGGGTACAACGGTTGCGCTCGCAAAACGTTATAACAAAAAAATGGATATGATGGCTATGCCTGTTGATGGAAGAACGGTTTTTGACTTAGCTGAACGAGGCGATGAAGTCGCTTTAGAGGAAGTCAATAAATTTTATAGATACTTGTCGATAGGGTTGTTTAATCTCACTTATGCGTTTGACCCTGAAGTGATTCTAATTGGTGGAGGCGTATCCAGTAGACCGGACTTATTAGAAAAATTGAATGCAGAGATTGAAACCTTAATGAAAGAACTTGGATTAGATATTTTTAGGCCAATACTAGATGTTTGTGCGTATAAAAATGATGCCAATTTGATTGGTGCAGTTTATAATTTCAAGAGCAATTATCCGAATTAAGTCATAATGATTGTTGAGCGTAGATATATCAGGAAACATTCTGATATGTCTACGCTTTTTTATTTGAAGAATTTCCTATATGGAAACTGTTTTAAATTGCTAGAAATGACTTGCATAAAAGAAATCGCTTTACTATACTATGTATATAGTTTCTTATAAGAAAATAATATTTCCAAATAAGAAATAATCAAATTAATCAGGAGGAATTATTTATGGAAACAAGATATGCTACGGGACCGAATGACGTTAAAAGACTGACAACTGATGAATTACGTAAGCAATTTATGGTGGAGAAAATCTTTGTACCGGGTGAAATTACATTAACGTATACTCATCACGACCGTATGATTTTTGGTGGTGTTGTTCCGACTGGAAAAGAACTTTCAATCCAATTAGATAAAGAACTAGGTGTTGACTATTTCCTAGAACGTCGAGAACTTGGCTTGATCAATATTGGTGGAGACGGAACCATTGTATTAGATGGTGAAAAGCATGATGTAAATAACCGTGATGGATTCTATGTTGGTAAAGAAACAAAAGAACTGATCTTTGACTCAGTTGACCCTAATAAACCAGCAAAATTCTATGTAGTTTCTACGCCTGCACACAAAAAATATCCAACTGTTAAATTAGACATCAATAAAATGAATCCGCTTGAAAAAGGGGAGCAAAGCACATTAAATGAGCGTAAAATTTATCAGTATATCCATCCAAACAATTGTGAAAGCTGCCAGTTACAGATGGGATATACGATTTTAGAACCAGGAAGTACTTGGAACACAATGCCAGCACACACGCATGACCGTCGTATGGAAGTTTATCTGTATTTCAATATGGAACAAAATACAAGAGCATTCCACTTTATGGGTGAACCGGATGAAACACGTCACTTAGTTATGGCAAATGAACAAGCGGCTATTTCACCAAGCTGGTCTATTCACTGTGGTGTTGCCACAGCAGATTATACATTTATCTGGGCAATGTGTGGAGAAAATATCACTTATGATGATATGGATCATGTAGATATGGGCGATTTAAAATAATTTCGATACCAATAGGAGGTAATGAGGAATGAATGATCTTTTAAAAGACTTTTCTTTAGACATGTTTTCACTACAAGGGAAAACAGCGTTAGTTACTGGTGGAAATACAGGATTAGGAATGGCATATGTCGTTGCGTTAGCTAAAGCTGGTGCAGACGTAATGGTTGCGACATTTGATAATAATGTTGAAGAAGTGACTTCTTTAGTAGAACCTACTGGAGTCAGACTGGAATTTTACCAAGCAGATTTAACAAAAATTGATCAGATGGAAGCAATGGTTGAAAAAACTGTAGAGCTTTTCGGAAAAATTGATATCCTAATAAACAATGCAGGTGCTATTAGACGTGCGCCTTTACTTGAATACAAAGACGAAGACTGGCAAGCTGTTGTTGATATTAATCAAAACGCCGTTTACTACTTAAGTCAGCGTGTAGCTAAACATATGGTTTCTCAGGGGTATGGTAAAATCATAAATATCGCTTCTATGCTTTCTTTCCAAGGTGGGAAATTTGTTCCTTCTTATACGGCAAGTAAACATGCTGTGCAAGGATTAACAAGAGCCTTTGCTAATGAGCTAGCTGAACACAACGTTACAGTAAATGCAATTGCTCCAGGTTACTTTATCTCTGCAAATACAGCGCCCATTCGAGCAGATGAGAAACGTAACAAGGAAATCGTTGATCGTATTCCTGCAGCGAGATGGGGAGATCCATCAGAACTTATGGGAACAGTCGTATTCCTAGCAAGTCCAGCTTCAGATTATGTAAATGGTCATGTACTAGCAGTTGACGGTGGATGGTTAACAAGATAACTAGAGTAAATAAAAGTAGCTACCCAGTCATTTGATTGGGTAGCTACACTTACTTAACTCAATGCTTTGATTAGTTTTTCTCTGTACAAGAGGATGTTGTTTTGCAGTGATTCGAGTACCTCATCTGAGAGTCGATATTTTGGCAAGCTGACACTGATTGCACCATAGTTGGTTTTCCCTACAGTGATGCTTGAACCGATACAAAATACATCAAGGTCGTGTTCACCATTATCAAACGCAAATCCAACTTTTCTTGCTTGGTTGACTTCATTAAATAATCGCTCAGGTGTGGTAATCGTATTTTCGGTTTTACCAATCAGTTCATTTTTCTCAATGTAATAAGCAATATCATCGTCATCTAGATCAGCAAGCACAGCCTTTCCCATTGCAGAACAATAAAGTGGAATAGATTTTCCAATTTCACTATAAAGGGATACCGGTTTTTTGCTGGCGATCTTAGTAATATATTTAATGTAACCAAACTCGTGAATCCCTAAATGAACGGTTTCGTCAGTGGCTTTCTGTAGATCTTCTAAAAAGGGTTGAGCGATGCGCTTGATACTCAGTTGATGCAGACTTTTATTGGCATATTTTAAAAGCCTTGGTCCAAGACTGAACAGTTTTGTATCTGGATCTTTTTGTACGTATCCTATTAAAAGTAGTGTATTTAAAATTTTTGAAGCGGTCGGTGGCGTTAAACCTGTATGCTTTGCGATTTCGCTGAGTCTGTGCTGACTATCGTCACTGGAAAGGAATTCCAATATATCATCAGCTTTCAATAAAACACTGCCATAAGCCTGTTTTTGTACCATAATTTGATGTTCCTCTCTAGATGTTATTTCTTAAATGCAAAGTTGCTTTCCTTATAAGAAATTTTTATCATTATATCAGACGTTCGTCATCGGCACAATAGGCTTACAAGCAGGCACGAGTATGTTTGTTAAATTGCTTATATGGAAATTCTGTTGTCTAGGTAGAAACAGAAAGGAAAGTTCTATATAATTGTGGTAAGGCTTACATTTATCAAATTAAATCAAAGGATGCTGTTAGAAATGAATTTGAATATAGGAATTAGAGCACATGATATTGACAATACAACGCTTGAAGATTTAGTTCATAAACTTCAAGAAAAATCGATTTATTCCATTCAACTTGCCCTATTGAAATCAGTTAAGGAAGTCACTTTGACCAATGAGAACTTTAATGTTGGTCTTGCAAGGAAAATAGGAAGACTGTTTGATCAGAACCAAGTCGATATTATCGTACTTGGTTGTTACATCAATATGATTCATCCAGATGAAAATGAACGAAAAAAAGCACTCGATTTCTTTAAAACACATATTCGTTATGCAAGCGACTTTAAAGCAGCAACAGTCGCTTCTGAAACGGGCGGTGTTTATCCTGAAATCCAGTTCACTAAAGATAATTACACAGAAGAGGCTTATCAAAAAGTACTGAAAAGTATGAAAGAGCTGGTAGCTGAAGCTGAGAAGTTTGGTGTGATCATGACAGTGGAAGGGGGAATCAATCATCCGATTTATTCACCTGAAATGATGGAACGGCTATTGAACGATGTAAATTCCAATAACCTTCAGGTCATCCTTGATCCTGTTAATTACTTGTATCCTGAAGATGCAAGTTTAAATACCCAACACGAAGTCATTGATCAAGCATTTGAACGATTTGGCGATAAAATCACAGTCATTCATGCCAAAGACTTTAAAGTAAAAGATGGACAACTAGAAATTGTTCCGGTGGGAACGGGAGATATGGATTATGCATATCTGATAGATAAAATCAGTAAGACAAAACCATGGATTCCAATTCTTTTAGAAGAAACACAAGAACCACACATAGATAATAGTATAGAGTTTTTGAATCAACTAAATCATAATTAGACAAAGGATGGGTAAAAGAATGAGTACAACAGTAAACACAGAATTAAACAAAGACTTAATCGTTGAAAAAATCAACTTATTAGCTGAGAATCTGTCAAACATTAGTGATGTAAATGGTGAGTTTTTATTCGAACTGGATGGCATGATGATCGATGATAAAAGCTGGCATGTATGGAACTGGCCACAAGGTGTCGGTCTTTATGGACTGCATTCTTACTATAAACTGACGAAGAACTCAGAAGCTAAAAGAATCTTAGACGAATGGTTCGAGCAACGCTTACTGGAAGGATCACCTCCTAAAAATGTCAATACGATGGCGCCGTTACTGACAATGGCTTTTATTTACGAAGAAGAAAACAAGACAGAGTTTAAACCTTATCTAGAACAGTGGGCTGAATGGGTTATGCACGATATGCCTAGAACGGATGAAAATGGACTTCAACATATGACTTATGGACCACCAAACACCAACCAATTATGGGCAGATACTTTAATGATGACCGTACTACCTTTAGCAAAAATTGGTCTTTTACTCGATAAACCGGAATATGTAGAAGAAGCTAAAAGACAATTCTTACTTCATATCAAATACTTGTCTGACCGCAAAACAGGTCTATGGTACCATGGTTGGACTTTTGAGGGACATCATCATTTCGCTGATGCGCTATGGGGACGTGGAAACTGCTGGGCAACGATTGCTATTCCAGAAATTATCGATATTTTGAACTTGAAAAAAAGCGACAACTTCTATGAATTTTTAGTAGAAACGCTTAAAAGACAAGTAGAAGCGTTAGGCGAGTATCAGGATGAAAGTGGTTTATGGCCGACACTGATCAATGAATCAGACTCATACCTTGAAGCATCGGCTACTGCCGGATTTGTATTTGGTATTTTGAAAGGAATCCGTAAACGTTATTTATCAAAAGAACATTTGCCAATGGCTGAAAAAGCGATCAAAGGTTTATTAGATAATATCAATGAAGAAGGAGAGCTTGAAAAAGTTTCTATCGGGACAGCGCTTAGAGGAGAATTGGATTATTACCGTAATGTCAAAATTACGACCATGCCTTATGGTCAATCTCTAGCAATCTTAGCTTTCTCAGAATATCTATACACATATGCATAAGAAATAAAAAATGATTTAGTTAGATTTCATGAAAGGTGGAAGGCTGGAGAAGCTACTTTGTCTGTCTTCCATTTTCATTACATATATCTATTCCAATTAAAGCAGGTGTATCATGACAAGTTCTATTTTTCTAGATAAATTTTATAAGTTACTCAACTGGCTGAAAATTTTAATTTGTTTAAACCTGTTATGGATAGGATTTACTGTTACAGGACTAGGAATTCTGGGGTGGGCTCCCGCGTTAGTTTCAGTGTTTGGTGTGCTAAAAAAATTGCTCGAAAAACAAACCTTTCATTTACCTTTATTCAAAATTTTTCTTCACCATTACAAAGCGTATTTCATTAAAAGTAATTTATTAGGCTATCTATTTCTTATCAGCTTTAGTAGTTGCTTGTATATTCTTTCGAGGAGCACTCAATTGAATGAAGTACTGTTTTTTATTGTTTCAATAGTATTCGGTGCTGTAATCAGTTTGCTTGCCGTCACAGCTGTGTTTTGTATTCCTGTCTTATTAGAAGAGAAGAAAGGATACACTAAAGTCATCAAAACTAGTTTGGATAAAGGATTAAGTTTTATCCTATATTCAGTTAGCATCCTAGTCTCTATGATTGCAATCACTTTTCTCTTCTTATACTTTCCCTATCTATTGATTGGTCTTTCGGTGAGTTTACCAGCAGTAATGATTAGTTTGGTAAATGCACAGATCGATAGAAAAGAAACATTTGAAAAAACAAAAGAATATTAGCTACCGCTAAATTTGTAAGCGGTTAATATAAAAGGAGACGAAAAAATGACTCAAAAACATATTCGGATCGATGATCAAATTACAATTGGAAATAAACCCGTTAAGATTATCTCTGGATCCGTACACTACGGGCGGATTCACCCTAGTTATTGGAGAGATAGACTTGAGAAAATTAAAACGATGGGCTGCAATACTATTGAGACTTATGTTCCCTGGAATATTCATGAACCAGAAAAAGGCACCTTTCAGTTTGAAGGACAATACGATTTGATTCAATTCATTGAGTTGATTCATGAGCTAGATCTGTATTTGATTTTAAGAGCTTCTCCATACATATGTGCTGAATGGGAATTTGGAGGATTACCTTATTGGCTTTTAAAAGACCGTAATATGAGAGTACGCAGTTTGTATCAGCCTTACATGGACCATCTTGAAGCATTTTTTGAAGTACTGATTCCTAAAGTGGCAAACTATCAAATTCATAAAGGTGGACCCATTATATTGGTTCAAGTAGAAAATGAATATGGCTATTTTAGTAACGAAAAAACGTATACAAGAAAGCTGGCAGATATTTATAAACGGTACGGTATTGAAGTGCCGCTTGTAACTTCTGATAGCACACGGGAAAGCATTATGATGTCTGGAGAAATTTCTGATGTAGCGATGCCCACGATCAATTGTGGGTTCGATCTTAAGGAACGCTCTCAGATACTGGATAAAGTGAATCCTGGAAAACCAAGAATCGCGATGGAATTCTGGTCAGGGTGGTTCAATATTTGGGGCAGTCCTTCTCAAGAAGGAAGAGATGTGAATCAAATCAATAAAGACCTCAAAGAGATGATGGAGATTGGTCATGTCAATTTATATATGGCTCATGGGGGTACGAACTTCGGCTTTATGAATGGTGCGAATTACTATGAAAAAGTAGACGAAGAAGGAAATTTTGTTGAAGAGTATGCTCCTGCAACAACTTCCTATGATTACGGTGCACCGATATCAGAAAATGGAGACTTAAAAGAGCGGTACTGGACCTACAAACAAACCATACAAGACATTACCGGTATAAAGACCACTGTGCCGGAAGAATTGAAAAAAACGAAAAAAATGGCTTATGGAAACCTTCATATTCAAGAAAAAGTGGCGTTATCTGAAACGTTAGAAGATTTAGTAAAACCCATATTTTCTCATTACCCAATGACGATGGAAGAGTTGGATCAAGATTTTGGTTATGTCTTGTATAGAAGCAAACTTGGAGACAAAGACTGGTCACAAACCATCAAATTACTCGGCACGAAAGATAGAGCCCAGGTCTTTTTGAACAATCAACTTCAATTCTCTGCTTATTTGAAAACCTTCTACAAGAAACAATCGATTCAACTAGAAAAAGGCACAGAAAACGTACTTGATATTCTCGTTGAAAATATGGGACGAGTCAACTTTGGACCTTATTTAGATGATCAGCGCAAGGGGATTACGAAAGCCGTTATGCTAGATGAATATCAGCATACAGGCTGGTATCATTACGCGCTCTCATTAAAAGAAATTGAAAAAGTAGATTTCAAAAAGGAATACAAAGAACAAGTTCCCGCCTTTTACAGATCGAGTTTACTGATAGAAGAGGTAGCGGACACCTATATCACATTACCTGGTTGGGGCAAAGGAGTCCTATTCATAAACGGTTTCAATATTGGTCGATTCTGGGAAAAGGGACCTCAAGAAAGCTATTATATACCGGCTCCCTTGCTAAAAGAAGGAGAAAACGAAGTCATTATTTTTGAAACAGAAGGAAAAGTAACGGATAAAGTAACGTTTATCGAAAATCTAATCAGCTAATCCACTGGAGGAGACATAAAGTGACGCAAATCATAGAAAAAGT
The DNA here is from genome assembly GCF_042660675.1 of Marinilactibacillus sp. GCM10026970. Lineage (NCBI taxonomy): Bacteria > Bacillati > Bacillota > Bacilli > Lactobacillales > Carnobacteriaceae > Marinilactibacillus > Marinilactibacillus sp. GCM10026970. The sequence goes on from NZ_JBHSUL010000031.1 coordinate 194,387, forward strand.
CGGAAAACAGTTAGAGTATCTTGATAGAGGGTTAATTGCGGTGAAGACGGATAAAGGAATTTTGGTTCGTTGGCGGATTCAAATCACTGAGTACGCAGAAGCTCGTTTTGAATTGTATAGAGATAAAGAAAAAATTGCCGATATCAATCAGTCTGAAAATAGTAATGTTCTGGATAAAGAAGGTCGAATGGATTCTCAGTACAGCGTTAAAACGATCTTACCGGGAAAAGAAGCGACTTGGTCAGAATCTGTAAGTGTTCACGAGCATCCTTATTTTGATATTCCTATGCAAAAACCTGCAGATGGCATCACACCTGATGGGAAGACGTATACTTATTCAGCAAATGATCTTTCGGTCGGAGACGTCAATGGAGACGGTCGTTACGAACTTTTTGTGAAATGGTATCCCAGCAATGCAAAGGACAATGCCCATGAAGGATATACCGGAAATACTTATCTGGATTGCTATACGTTAGAAGGGAAACAACTATGGCGAATCGATCTAGGGGTAAACATTCGCTCAGGCGCCCATTACACACAATTTCTAGTTTTTGATTATGACGGAGATGGAATCGCCGAACTCCTATGCAAAACAGCTGATGGCACAATTGATGGAGTAGGCACGGTCATTGGAGATGCGACTCTAGACCATAGAAACGAACAAGGTTTTGTAGGCGAAGGTGCGGAATTTTTGACACTTTTTGACGGTGAAACTGGAAAAGCTTTGGATACGATACCTTATAAACCAGATAGAGGAATCCCTGGAAGTTGGGGGGATCACGAATGGAATCGTGAGGACCGCTTCTTGGGTGGCGTAGCTTATTTGAATGGTCAAACGCCTAGTGCTCTTGTTTGTAGAGGCTATTACACGAGAGCAGTCATAGTTGCTTATGACGTGGAAGATAAAAAACTTGTGGAACGTTGGACAATGGATTCTGACGATGGAGTACCAGAACTGATGGGTCAGGGCGCCCATTCTCTAAGTGTTGCAGATGTTGACGGAGATGGGTTTGATGAAATCATCTATGGAGCGGCCGTGATTGATCATGATGGTTCTTTACTATATTCCACAGGTATCGGACATGGCGATGCACTTCATGTTGGGAAATTTGATTTGGACCGTGACGGTCTTCAAATTTTTATGACACACGAACAGACACCAAATGAACATGGATTCGAGATTCACGACGGGAAAACGGGAGAAATTTTATTCAGTATCCCTTCTCCTGATGAAGATATCGGACGTGGTATCGCAGCAGACATCGACCCAAGGTACAGAGGGGTTCAACTGTGGGGCTATGCACCAGAAGGACCACTTAGAGTCAAAGGAACAGAAAGCTACTATACCGTTAAAGGAGAAGTGATTGACGGTCCGGTTTTACCAGCTAATTTCGTGATTTGGTGGACAGGAGATTTAGGTAGAGAGATATTAGATCATGATTTTAATCCAGATACAGAAGATGGTATCGGAACGATCATGAAGTGGAACTGGGAAAAAGGGGAAACAGAATTATTATTAAAAGCTGAAGGAACGAAGTCAAATAACGGGACTAAAGGAAATCCAAATATTCAGGCAGATTTGTTTGGAGATTGGCGTGAAGAAGTGATTTGGAGAGCAGATGACTCAACATTCCTTAGAGTATACACCACCCCTTATTACAGTCCACATAGACTATACACTTTGATGCATGACTCTATGTACCGCGTAGCAATCGCTTGGCAAAATGTTGCATATAACCAACCACCACATCCAAGTTTTTATATTGGATATGATAAAGATGCGATTCAAATTCCTTTACCAGAGGTTCATTTAGTGAAGAAAAACCAATAGAACGTTACTGCTATGAAGTGATTTACCATATAATCGTGACAAATTCCTTAGATAAAGATGAGCAGATTGCTGACACAAGAAGCGTCTTGTTCATCTTTTCTAATTTACTTAGATGTTTAATAAAAAAACATCCATACTCTCAGACGCCTTTTTAAAAGTATGACATCGGGAGGGATAATGATTTGAAACCATTGATCCAATTGAACTGGAGACGCTTTTTAAAAGCAATTACTTATTCAAAGCATATTGAAAAGAAAAAATGGATATTGATTTTATTGGTCATCAGCATACCCAGTCTGTTGATTGGTTTAATGATGTATGTTTTTGGTATTGCGCATCTGAAAGCAGAATTAATTGAAAACCACGAAGAACAGATTGCGAATCAAGTAGAGTATATGGATTCACAAATTAGAAGTCTGGAAGTGAATTTGAACTATCTCAGTCATGAACGTCCGTTTAGAAGATCGTTAGCGGATGTTAATTTTCAAGAGGATTTTGAAATGACAGAGCAACTGTCTAGCACGCTATTTTCAATGCAAAATAGCAATACTTTAATAGAACAGGTCCATCTTTTCATCAATTCTGAAAGACCTTCTGTATTCAATCCTCAGTTTCATTGGACAAATGAAGAGATTACAGCAGAGTATCAAAGATATCTTACAAATGAAGAAACCTTTTTCTGGGAAAGAAATTATATAAAGGCGGAAGAGGCTAATCATAAATTCCCGCTTGTACTCGTAAGAAATCTATCTTCCTATCAAACGTTTGATGATAATGCTTCTGTGTCGTTTGTCGTTGAACTGAATCAGGACTCGATGCTACAGATGATTGATGGATTAAGTATGAATAGTGAGGGGACAGCTTTTCTAATTGATGAGAAAACCGGGATGATCGTCTCTTCCAACCATAATCGGTCACGTTTTCTGATTGATAATTTACTTAACGAAGAACACACTGAACCTTCATTTACAACAAGCTGGGATGGACAAAGTTATTCTGTTTCATCAGGTTCTATCAACCGAGTAGATACAGATTGGACGTATATGTCCGTTGTTCCGATTTCTTATATCACAGCTCCAATCGAACGGTTATCTCAAATACTGATTGTCACAAGCCTTATAGGTATGATTATCTCTTACATTATTGGAAATTTTGCATTGAAATCTGTTTATCAGCCATTTTCCAAATTTATGGATGCCATTAGCACAGAAGGCGACGATTCTGAAAATACGATTGACTCCTTGAATCGAAATTGGAAAGCAATCAATCAAGAGAAAGAATTTTTAGAGATGGAAGTAGACCAGTTAAATCAAAAGCTGATTGAACATTTCATGACGCAACTGGTAAGAGGTCAGTTAACAAGTGATTCAGAAGAAACGCTGCGCGAACGTGCAGAAAAATATCATATCGATGTCGTTAACAAACATTTTTACTTTATGGACATTGAACTCACGGATAAAAAGAAAAAACCTTTACTGCAAAAAAAGATAGAAGAGTGTATTGATAGTACCAACTATCCAATCCAATTCAATGATCGTTTTACGGGAATCGTATGGATTGTAGAAGATGAAAACGAGTTAAAACCACAAGTTGAAAAGCTTTATCAATCCATTAATGCAGATGTAGCTATGGACAAAGTGATTATGCTACTCAGTCATTCAGTGGAGCAGTTATCGGATATCTATCAAGCTGTAGAACAAGTTTATCAGAGGAAATACAAGAAAAACGTTTATGAACATACGGTTTTGATTTGGTTATCTGATCTTGAAGAAGGTCAACAGCAGCATATTCCTTTGGATTATCCTTTTTCCATTGAGAGTGACATCATACAGGCAATCGATTATCTCAATTTCGACCGAGCCGTTCAACTGTTGGATCAATTTATTCAACTACTTGTTGAACAAGATGAAAGAAGTATTCAGTATGGCTTCATACAGTTGTATAGTGGGATTCAGTCTCAGATACTAAGAGATGGGTTGAGTCCTTATAAAGTATTTGAAGGTAGAAATATCATGAAAGAAATCATGCATAACTATGATATTTTGAATTTAAAACAATTGCTCATCGAACGTGTAATTAAACCTTATATCACCGCAAAGGAATCAGAAGACTTAACGACACAGGAATATATTGTAAAAGAAGCCATCAGATATATTCAGGCCAATTATATGTATGATCTTTCACTGGAAGAATGTGCGGAAGAGCTCGAAGTCAATACGTATAATTTGAGTAGGTGGTTCAAGCAAGCTGTAAAAGAAAACTTTTCAGAATATGTGACCCATTATCGAATGGAAAAAGCTAAAAGACTTTTAGCTGATACGGATAATAAAATAGGGGAAATAGCGGAAAGCGTGGGCTATCAGAATAGTTACTTCAACCGATTATTTAAAAAATTGTTTTCCATGACACCAGGCCAATATAGAAAACTGCATCAGAAACCAGACCAGCTTGAAACTCGGTTCAAATCTTGAAAGAGAGGGTGGTAAAAAATGGAAGCAAACTACTTGTTTGAAAAAGGAAAACAGCTTTACCAAAACGCATTAAAAACTGAAGATGATTTAAAAGATTTCGTTTCTGAGGGTACAGTGGTAACTTCAATACAAAATAATGAACTTATATTGGAACAAGAACAGAATAATGATGATACCCACTTTGTTTATTGGAACAAAAAACACTTTCCTGACAACATTGTTATCGAGTGGAACTTTAGACCATTAGCTGAGCCGGGTTTATGTATGCTGTTTTTTGCGGCAAGCGGAAAGGGAGGAAGAGATTTGTTCGATACAAGTCTTCCCGCTAGATCTGGAAAATATCCGGAATATCATTCTGGAGAAATCAATGCCCTACACTTATCTTACTTTAGAAGAAAATGGGAAGAAGAGAGGGCCTTTCATACGTGTAACTTGAGGAAAAGTGCTGGATTTCATCTGGTTGCTCAAGGAGCTGATCCTATTCCTTCGGTTGTTGATGTTAATCAGAACTATCAGATGAAACTGATTTATTATAAAGGGATTGTTCAATTTTCTATCAACAATCTTGTCGTTTTAGAGTGGGAAGATAAAGATCCTTCAACGGGACCAGTACTTCAAACAGGTAAAATCGGGTTTAGACAAATGGCACCAATGAAAGCAGCTTATAGTCGGTTGAGAATCAGTGAAGCGCATTTGATCCATAGAATGAAGCGAGGTGAAAAGGATGAATAACCCAAATGGATTTATGGGGAGATTATACCAGGGAGTAGAGTTTCTTTATCATTTACTCTTTTTAAATGTACTGTGGCTTGCCTTCACTTTACTAGGTGGAATCGTTCTAGGTTTTGGTCCGAGTACAGTTGCGTTATATGCTGTAACAAGAAAATGGATACAGAAAGAGATTGGAACGGATAAAGATATTTTTTTGACTTACTGGACGACCTTTAAAAAAGAATTTATAGCAGGAAATATCATTGGTTGGAGTACATTGATTGTTTTTTATATGCTTCTTGTAAATTATCGGTTTACGAACCTCAGAACAGGTTCGGTGTTTGCTTTTGTAAATGCCGGGACGATTGTAATGGCTGGAATATTATCTATTTTATCGGCTTACCTTATCCCGCTTTATGTTCATTATCGATTAAAATGGAAAGATTACCTGACTAAAGCTTTAATTCTATCCTTTATCCAACCTTTACCAACCCTACTAATCGTTTTCTGGTTAGTTCTGGTTGCCTTTCTGACATGGCGTTTATTCCCCTTTTCTCTACTAGTCAGCATGAGTGGGCTTGCCTACGGCTTAATGGGCATTTGTTATTCATCTTTCATGAGAAATGAGTTCTTACTTGAAGATAAAGAAAAACAGAAAAGTAAACACTATTATTCTGATTACAAAGGAGAAAAGAAATGAAATTAGCTTGGTTAGATAAAGTGCCTGAGATTCCTACTGGTATAACATTTGGACTACCTTGGGGCAAAGGGGAAATAACAGAAGATCAATTGCTTAAAGGATTTAAATTGAATCATCACCCCATACAAAGTTGGCCTACAGCTTACTGGCCGGATGGAACCGTCAAATGGACCGCTCATTCTGGTATTGTAAGTGTAGACGATCAAGATCTTGAACTATCTTTATCCAAAGATCAATATCAAACACAATCGGATCTTTATTTTGAGGAGGACGAAGAACACTTAAAGATAGATAATGGTCTAATGAGCGTGACCTTCAATAAAACGGGCACGATATTAATCAAAGAAATTACGAATCAGCAGTCAGAAATAGTTGCTAAACATGGACGTTTGATCAGTACTATACAAAGGATCGAAAAAATAGAGCAAGCAACCATACGTAAGGATAGTCAACAGGAAACGACCATAACATCTGTTTTACTTGAAAGAATCGGATCTTTTCAGGCAACGGTAAAAATAAGTGGATATATGGGAGAAAATCGACTATTACCTTTTAATTTCAGAGTTAAAATATATAAAGAGTCTCCCGTTTTGTCGATTGTTTCCACTCAATTTTATAACGGAGACCCAGAAAAAGACTTTGTCAGTAGTTTGGGATTTGAACTGGAGACATCATTTAAAGGAGAAGCTTATAATAGACAAGCGAGGTTAGCGAGTGGTCAGAAAATTTATAATGAGGCTGCGCAAAATCTTGCGACTAGACGTTACCGCTCATCCTCTCTTTATAAGAAACAATTGAATGGACAAATTATCCAGAAAAATGCAGAGACCGAGGCAATCATTTCTGAATCCGCAGGTAATGCGATTTGGAATGATTATACCTTCTATCAGAATACTGCGTCGAGTGGTGTCTATCGAAAGAGAACCCATCGGGATAGTGCTTGGTTAACGGTACCGACGATTGAACAGTCTGATGGTTTGCTTTATGCAGGTGGAGTAACAGGTGGGGTGGCTATTGGGCTAAGAAATCTTGCTGAAAAGTTCCCAAGTCAACTGTCTATTAGCAATTTGAATGAAGACGTTTCTAAAGCAACGATTTGGTTCTGGTCTGCTGAACATGAACCAATGGACTTGAGACATTATGATCATCAAACACATGTGGATGCTGCATATGAAGGGTTCCCTGAGATGAGAGCGACTCCGGTCGGAATTTCAAATACTGATGAAGCGATGATTATGCTGTTTGATCATATTCCAGAGGATAAAGAATTAATAGAGTATGCTGCTCAGTTAAATCAACCACCTCTACTCGTCGCTTCATCAGACTATTATTTTGGAACGAAAGCAACTGGAGAATGGAGCCCAGTAAGTAAGGCTTCCAAAGAAGATCAATTTATCGAAGAACAATTGCAGTTTCTACTGGATTATTACATTCAAGAAATTGAACAAAGAAGCTGGAAGGGCTACTGGAACTTTGGAGATATTATGCATTCCTATGATAAAGACAGACACCAATGGTTTTACGATACAGGCGGTTACGCATGGCAGAATACTGAATTAGTGCCTAATCTTTGGTTATGGTACAGTTTCTTTCGAACAGGAAGTGCAGATACTTTCCGTATGGTTGAAGCGATGTCGAGACATAATAGTGAAGTCGATCGTTATCATTTTGGAGAATATGCTGGACTTGGATCTAGACACAATGTCAGTCACTGGGGATGTGGCTGTAAAGAGGCTAGAATCAGCATGGCTTGTCTATACAAGTATTTCTATTATTTAACAGGTGATGAAAGAATGAAAGATCTGCTTGAAGAAACGAATCATGCAGATAAAACACTTGAAACGCTTGATCCGATGAGAGAGTTTTATGAAAAACCAGAAAAAGAAGACATCACCCATGCTAGACTTGGACCAGATTGGGCTGCTTTTACATCAAACTGGATGTCAAAATGGGAAAGAGATAAAGATGTTACGGCACTAAAAAGTATTCAGACCGGACTTGAGGGGATAAAAGCAAGTCCACATCGATTACTTTCAGGACCAACTTTTGAGTATGATACGACTTCAAAAGAATTGATTTATATTGGAACACCGAAAGAAGGTGCCTACCATATGGAAATTGCTTTTGGTGCTCCACAAGTTTGGATAGAACTAGCTGGATTGTTGGAGGACGATCAATTCCAAGATATGCTTGCTGAATTCGGGAAGGTCTACGCAATGGAAGATCAACAAATGATTGAACAAATGGATTCAGAAATTAGACCTCAAAAATTTGCCTGGCCGATGTTTTCAGCAGGGCTTGTTGCGTATGCTGCCAATCGGTTGAAAGATTCTGAATTAATGAAAATCGCTGAACATTATTTATTTGATGAAGAGATCTCTGGTATTCAATTACCTATTCAGATTGAAATGGTCGACACGTGGAAAGCGTTAAAAGAAATACCTTGGATGACCACAAATGTTGCTGCTCAGTGGAGTTTGAATGTTTTGATGTATTTAAAATATAGACGCTGAAAATTGGTTTTAATCGAGTGGACAAGAAGAGTAGTTTCTTGTCCTTTCTATTTTATCAAGTGATTTAAAGGATGAATAAGATGTTTAATCAATATTTAAAGCGTTTACAACAAAGTGTTATTTGTGCAAGAAAGTTAAATTTATAAAATCATATAGTGAAAAAACCTTGATATATAGGGAATATTATAGAAATTTGTATTACAAGAAGAAGATATTGTGGAAAATATGTAAGCGTTTTATTATTAAGTGGCAAAGAAAACAATATATCTACAAAAATAGAAAAGGGGATTGGATTATGAATTCTTGGAAAAAGAACTTAACGTTATCTGCATCACTTCTATCAGCTACATTACTAGTAGCTTGTGGAGACGGAGGAAATGCCGAAGGAGGATCAGGTGATGGAGAAAGTTCAGGAATTGAAACAATCAACATTATGGCACCGACATTTGAAACAACTGCTCCACCATCTGGGAACGAATGGGAAGAAGCGTTGGTAGAATTTACAGATCAAAATATCAACATTGACTGGGTGCCAAATGTAAATTATACAGATAGGATGAATGTTACTCTAGCTTCAAGTAATATTCCACATGTTATGGTTGTCCAAGGCAAAGACCCAGGATTTTTAAACTCCGCAGAAGCTGGTGCTTTTTGGGAATTGACAGATTACTTAGATGAATACGAAAACCTCAGTCAATACAATGAAGATATTTTGTTGAATTCTTCTATAAATGGTCAAGTATTTGGCATACCTAGAGAAAGAGATATTATGAGATCCACTGCTATGATTAGACGAGACTGGCTTGAAAATCTTGGACTAGATGTACCAACTTCAGTTGATGAATTGTACGATGTCCTGACAGCCTTTACGAATGATGATCCAAACCAATCTGGCGCGGATGATACGGTTGGTATGATTATTCCAACTTGGTATGGTGCACTGGATACATTATCTGTTTGGACCGGCGCTCCGAATATATGGGGGTTAGAAGATGGAGAAATCGTTCCTACTTTTGCTACTGAAGGATATATTGATTCGCTAGAAATGGTTAGAAATATGGTAGACGAAGGACTGATCAATTCGGATTTCACTACTTTAAGCCCAGATGACTGGGATTCAGCAATGTTTAATGGTGAAGGTGGCGTCATCATTGATGTTTATTCCAGAGCTATGAGAATCAACAATTTATTTAATGACGAGAACGGAACTGAAAACGAAACTTATGTCGATATTACAGGGACACTGACTGCTCCGGATGGTAATGAATATGGTCAATCTACGGATGGGTACTCAGGTTTCCTAGCAATCTCTAAACAAACGGTCACAACAGAAGAACAACTTGAAGAAGTGTTGACGTTCCTAGATAAGTTAGTTTCTACAGAAGGTGCAAACTTATTGAACCACGGAATCGAAGGGGTAACCTATGAGTTAGATGATGAGGGATATGTTGTACCACTTGAAAATGATCTTTTACCGTATAGTTTGGAACAATTAAGTATGTACGGCGAAATCAATTCTATGAGGCCTGAAGGAGAAATGGCTGAAACACGTTACCGTCTGATGGAAGAAAATGAAGAAAATGCGGTATACAATGCAGCTGCTCCATTAGTATCTGATATTTATGCTCGTCAAGGATCTCAATTAGATGACATCATTGAAGATGCACGTGTCCGTTATATTGCTGGTCAAATTTCTAGAGAAGAATTCGATAATGAAATTGAAAGATGGTATTCAAGTGGTGGACAAAGTGTTATTGATGAATTAACTGAAAAACACCAAGAATTAATGGAAACGCAAGAATAAGACTTTGATGGAGTTAAAGGAGACTAGGATAATCGGTCTCCTTTATCTTTCTTATAGAAAGGGTGTAAATATGAGACAAGAAGTATCAACAGAAGTCTTAGAGAAACCAATCTCTTCTAAAAACGTAAAAAAGAAAAGTAAGCAAAAATATTTTTGGCAATATAAATACCTCTATTTAATGTTGTTACCCGGTTTAATTTATTTTGCAGTATTTAGATATGCACCGATGTATGGGATTCAAATTGCCTTTAGAAATTATGTACCATTCTTAGGGATGCATAGTAGTGAATGGGTTGGATTAGAACAATTCCGACAATTTTTCAGTAGTCCAGATTTTGGAAGAATTATGTTTAACACTTTGTTTATTTCTTTTTTAAGTGTAGCGGTATCTTTTCCAATTCCAGTATTACTGGCGATACTATTAAATGAATTGAGACACGCGGTTTACAAGAAACTCATACAAACTTTTATTTATATTCCACATTTTTTATCATGGACAATCGTTGTTGGATTGACGCACGTACTTTTCTCCATTAATGGAGGAGCAGTCACAGAAATTTTGGCATCAATATTTGGTGAAAGGATTGATTTTCTAGCCAATCCAAACTGGTTTAGACCGATGATTATTCTTCAACAAGTTTGGAAAGGGGCTGGGTGGGGAACGATTATTTTCCTAGCCGCACTATCAAGAGTTTCTCCAGAACAATATGAAGCTGCTATTGTAGATGGAGCTGGACGTTTTAGAAGAATTTGGCACGTTACATTGCCAGCAATTAGACCGACTATCGTCATTATGTTGATTCTGACAATGGGATCTGTATTAAGTACGGGTTTTGATCAGTTATTCTTGATGACGAACTCATTGAACCGATCCGTAGCGGATGTATTTGATACCTACGTGTATCAGATGGGGATCACTCAAGCAGCTTATTCTTATAGTGCTGCGGTTGGATTATTCAAGTCAGTTGTCGGAATCATATTGATTGTTTCAACAGATTTCATTGCTAAAAAAGTAGATCCAGATAGTGGACTATTTTAGAAAGGAGAAAAATAATTATGAGTACAAATGCTTCATTACACGAACTGCATAATACAAAAGGTGGTAGAATTTTTGATAAGTTAAATATTATATTCTTACTACTCTTTGCATTAACTACAGTCTTACCGTTTTTATATGTAGTAGCAGGATCTTTTGCTACAGAAGCTGAAATTGCTCGAAGAGCTTTTTTCATCTGGCCAGAAACGTTCACCCTGAATGCTTATAGACATATCTTTACTTCTCAGGCGTTCATAAGAAGTATCATCATTACAATTGGTGTTACAGTCGTTGGTACATTAACTCAATTATTTTTTACTTTTACAATGGCCTATCCATTATCGAAGAGACATTTAAAGGGGAATAAATTACTGATGAATATCGTTATATTTGCGATGTTGTTCAGTGGAGGAATGATTCCAACTTATCTGATTGTAGAACAACTAGGATTGATCAATTCATATTGGGCGCTGATTTTACCAGGAGCTATCAATCCATTCAACTTGATTATCATCAAAAACTTTTTCCAGCATTTTTCTTCAGAGCTAGAAGAATCTGCCAAAATTGACGGGGCTACAGAATTACAAATATTCTGGAGAATCGTACTACCGCTTTCCAAACCGATTATTGCGACTTTTGCACTGTTTTATGCGGTAGCGATCTGGAATGATTTTATGGGACCATTACTTTATATGCATGACACTTCAAAGTGGACTTTGCAATTGTTGCTCCGCCAAGTAACGATATCTTCAGATCCAAATGCTCTAGGACAAATGGATCCAGATTTTGTTCCTCCTGAAGAAGGGTTGAAGTTAGCCATTATCGTTATCGCAACATTTCCGATTATGTGTATTTATCCATTCTTACAAAAACACTTCGCAAAAGGCATTATGATTGGTTCAGTGAAAGGATAATGCTTTAAAGAGCTTAAATCTCAATAGGAATACAAACATATCCGTTTTAAATGACTCATATTTGTGGGGTCAACACATAGAAAAGCACAAGACTAATTTACTGGTCTTGTGCTTTTAATTTTCTATAGGCACCTGGATTTAACTTATACATTTCTCTAAATTTTCTGTAAAAGTAGGATTTGTTCTGTAAACCAATAGCTCTACAAACTTCTTCGATTGGAATCTCGGTGCTTTCAATCAAAAATCGTGCACGTTTCAATCGTTCCTCCGTGACTAATGAAACAAAAGTTTTGCCTGTTTTTTCTTTAATAATTTCGGATAAATAGTTTGTACTATAGCTTAATTGTTTCGAAAGTTGTTCCAGACTGATAGATTTATAGTTTGCTTCAATTTCCTTTAAAACTTGAATGATCATTTTATTCGTATGTGAGTCTTTTGGATTCTTATCCAGTTTATATTTTGTATTTCCAACTAGTTCCATAAACAAGATAGGAAGGTAGTAACTCAAAATTTCATTTGAAAAGGTGGATTCAGTAAAATATTTATTTAACATTTGTATCAGAATCGATTTGATAGACGGATTCTGACTACTTTCAAAGATGATATATTGACCTTTAGATTTTTCTGATACTGTCCGAACAAGAAACTGGAAAAGACTATTGTCTTGTGTGTTGACCTGACTTAGCAGCTTATGATCAAATTTAGTTTGAGGAAAGATAATATTGATTAAAATATCCTCATTTCTTAAAGGTTCAATAGAGTGGGTGGAGCCATGATCCAGAAGCAATAATTCTCCTTCTTTTAAAGTGTTTTTTTCTCCATTGATGGTCTGGTGACATTCGCCTTTGAGCATATAATTTAGTTCTAAAAATTGGTGGGTATGTTCCGGATATTTTGCAAATCTGTTATGTTTGCTTATGTAGATTCGGTCATTTTTAAGAAAGTATTGGTCTGTTAACACCATCTTTCCATTAGAATAATCAAAAGATTCCTCGGGTAGATCAATGATGAAATCACCATTTAATCGTTGTCTCTTTTCAATGGAATTATAATTATATAAGTACTGATAAACAATTTCCTGCATATGTTTAACCTCCTTTAGTTAGAATTATAGCTTAAATGAATCCGATTTCAACTTTTGTAACCTAATTCTAATGTACCTTCTTCAAATTTAACCTTAATCGGAGAAATGGTTACTATTTTACATAGATTTCGTCATTTATGATACATAGATATATCGATAAGATTGAATTATATAAAAGCGCTTTATTTATATTGTAACTAAAACTGAATTAGATCACTCAATTATTAAAGACGTAGTGATCATCATATGGAGGGAAAACCGTGTTAAAGAAAATTGGATTAAGTGTTTTATTTTTTATGATTCCAGTTTTAACTGGATGTGGCACAACAAGTTCTGCTGAAGATGTAACCGTGTTCAGATTCGCTTATGCAAGTAACAGTCAACCGGTTAAAGATTCGATGGCATTATTTGGAGAACTAGTAGAAGAGAAATCAAATGGTGGCATGCGGGTAGAATACTATCCAGATAGTCAGCTAGGAGGAGAAACCGACCTTATTCAATTAACCCAAACAGGTGCGATTGATTTCACAAAAGTCAGTGGAGCAGCACTGGAAGGATTCTCAGAGACTTATTCTATTTTTGGTATTCCATATCTGTTTGATGATGAAGAAAGTTTCTTCAAAGTTATGGAAGATGAGTCTATTACACAAGAAATCTATGAATCAACAAGTGATTTAGGATTTAGAGGTATTACTTATTACGACGGTGGACAACGAAGCTTCTATATGGCAGACAGTCCCGTAGAGTCACCAGATGATTTGGTGGGTAAAAGGATTCGTACGATGGAAAGTGAAACCGCTGTTAGGATGATGAGTTTATTAGGAGGATCTGCTGTCCCTATGGGTAGTGACGAAGTTTATGCTTCACTTCAGTCAGGTTTAATAGACGGTTCTGAAAACAATGAATTTGTACTGGTTACAGCAGGTCACGGGAATGTAGCAAACTACTATAGCTACGATCAGCATACGCGTATTCCAGACATCATCATTATGAATGATGAAAAAATGAATAGTCTCACACAAGAAGAGCAAGATATCATTTTGGAATCCGCAAAAGAATCAACTGAGTATCAAAAAGAAGTATTTAATGAAGCAATTGAAAATGAAAAACAAGAAGCGCAAGCACAATATAATGTGGAATTCAATGAAGTAGATAATGAGCCGTTTAGAGAATTGGTTAAACCAATTGCAGAAGATTTTGCGAATGACGAAAACTTTTCTGAACTCTATCAATCCATCATTGATGCGCAACAATAACTTAAGGAGAGAAAGTATGCAGACTTTTAAAAAGTACTTAAATAAATTTCTAGAAACGATATGTAGTGTTCTACTTTCTGTCATGTTACTACTTGTACTATGGCAAGTTTTTACGAGAACTGTTTTGAACAATCCAAGTACCGTAACAGAAGAAATCGTTCGATTTTCACTAGTCTGGTTATCCATGCTAGCTGGTGCGTATTCAGTAGGTAGAAATGCGCACGTAGTCGTTACCTTTATTCAAGATAAATTCAGTCGAAAATTTCGCTTTTGGATTGCTCAAGGAATCCATGTGTTTTTCATGTTGTTCTCTGTATCCGTTCTAATTTATGGAGGGATAAGAGGTGTTATGATTTCTGTCGCGCAGACGTCTCCTTCTTTAGGTCTTTCTATGGCAGTTGTATTTTTAGCAGTACCTGTATCGGGTATTTTCTTCTTTCTCTATAGTCTAATTAACTTGATCGACTTGAGAAGCGTAGGAGAACTGGTTGATGAAAATACTCGAAATGAGCTTGAAAAGGATGTGAACAATCGTGGCGTTTGAAGCAGGATTAATTTTAATTGTAATATTTATGGCGTTACTAATCATTGGTGTTCCAATTGCAATCGCAATAGCTGTATCTTCTATTTCAATCATCGTGATCAATTTACCACTGGATATTACGATGTTTACAGCAGCACAGAAAATCGTTACAAGTTTAAATAGCTTTACGCTCATTTCAATTCCCTTGTTTATTATGTCGGGCATTATCATGAACAATGGTGGGATTGCCAAACGGCTCATCAAATTTTCAATGTTGTTAGTCGGACGCATTCCAGGTGCGCTAGCGATTACCAATACGATTGGTAATGGACTATTTGGTTCAATGTCGAGTTCAGCCATTGCCGCTTCTACTGCAATTGGTGGGGTATTGGTTCCTCAACAAATCGATTCAGGTTATGACAGAGGCTTTGCTGCAGCAGCAAATATCGCTTCTGCACCGTCAGGAATGATCATACCACCAAGTACAGCTTTCATTATGTACTCTCTTGTAAGTGGCGCTTCTATCTCTGCGTTATTTTTAGGAGGTTATATTGTTGGTGCGCTTTGGATCTTAATTATTTCACTGATTTGCTTCGTTATAGCAAAGAAAAATAAGTATCCAATCGTTGAAATCGAAGTAACTGAAAGTAAATTAAAAATCATTATGGATGCTGTACCTAGTTTACTTCTGATTTTTATTGTTATTGGCGGAATCTTAACAGGATTCTTCACAGCAATTGAAGCATCTGCAGTATGTGTGGCGTATTCCTTATTGTTGTCTATGATTTATAGAACAATCAGCATCAAAGACTTCCCTAATTTATTCAGACAAACCATCGAAACGTCTGGAACCATTATGTTACTCCTTGCAACGTCTTCACTGATGTCATTTGGTATGGCGTTGAATGGTATTCCAGCAGCTGTCAGTGAACTTGTACTTGGCGTTTCTGCGAATGCATTCTTCACACTACTGATTATCAATGTCATTTTCTTATTCGTTGGATGTTTCATGGATGTCGGGCCAGCTATTTTGATTTTCACACCAATATTCTTACCGATTGTACAAGAAATTGGAATCGATCCAGTGCATTTCGGATTGTTTGCCATCATGAACTTTTCAGTAGGATCCATTACACCACCAGTAGGGACGGGTCTTTATGTTGGTGCAAGTGTCGCCCAAGTTAAGTTTGAGAAAGTCATCAAACCACTTTTACCATTTTATATTGCAATCTTGGGATTATTATTAGCTATCACTTATTTCCCAGAGTTGATTATGTGGTTCCCGAATTTATTAGGATAGAACAGTCGAAATTTTGAAATTTGATTTGTAAAAGAGGTGATGAAAGTGAATCAGTATATTGCGGTAGATATCGGCGCAAGTAGTGGGCGCCTAATCTTAAGTCATATAGAAGAAGGAAAACTTAAAATAGAGGAAGTTCATCGATTTGAAAATGGATTTCAGAAAATCAATCATCATGATCGGTGGAACATTGATGCACTGATTCGAGAAATTTTTATCGGTCTTGAAAAGGTTAAAGCGATGGGGGTAGAAAAAGCTTACCTTGGAGTGGACACATGGGCTGTTGATTATGTCATGGTCAACAAGGACAGAGAAAAAATTGCGGATCCTATTAGTTATAGAGATCAGCGAACTCAACATAGTATGGACCAATTAACCAGTAAAGTTTCCAAAGAATCTATCTATGAAAAGACAGGTATTCAGTTTTTAGAATTAAATACACTCTATCAGCTGTATGCAGAAAATAAGAAGCTACTAAAAAAAGCAGATAAATTATTGTTTATACCAGATTATATCGGTTTTGTGCTTACTGGAAAACAAGTGACTGAAATTACGAATGCTTCGACCACACAGATGCTGAACTTGAGAAGTGCTTTGTTTGATGATGAGCTGATGGAAATCGTTGAGGTCACAAACGATTTGTTTGCACCTTTAACAGATCCAGGTCAAGTGCTTGGCGTTATCCAAGAAAGATGGAAAGACCAGTTTGATATACCTGAAATTACGGTTGTGACCGTTGCTTCTCATGATACAGCTAGCGCAGTTGTAGGCGTTCCTTCAAATACGGATAAAAACTGGGCTTACCTATCTAGTGGTACCTGGTCTTTGATTGGAATAGAATCATCCGTTCCAATCAATTCACATGAGGCTTTCCAGCACAACTTCACAAATGAATGGGGAGCATATGGAACTTACCGTTTTCTGAAAAATATCATGGGACTATGGATGGTTCAAGAAATTAGGCGATTAAGTGAAGATGGATTAGGCTTCAAGGAAATGGCAGAGCTAGCTAATCAGGTACCTAACTTTCAATCTGTTATTGATGTAAATGATCCACGATTTACCAATCCAGATAATATGATCGAAGAAATTCAACTTGCTTGTAAAGAAAGCAAACAGCCGGTTCCTGAAACAACAGGCGAGCTGGTCAATTGTGTGTATTCTAGTTTAGCTAAAAGTTATGATCTGGAATTGAAAAATCTAGAAAAAATTACGGGGAAAACTATTGAGCAGTTATACATTGTAGGTGGAGGATCAAACGTAAAGAAACTGAACCAACTTACTGCAGATTTAACCGGTAAGGAAGTGTATGCTGGTCCAAGTGAAGCAACAGCGATTGGAAATATTGTCGTTCAGATGATAGCCGCGAAAGAATTAACAGATATTAAAGAAGCTAGAGAAATCATTAGAGAATCTTTTGAGATTGAGCGATTCCATTCAAAAAAAACTAAAGGAGTATAGATATGGATACTGAAAAAGTCAAAAGTCGTTATCAAGAAGCGAGTAGACGTTACAAAGAACTGGGCGTTGACGTAGAACAGGCTTTGGAAAAATTAGCACAAACCAAAATTTCCATGCATTGCTGGCAAGGAGATGATGTACTTGGATTTATGAACGAAGGAGGAGAATTATCGGGAGGGATCATGTCTACTGGGGACTACCTAGGAAGAGCACGAAACCCAAAAGAGTTAAGGCAGGATATAGACAAAGCACTCTCGTTGATACCAGGTCATCATAAGTTAAACTTACATGCAATGTATGCGGACACCGACGAAAAAATTGATTTAAATGAAATCGAACCAAAGCACTTTGAGAAATGGGTGGATTGGGCTAAGGAGAAACAAGTCGGATTGGATTTTAATCCT
The DNA here is from genome assembly GCF_042660675.1 of Marinilactibacillus sp. GCM10026970. NCBI lineage: Bacteria > Bacillati > Bacillota > Bacilli > Lactobacillales > Carnobacteriaceae > Marinilactibacillus > Marinilactibacillus sp. GCM10026970. Next base: position 212,395 of record NZ_JBHSUL010000031.1, read on the forward strand.
TCATTCTTTAATCATGATATGTTTAAAGATGGATTTACATTAGCACATCCCGATAAAGAGGTTAGAGATTTTTGGATCGAACACGGTAAACGTTCAAGAAAGATTGCGGAGTATCTGGGTAGAGAATTAGGTGAAGTTAGTTTCAACAACTTCTGGGTACCTGATGGAATGAAAGATAATCCAATCGATCGACTTTCTCCTAGAAAAAGATTAATGGAAGCGTATGATGAGATATTCGAAGAAGATTTAAATCCAGAATACACCATTGATACGGTTGAATCTAAACTTTTTGGAATTGGTGCTGAGGCGTATACAGTAGGTTCACATGAATTTTACATGGGGTATGGTTTATCAAGAAACAAAACAATTTTAATGGATGCAGGACATTATCACCCTACTGAAGTCATTTCAAACAAAATTTCAGCTTTAGCTTTATTCAGTGAACACTTGATGCTACACGTTAGTAGACCGATTCGCTGGGATAGTGATCATGTGGTTATTATGGATGATGAATTACAAGAAATTATGAGAGAAATTGTTCGAAATGAATTGTTAGACCGTACAGCCATTGGTTTAGATTTCTTTGATGCAACGATCAACCGAATTGCTGCATGGGTGGTTGGGGTTAGAAATACTCAAAAAGCTTTACTTAAAGCCTTGCTAGATCCAGTTGCAGAATTAAAAGATGCAGAAGCTAACTTTGATTTCACGAAAAGACTCGTTTATACAGAAGAAATGAAAGACCTACCTTATAGTGATATCTGGAATTACTTCTGTTTAATCAATGATGTGCCTGTTGGGATCGAATGGTACGAAGAAGTGAAAGCATATGAAAAAGACGTTTTGATGAATCGATAAAAATGAGTGAATTGAAGGAGTAGGAATAATGATTATGCAAAACATCGTTGAAAGTCAATTTGTTAGAGAAATGTGTGAAATCACGCAAGTCATGTACAGAAGAAATTGGGACGAGAGAAATGGTGGAAATATTACGCTTTTGTTAACCGAAGAAGAGGTTTCTCCCTATGCTAATTTAACGGATATCAAAAGAACGATTCCAGTTGATTTTGATGCTAGAGCACTTGCCGGGAAATATTTTTTAGTCACAGGTTCTGGAAAATATTTCAAGAACGTTGAAAAAGATCCCGAGTATAATCTTGGATTGATTCGTGTATCAGAACAAGGAAATGGTGTTGAATTGCTTTGGGGATTAACGGATGGGTCCGTTCCTACGAGCGAACTACCGAGTCATTTCCAAAGCCATATTGCACGCCTGAGTGTTGATCCAGAAAACAGAGTAATCATGCATTGTCATGCGACACACCTTTTAGCGATGACTTTTACACATTCTCTCGATGAAAAAGAACTTACGCGCAAGTTATGGAAATTATGTACCGAATGTATCGTCGTATTCCCAGAAGGTGTTTCTACGATTCCTTGGATTGTACCCGGTACAAATGAAATCGGAGAAGCAACTTCTGAAAAAATGAAAGAAACAAGACTTGTTGTATGGCCCTATCACGGTATATATGGTGCTGGTCAAACGATGGAAGAGACGTTTGGATTGATTGAAACAGTTGAAAAAGCTGCAGAAGTTTACACTCATATCCAAGCACAAGGGGGAATGAAGGCTGAGATTTCAGACGAACAACTCAAGCAATTGGCCGACAGATTTGGTGTAGAACCTAGAGCTGGGTATTTAAATTAAAAAGAACGAGCTGAACTGAAAGGAGGTGTTTGATTGATCAAAAAGGCCATTCGCATGAAAGTATATGCTGATCAACACGAAGAATATAAAAAGAGACATGATGAAATCTGGCCAGAATTAGAGCAGGCAATAAAAGAACATGGTTGCAAAAGTTACAGTATCTGGCTAGATGAAGAGACACATCTATTGTTTGGTTATCTAGAAATTGAAGATGAAGATCGATGGAACCAACTTTCAAATACTGCTATCAATCAAAAATGGTGGGCGTATATGAAAGACGTTATGGAAACAAATGAGGACGATTCACCAGTAACAGTTTCGCTTAAGAACGTTTTTGACATATAAACATCCATTGTGGATGATTTAAAAAGGAGAGAATCAAATGAGTTTAAAATTGGACCAGTACAAAATGTATATTGATGGAGCATTCGTAGACGCAAGTAATGGTGAAACTTTTGATAATATTAATCCTTCAACTGCTGAAGTGCTAAATCAGATTCCTAAAGCCACAGAGAAAGATTTAGAACGCGCATTAGATGCCGCAAATCGTGCTCAAAAAGAATGGAAACATGTACCTTCTGCAGAAAGAGCAGAATACTTATTTAAAATTTCTGATTTGATTCTAGAAAACAAAGAAACATTTGCAAAAATCATTTCTACAGAAGTCGGTAAAGTAAATGCACAGGCAATTGGAGAAGTTGAAGCAACAGCTGAATACTTCAAATACTATGCTGGTTGGGCTAGAAAATATGAAGGAGAAATCATTCCAAGTGATCGACCGAACGAAAATATTCTGATCTTCAAAAAACCTCTAGGTGTTGTTGCAGGTATTCTGCCATGGAATTATCCATTCTTCCTGATTGCACGTAAGGTGGCGCCGGCATTGTTAACAGGGAATACAACCGTTATTAAACCCTCAAGTAGTTCTCCAAACAATGCTTTAATTTTTGCTCAACTATTGGAGCAAATCAACCTACCTAATGGTGTTGTCAATATTCTAACAGGCGACCGCAGCTTAGGAAGTAAATTAGCTGAAAGTTCGAAAGTGGATCTCGTTTCCATTACAGGTTCTGTAGGTGCTGGTCAATCCGTTATGGAAGCTGCTGCTAAAAACATTACTAAAGTAAGTCTGGAATTAGGTGGAAAAGCACCTTCCGTTGTATGGAAAGATGCTGACTTGGATTTAACGGTTAAATCGATTGTTGACTCTAGAGTCATTAACACCGGTCAAGTATGTAACTGTACAGAACGTGTTTATGTTCATGAAGACATCAAAGAAGCCTTCTATGAAAAAATTACGGAAGCAATGAGTGCCGTCACGTATGGTAATCCGATTGAAGACGGATCAGTTGGTATGGGACCACTAATTACTGAATCTGGTTTACAGTCTGTAGCTGACAAAGTAGAACAGGCGAAAAAAGATGGTGCCCGCGTATTAACAGGCGGAAATAAAGATAATAGTAAAGCTGGTTATTTCTTTGAACCGACTGTTATTGTGGATACTAAAAACGATATGCAAATTATGCAAGAAGAAGTTTTTGGACCAGTACTTCCAATAGGGACATTCAGTACGCTGGATGAAGCATTAGAGATGGCCAATGATTCTGAATTCGGTTTAACTTCAGCAATCTTCACAAATGATACAAATGTGATGATGAAGTTCATCAATAACATGGATGCTGGAGAAGTTTATGTGAATAGAGAAAGTTTTGAATCAATTCAAGGATTCCATGCTGGATGGAAGAAATCTGGTATTGGTGGAGCTGATGGCCGCCACGGATTAGAAGAATTCCTTGCAACAACCGTAGCGTATATAGATTACGACGATAAAGTATAAAATTAAAACACTTCATTCTTAAGGTTCAATTTAAGAATGAAGTGTTTATTTTATTTATTTTTTTATAGGTGGATGGAGTCATTCCAGTAACTTTTTTGAATTGTCGATAAAAATGCACTTCAGTAGCATAGCCACATTGATAGGCTATTTGATTAATTGACAGTCGAGTAGTCGACATAAGATGTTTGGCATGAACAATTTTTATTTGAATAATATCTTTGCGAAAAGAAATTCCAAAGAGCTGTTTGTATAAGTATTGAAAATAAGATGTACTAATGCCCATTTTGGCAGCTATCTCATTAGGTTCATAATTCAAAGAAATACTAGACTGAATATCTAACCTTAACTTTTTTAATTTGCGATTAAATGGACTATAAGCATACTTAGTTGGTTCAGTCATATAAGATACATAAACATTATTTAATATTAGTTGAATCAACATAGAAAGATTTTGATCTCTGACGATGCCAGGAGTGTAACTAAATTCCCAAATCAATTCTTGTAAGAGTAAATTAATATTGGTTGATTCTGTGACTGGAATAAACGTATTACAAGGTAATCCAATCTTTTGGAACACAGAAACATCGCAGTCAAAATGAAACCAATCATCGATATATTGACCTGAAGGGTTATGATAACTATAAGGTGAATCAGGTTCAATAATGACTATAGAATTCGATTCAACGTCTGATATTATATCATTAATGGTAAAAGAAGCAGATGTTTTCACGTGCAGTAAAACGTAATTTGGAACCCCAGCAGGACGACTCATTTTAAATTTAGGGGTATGTCTGACGTTGAGGCCACCAGTTAAATATTTAAAATTCTCTGACATTAAGAAACCTCCATAAATTTTGAATGGTCGATAGTCAAAAAGGTTAGATAAAAATCGAAAAGGAAATTGTAGCGCTTACAAAAATATTATATCATTATTTTAACAGATAATACACAATGATTCAAAATTTGAGGGGGAAACAAGATGTCAAAAATAAGATTTAAAAGTACACTACTTTTAACAATCGCTAGTGCACTATTTCTTGCTAGTTGTGGGAATACAGCGCAAGACAGTGGGAATTCAGCAACAGAAATTCCGGATTTAGACAATGATTCACTATGGATTTGGGGAGGCGTAGCACCACATTCGTCAGTGGGGACAATTGAAAATTCGCCATTCCACCAAGGTCTTATTGAAAACACTGAACTTGATATCGAATGGCAGTTTGCTCCCGAAGGTACAGATGGAAATCAGGCTTATAATTTAATGATTACTCAAGATGTATTACCTGATTTAATTTGGCACAGTTGGATGGGTGAGGCGAGTCGAGCGATTGATGAAGGCGTTATTAGAGATTTAACAGACGATTTACAAGAAAAAGCTCCAAATTATTGGCAGTATCTGCAAGACAATCCTGATATTGATAGAGCTATGAGAACTGACGACGGTAAATATTATATGTTTAGTTTTTACAGAGAAGAACCATTTCAGTCAGTATATCAAGGACCCATGGTAAGACAAGACTGGCTTAATGAACAGAATTTAGAAATTCCTGAAAATATCGAGGATTGGACAAATGTTATTGAGAATTTTAATGAGAACTATGGAGCACAATTTTCATTCTTAACTAACTGGCGAATGAGTCCGGGATTAGCAGGTGCTTTTGGGGCCTATGGATCCTTTGAGCCTAGATTCTATTTAGAAGACGATGAAATCAAGTTTGCACAGTCACAATCTGAATGGAAAGATTATATGACTTGGCTAAATGATCTGAATTCAAGAGGATTACTGGATCCTGATTTTGTAACCCTTGATGATCAAAATATGCAGACGAAAGCTGCACAAGACCAGTTCGGTATTACCGTTATGAATGGAGGCTCATTGCTTACATTTAATAATGATGCTCGAGCTAATGATACCGGTGCTGAATGGATTGGGATTCCTTATCCGAACCAAGTAGATGGAACAAAATCTTCTTCTATATTTGCAGAAGATATGTATGTGGCGCAAGGATATGCAATTTCAACCAGCATAGATGAAGAAAGGTTAGATAATGCCTATAAATATTTAGACTGGGCATTTACAGAAGAAGGCTACAATTACTGGAACTTCGGTACAGAGGGTGAAACATGGGAAATGGTAGATGGAAAACCTACTTTTACGAACATAATTGAAGAACATGATTTGGATAAAGATGCTGCACTTGCTTTGTATACGGGGAATATCGGATATGGTTTAGGTGTACAAGCAGCTCGATTTATTGAACTAAGAACGGATGAAGCATCTTATGAAGCAGCATTTAACTGGTCAGAAGACCAAGAAGACGCAATCATGGCAAATGTACCTGCTTCTGTAACGATGACTGCCGAAGAAAGCCGAGAAGATGCCAATTTGTTGAATACGCTTAATACTTATGTTTTAGAAGAATCAATTAAATTTATCACGGGTGGTAGAAGTTTAGATGAGTTTGATGCATTTGCTCAAGAATTAGACGATATGGGATTAGATAGAATGTTAGAAATTCGTAATGATGCTTATCAAAGATACTTATCTAGGTAAGGCATAAAGTAGTAAAGAGGTAGTGCAGAGACTGCCTCTTTATTGTTTTTCAATAAATTTGAAAGGGGTCTTAAAATGGAAGATAGTTCAATAGACGGAAAATATGGGAGAACAGTAAAAAATAATCCATCTTACCTTGAAAGAGTAAAAAAAGACTTCCACCACAATAAAATTAAATACCTTATGGCATTGCCTGTTATTATATTTTTTCTAGTTTTTGCTTATCGTCCAATGTATGGGTTACTAATGGTATTTCAGAATTTTAGTCCACGCCTAGGTATTGAAGGAAGTGAGTGGGTAGGTTTTTACCACTTTCAAAGATTTTTCAACGATCCAAATGCGTTTAGAATCATAAGAAATACATTTAATATTAGTATTTGGAGTCTTTTATTCGGATTTCCAGCACCCATAATTTTGGCGTTATTAATCAACGAGATAAAAAATAAATATGTTAAAAGAATTGTTCAAACGGTATCTTATATGCCTTATTTTGTTTCAATCGTTGTTGTTTGTAGTTTGATTATTTTTTTCACTCAATCAAATGGACTGATTCCTAGTATGATGGACTTTTTTGGTTTACAAAGACAAAATATTCTAGCTAATCCTAGATATTTTGTTCCAATTTACGTTATATCTGGAATATGGCAAACAGTTGGTTGGGATTCTATTATCTATTTAGCAGCCTTGTCAGGAATCGATCAAGAACAATATGAAGCTGCTAAGATTGATGGGGCTAGTAAGTTTCAACAAATGTGGAACATTACCATTCCCGGGTTGAAACCAACTATTATCATTTTACTAATTTTGAGAATGGGCTCTCTACTGAGTGTTGGCTTTGAAAAAATATTGCTTTTATATTCGCCATCTACTTTCTCAGTTGCAGATGTAATCTCAACATATGTTTATAGAATGGGACTTTTGAATGCGGACTATAGTTATGCCGCAGCAATCGGATTATTGAATACATTAGTGAATCTAACTTTATTATTACTTACAAATCATATATCGAAAAAAGTTGCCGGCTCAGGGTTATTCTAACTCAAAGAAAGGAAGACGTGTATGTTTCAATCAAAAGTCTTAAAAAAGACAGTAAAGGATTCTCGCGGGGATCAAATATTTTCTTATTTTAATGGTGTCTTTATGTTTCTAATCTCGCTTGCGTGTTTATATCCAATCTGGTACGTGCTAGTAGCCTCATTTTCAAGTACCGGCGCTATTAATGCCAACTTAGGAAAATTACTTTGGCCACAAGACTTCAGTTTAGGGGCCTATTCAATGGCTTTAAGGCATCCACTAATTCTTTCAGGATTTCGAAATATCTTTCTGATATTAGTATTATCTTTGCCTTTACAGATGTTTATGACAATCCTTTGTGGGTATTTCATGGCTGCAAAAGATGTTATGTTCAAGAATATCATTGTTTCCTTCTTTATGTTTACGATGTTTTTCAGTGGAGGTCTAATCCCAATGTATATGAATCAAAGACAATTGGGACTTTATAATAATATTTGGGCATTAGTGATCCCTGGAGCTCTTAGTTTATTTAATGCGATTATTTGTAAGACTGCTATAGAAGTGATACCTGATAGTCTAACGGAATCAGCGCATATGGATGGGGCTGG
>NZ_JBHSUL010000031.1:220261-256703 GCF_042660675.1 Marinilactibacillus sp. GCM10026970
AGCTATCTTCATACAAGACAATAATTTGCTTCCAATTCAAAATATCTTGCGCGGCGTATTATTAGCGAACAATCAAACTTTGAATCAAGGAGCAGGAAGTGCTGACTTAGTCAATCAGTATGCAGAAACAATTAAATACGCGGCTATTTGTATTTCAACCATACCCATACTCTGTATTTATCCATTTTTACAAAAATATTTTGTTAAAGGTATCATGATTGGATCTATTAAAGGTTAGGAGGATATTGATGAAAGCTTTTACTGATATAAATAGTAAATTATATCGATATACGAATTTTTTGATGGATTTCTTTTTACTAAATATGTTATTTCTTTTGACCTCTATGCCAATCATTACTATAGGAGTTGGACTGACTAGTCTATCAAATGTTTCAATAGAAATGATTGAAGGAAAAATGAGCTCACCAATAAAATCATATTTTACTCATTTTAAAAATAATTTGACAAGAGGGATTTTTATTCAGCTTTTTCTTGGTTCAGTTTTGATTACTTTGTATTTTTCTTCTAGGTTGTTATTTATTCTTCCTACTATATCGTTTATTTTAGTTAGCACAGGACTAATATTGGCAACCATCATTTGTTTATTTGTTTCATTGTACATCTTTCCATATTCGGCCAGATATGAGAATAGCTTTATAAAAAGTTTAAAAGTAGTATTTCAATTATCATTGTCAAATCCAAAAGAAAGTTCTGTAATGCTATTAATGGTTTTGACAGTCATTTCTTTAGGAACGTTAAATATATTTTGGGCAAGCTTAATTTCATTTTATTTTTTCTTTATAGGGTTTTCTGTTTCAAGTTTAATTAATTCTTTCATCACTTTAAAGGTATTTAATCAATATCCTGAATCATAACTAGGAGGGCGTATGAGCATCATGTTAGCTACAGAATTTATTAATAAAGTAAATGGATTTTGGATTTCTTCAATTGAAGAAGATCAGGATAGAGCGTTTTGGGAAAGGTCAGCATATCATATCGGAAATATAGAAACGTATAAACTTACAGGTAACAAAGAATATTTAGAATTTACGCAAAAGTGGTGTGAAGTAAACAAATGGAAAAGTCACCCGTATGAAGGTCATTCTGATTCATGGACATGGGGATATGGTGAAGAAGAGAGCAAAGCCGTACTTTTCGCCGATTGGCATGCCTGTTTTCAAGTTTATCTGGAGATTTATAATATGGGAAATAAAGAGCATCCTGAATATATTGAGTACGCTAAGAGAATTATCGATTATCAAATTAGTAAGGATGATGATAGTTTCTGGTGGTGGGCTGACGGTTTATATATGGGAATGCCAGTTATGGTGAAATTATATAATATCACTGGTGATGAAAGTTATTTAGAAAAACTGCATCAATACTTCATCTACTCAGTGGAGTTAATGTACGATGGGGAAAAAGGAATACCTATTTCTGAGTCTCATTATAAATCTACTGCTTATTTCGGTGGCCCATATGGTGGTAAGAAGTCTGTAAGATCCAGATTCAGTGATCCTAATCAATACAGTCATTTATTTTTTAGGGATGCTAGTTATGTTTACCCTTCTAAGCCATTACCAGGAAAATTAAGTGAAGTGAAAAATTTTTGGGCTAGAGCGAACGGATGGGTTTTTGCTTCACTAGCTAGATTACTTAAGGAACTCTCTTCTAGTTGGCAACACTACGATTTTTACATGCAAATTTATAAAGATATGGCTCATTCAATTGTTCATTCTCAAAAATTTGATCAAAGGGGTAATGGGTTCTGGACACAATCTATGCTAGCACATAGTTACAGTACAAATGATCAAAATCCTGAAGGGTACGAGACAAGTGGAACAGCGTTTTTCCTATATGGATTGTTAGTAGGTGTTAATGAAGGAATTCTTGTTAAATCAAGTACAGAGAATTCTATAAGTAGTAGCTGGAATTACCTTTCTAAAGTTGCAATGCATGATTCAGGAAAGATCGGATACGTTCAACCTGTTGGTGGAGAGGCTGGAAAAGCAGCTGAATATGGAAATACTCAAGATTTTGGGGTAGGGGCTAGTTTACTGGCTGCTACTGAAATGGTTAAATATCAGGCACAATTGAAAGGAGAAAAAAATGCAAAATGGACCAAATAACCCTAACCATTCTTCTCAAGGGTTTTCAAACGCACATCCACAAAGAGTGGACATACCAGCTGGTGATGTTCCAGACGAAGTAAAGAAGGGATTTATAGATGAAGAAGTTGTCATAGAAAATGAAAAGTCCAACCAAAAAAAAGAACCAGTAAAAGAAGATTTTGAACCATTCAATTTGAATAAGATCGATGATGAATAATTGTTGTAGAGTGAGTTTTTCGAATATCCTATTTATATATGGGTCTATAGTAATTTTAGTTTTGGTTGAGAGAGGACAGTTATATGGAAATCAAATGTACGATTTATAATCAGAATGGTACGATAAAATTTGGAAAAAATGATTACGAAGAAAAAAATTTTTTGTTAACTGAAACAGCTGTAGATTTTGTTTACCTTTCATCTCAGCAAATCAACTTTAACGAAGGAGATTACTTTGAAATTGAAATTTCTGAGCGTCATCAGTATTTAGTTGTTCAGTTAGATCCTTCACTGGCACCATCTTTAGTCTATATTCCTGATAAGAAATGGCGCTATGACCTACGACTTGGTAAAAATTGGAGGGAAGCTACACATGAGTCCGTTTTTAACGTAAAACGGACGTATAGTTTTATCAGGATTGCCAAAGAATACGAAGTGAATCAATATCAAAATCTATCAATGAATACACATGACTTAAATCACTTTGCAGGAGCATATCCTCATGCGAGTGCTAATGTCGAGACTAGAAATGATGCTACGTTCTTTGCAATGAATGCTATCGATGGAGTGTATGCTAATAATAGTCATGGTTCATTTCCCTATCAATCCTGGGGAGTCAATCAGCAAGATGATGCTGAATTGAAGATCGATTTTGGAAGAACAGTTTTTGTCAATGAAGTTGAACTCACTCTACGCGCAGATTTTCCTCATGACAATTATTGGACTCAAGGAGTTCTCGTATTTTCTGATGGGACTGAAAAAGAACTCTCGCTCACAAAAACGAATGAAATTCAGCTTTTCAATATAGATTCTGTCAAGACAAAGTGGGTTGTATTAAAATGTCTACTCAAAGATCCAGCCCTGCCTTCTCCATTTCCAGCATTAACTCAAATTAGTGTCTATGGTAAAAACTGTCTCAATTTCGAATAAACACAAATAGACTAAGTTTTAAAATTTGAATTTTCTTTTACTGGAGAGTGAATAAAATGCTAGACGTTCAAAAGTTAAAGAACCACAAAGATTATGATAAAGTAATTAAATATTTCGAAAATAATGTCTATGAATCTTTTCCAAAAGAACCCTCTTGGAAAGAGTTTAATTTATTCTGGGAAAACGGAAATCGTTCGATCTATGAGAAGGGGTACTTTGAGAGAAGAAAACAATTAGTTTATTTAGGGCTACTCGTCATAGATCAACCTAGAAATTATTCTAATAAAAGTAAGTTAGAGAAACTTATTATCTCAATCTGTAATGAGTTTACTTGGTGTTTGCCAGCCCATGTAGATAAAGAAAGAGAGTTTGATTCTGAGTACAAGAGATATACACTAGATTTATTTGCTTGTGAAACTGCTTTTACGCTGATGGAATTAAGTGATTTATTAAAAGATTCACTACCCGAGAATCTAATATCACTGATTCGCCATTCTGTAGCGGAAAAAGTCTTGAATCCTTTTCTTAAAGAAAAATGGAACTTTGAAGAGTTTGATAACAATTGGTCAGCTGTTTGTACAGGTTCAATCGGAATTGCTGCACTCTACTTTTTAGAAAAAGATCATCCCTTTTTAGAAAAAATCTTAACTAGAGTAAATACGTCGATGGATATATTTTTAAAAGGATATGGTGATGACGGGGCATGTCTTGAAGGGCTAAGTTACTGGCAGTATGGGTTCAGATATTTTACATATTATATTGACTGCTTAAATAAATTGGCAAAGAGTGAATATTACGAAACACTAGATCAGAATAAATTGAAGAATATAGCGATGTTTCAGCACAAAATGTATCTGTTTGATCGGACAGTTATTAATGTTTCAGATTCTCCTACGGAATTAGAACCAGCACATGATATAGCCAGTTACTACAAGCGTTTATTTCCTAATGATATCAAGCTTCCGAATAAAACCATAGAAGTTGAGAGTTTAATTGATCATTGTGGAAGATGGGCGCCTATGGTTAGAACACTAGAATGGTCTGAGATCAATACATCAAAGATAGATACTGTTGAAAGTTTTGAATGGTTAAAAGATGCTCAAATGCTCGTTTACAAAGATGAAACGATTCAAATAGTTACAAAAGGAGGGAATAATGGCGAACCCCATAATCACAATGATTTAGGTCATTTTATGATATTTTATAATAATAAACCTTTTTGTATAGATTTAGGGGCTCCTGAATATACGAAAAATTACTTTAATGACAAACGCTATAAAACACTACAAGCTTCTTCATTAGGGCATTCAGTACCTATCATTAATGGACATTTACAAGAAGGCGGGATAGAGTTTAATAGTATTGTAAAAGAAATTGATCAATACAAACTTAAGGTAATTTATGATTTAACCCATGCTTACAATGATGAACGCTTGCTTTGTTTTCAAAGAGAAATAAAGCTAAATCCTGAAGACTATTCTATGAGATTAAAAGATCATTTTAAATTCAGTACAACTAATAATGTGATAAAGCAGAGATTTATACTATCGGAATTAGAAATTTATAAATTGAATGACTATGAAATCATCTTTAAAAAAGATCAAATCCAATTTCATGTAGTCATTTTGAATAAAAAGAGTACTTTTAAAACAGAACCACTCATTTATAAAGATCACTTTGGTCAAACTAAACGTGCATTATTATTAGAAATGTCTTTCAATTTAGGAAAAACTGAAGAGATGATAGAAATCGAGTTGTATTTTTCAAATAAGGAGAAGACAAATGATTAACTACAAAGAGCTAGAATTGTTTAAAGATAAAAAAGATACAACAATGTCATTAAATAAGTTATTAAGTCCTTTGGACAATTATTTTGAAAATGAGGCTTCTGGGCTAAAGCTAAGCGCTACTGGAGTGGCATATGGAGGAAAGACTGCTAGTGTTGAATCACTACTGAGATTGTTATGGGGAATCGTACCTTTAGAAACAGGCGGTGAAAGTCATCCGTTAACCAAAAAGATTTTAAAGGGAATCATCAACGGTACAAATCCAGATCATCCTAATTATTGGGGTACGATACAGCAATATGATCAACTGATTGTAGAAATGTCTGCGCTAGGGTATATGCTTTTGTTAAAACCAGAAGTATTCTGGCAGCCTTTATCTTCAAAAGAAAAGTTGAATCTTGTTCAGTATATGAGACAAGTGAATTCTGTAGATGCTCATGATTGCAATTGGTTGTTTTTTGCAGTAATAGTAAATCTTGGCTTAAGAAACGTTGGGGAAGCGTACGACAAGGAAGTTATTGAGAGAAATCTCAACCGAGTAGAGGATTATTATATAAGCGAGGGATGGTATCAAGATGGAGTGGATGCACATATCGATTATTATGTTTCCTTCGGTATCCATTTTTACAGCTTACTCTATGCCACCTTTATGGAAGAGGAAGATCCTAAACGATCGAAACTTTACAAAGAGAGAGCAAAAAAGTTTTCCGAGAAATTTAAATATTGGTTCTCTGAAGAAGGTCAAGGGATTCCGTATGGTAGAAGTATGACTTATCGCTTCTGTCAGGTAGCCTTCTACTCCATATACATATATGCGGATGTGGACCCAGATGATATTGGATGGATGAAAGGAATTATCCTTCGAAACTTTAGATATTGGTTCAAACAACCTATTTTTAATGGTGATGGTACACTTTCAGTCGGTTATGTTTATCCTAACCTTCATATGAGTGAGGACTACAATGCTCCTGGATCTCCTTACTGGGCTCTAAAAAGTTTTCTGATTCTGGCATTGCCAGAAGACCATTTGTTTTGGAAAACAGAGGAGGCTCCTTTTCCAGAAGTTCAATCAAAATATAAAGATAAACAGACGGGACACGTTTTCGTCAGAGATCATGGACATGTAGTCTTGTTTCAAAATGGCTATAAATTCTATGATATTCATAATCATACAGCAGCTAAATATGAAAAATTTGCTTACTCTACTCATTTCGGCTTTAGCATCCCAAGGTCAAACTTTTCAGTTTTTGAAGGGGCTTATGATTCTATGCTTGCTCTAAGTGAAGATGGCGAAGATTATCGAATTAAGCGTAAAGTGATTGATAAGTATACAGAAAATGATTATTCATATATAAAATGGAAGCCATGGAAAGATGTGACTGTTGAGACTTATTTGATTCCAGGAGCTCCTTGGCATGTTAGGATTCATAAAATTATCACTGATAAAGCTCTAAAAGTAGCAGATGGTGGTTTTGCCTTAGGAAAACAACCAGGCGAATTAAAGACGCTTAATGAGTCCTTCATGACTATATTAAAGTCTCCAAATGGTGTAGTCGGAGCAGTGGATCTTCAAAAACGATGTTCGGTCCATACAGAATCGACTAATGGTAATACCAATTTGATTCATCCAAATACAGTAATTCCTTTTGTGAGAGACGAAATCGAACCAGGTAACCATCTTTTCATTCACGGATTTTATGGGTCCCCCGACGAAAGCACGGATTTAGAACAAGTGAAATCAAGTATAGAATTTGATAAAGAGAAACAAGCCATTCGTATGAATGGAGAAGAAATTAAATTAAACTTTTTAGATTAGGGGTATTAAAATGACGAAGTTATACGAAGCTGCAATTGAGAAGGCACTAGGAAATGTTTCAAAAAATATAGAACGATTTGGAGAGTTATATCCTCATACGAGTACGGATGATATATATTCTCTTAATCCTAATAATGACTGGACTGCTGGTTTTTGGGTAGGCATATTGTGGCAAGCTTATGAGTATTCAAATAAAGAAGAGTTTTTAACAGCGGCTAAAAAAGCAACGAGTCAGATGGGGGAAAGATTGATAGCGGATAGACATCTAGATACTCATGATATCGGCTTTTTGTATACACCTACGACAGGGGCGCAGTGGATCATTGAAAAAGATGCAGAAGCTAAAGAACTCACTATAAAAGCTGCGGATCGATTGATGAAAAGATATAGAAGCGACCTTAAAATTTTTCAAGCATGGGGCCCGTTCAGAGACCCTGAAATTGGTGGTCGATTTATAATTGATTGTTTAATGAATATGCCATTACTGTTTTGGGCAAGTGAGGAGACTAAAGACGATAAGTACCGAGATGCAGCTATAGCATTTGTCGAAACGACAAGAAAATATCTGGTTCGAGGAGATGACTCGACCTATCACACGTTTTATATGAATCAAACTAGTGGCGAGCCTGAAAGAGGTGCAACTCAACAAGGTTATTCTGATGGTTCAACATGGACTCGTGGGCAAGCTTGGTCAATTTACGGATTTGCTTTAGCATACAGATATACGAATGATCCAGCTTATTTAGATACCTCTTTAAGATCTGCTCGATACTTCATTAAGCATTTACCTTCCAATTTGGTTGCTCATTGGGATTTCGATGCTCCAATTGATGAGCATATCAAACCGGATAGTTCCGCTTCAGCAATTGCTGCTTGTGGATTTCACGAATTACTCGAATGGTTAGACGAAGATTCAAATGATTACAAACTAATTAAAGAAACGATGGAAAAATCCATGCAGACACTGATAAAAGACTATTCTACCGACTCTAATGCACAAGGACTCCTTGAACATGGATCGTATAGTGTCAGAGAAGGAAATTCACCAGATGATTATGTTATATGGGGAGATTACTTCTATCTTGAAGCATTAATGAGATTAGAGAAAGGGAAAAAAGGTTATTGGTATGAATCCCGTTAGTATAGAACTATGGTATTAATATATAATAAGTCATTTTTAGATAAGATAAAACAACAGTAGTCATAGATTACTGTTGTTTTTGTGTTGCAATAAGAATTGTAGTTCCAGATTAGGTTACTCTATATGTTAGAATATAATATAAGCTACAAAAGAATAGGAGATTTTAAATGAGAAAAATAGAAGCTACTTTAAGTACCATTAAACCACCTGAAAAAGAAGAGAATCTAAAGCCAGTTATCTTGACTGATCGAACGATGAACGAACGCTTTGAAAAAGTGATTGAGAAAATGAAAGCTGTAAAACTATCTACTTTAGTTATTTATGAAGATCTTGAGCATGGATCGAATTTTGAATACTTAACCGGTTTTTTAACACGCTTTGAAGAAGCGCTTCTTATTCTTCATGACGATGGTCGTGTCATTTATGTACTAGGCAATGAAAATTTAAAGTTGGAAAAACATACTCGTCTAAAGGGAGAAGTGGTTCATTGTCCCCAATTTTCACTACCTAATCAACCTAGGTTTGAAGACAAACCATTATCAGAAATTTTGGATAAGTCATTATTCAAGCTTGATGCTCAGATTGGTTTAGTAGGTTGGAAATTATTCACTGGACAAAGCGAAGAAGCTAAAAATAACTATGATCTACCTCACTATATTGTTGAGACCATCTCTAAACAAGTGGGAAAAGAGAAGCTATTAAATGCAACTGACCTATTTATAGGAGAAGATGGTGTCCGTACAACAAACAATGCCAATGAAATTGCACATTATGAATTTGGAGCTGCATTAGCATCTTCTAGTATCCTTAAAGCTTTGGATGCCGTTGAGTTAGGAAAAACTGAGATGGAACTAGGACAAGTTTTAAATACTAATGGACAGCCGAACAGCGTTGTCACAATCGCTGCCACTGGTAATCGATTTGAAAAAGCTCGCTTATATCCAAGTTACAAGAAAATAGCATTAGGAGACCCTATGTCTTTAACTGTAGGATACAAAGGTGGACTTCAAAGTCGAAGCGCATATGCTGTTCATGACGCTACGGAATTACCTAAAGGACAAGAATCATATCTAGAAAAAGTTGTCTATCCTTATTTCGAAGCTGTTACGACATGGATTGAAACAGTCCGTATCGGTATGACAGGAAAAGAGGTTTACGAACTAATCGAAAGCGTTCTTCCTAAAGAACAATACGGTTGGCATTTAAATCCAGGACATTATGTTGCCGACGAAGAATGGATGGCTTCTCCCATATACAAAAATTCCACGGTTACACTTAAAAGCGGTATGCTGTTTCAGGTAGATATTATTCCGTCTGTTGAAGGGTACTCTGGAACAAGCGCTGAAGGAGGCGTGGTGCTTGCAGATAAAGTTTTACGAGAACAAATCAAGTCAAACTATCCAGAAATGTGGAAGAGAATGGTTCGTAGGAGAGATTTTATCATCAATCAGTTAGGGATTGAGCTTCAGGAGGATATATTGCCCTTAGGGAATGCATTCCCTTATTTAAGACCATTTCTTTTAGATAAAGAAAAAGCAGTAACCATTTCAAAAAAATCATAAAATGACTCAAAAGGAGATAAACAGATGTCAATTCTTGAAACTATTAAAGGCGGGCTTATTGTCTCTTGCCAAGCTTTACCAGATGAACCGCTTCACAGTTCTTTCATCATGGGAAGAATGGCGATTGCATCAGAACAAGGTGGTGCGATCGGCATTAGAGCCAATTCCAAAGAAGATATCGCGGAAATCAAGAAACAAACAAAACTTCCATTAATTGGAATCGTTAAAAGAGATTATGATGACTCTTCTGTATATATTACGGCAACGATGAAAGAAATTGATGAGCTTATGGAAGTCGGTTGTGAGATTATCGCGCTTGATGCGACCGATCAAAAGCGGCCAAATGGACAGGCTCTCAAAGACTTTGTGAAGAATATTCGGGAAAAGTATCCGAACGTTCTTTTGATGGCTGACAGTTCGACTGTGGAAGAAGTCTTGGAGGCAGAAAAACTTGGATTTGATCTTCTTTCAACCACATTGATGGGGTATACAGAAAAGTCAAAAGGATTAAATATAGCAGATCAAGATTTTGAGAAACTAAAAATCATTTTAAAATCTGTTGAAACACCCGTCATAGCTGAAGGACATATTGACACACCTGAGAAAGCTAAAAGATGTTTGGAGTTAGGTGTACATGCTGTAGTTGTTGGTAGTGCAATTACCCGTCCTCAATTGATCACCGAACAATTTGTAAATAAAATAAAAATGTAGAGCTAAAAGTCGGTAGATGAGTCTATCGACTTTTTCTTTTCGAATATTCTGATCATTCAAGGTAAATCTTTTGAGAAAAACGTATAGCTACGGTACATTTAAAAAGAAAGTAGTTGTTTAATAACTAGTCTAAGGAGGAACTGTTTGTGTATAAAGATTTAGATGGGAAAGTAGCAGTCGTTACCGGAGGATCCAAAGGTATTGGTCAAGAAATAGCCATTCGATTTGGTAAAGAGAAAATGGCTGTTGTGATTAACTACCATAGCGATGAAGAAGGGGCTAATAAGTCTGTTGAAGCCATTGAAAGTCATGGGGGAAAAGCAGTCGCAGTTCAAGCTGATGTTGGTTCTGAAGAGGGCGTTAAAATATTACTAGATACTGCTATCGAGCATTACGGAAAACTTGATCTATGGGTCAATAACGCCGGTATGGAGAATCAATCACCAACACATAAATTAAGTTTTGATGACTGGTCTAAAGTTATGAGTGTAAATCTCGATGGCGTATTTCTAGGTTCAAAAGCCGCTTTAAATTATTTTGTAGAAAATAATATCAAAGGTTCTATTATCAATATGTCTTCTGTACATGATAAAATTCCTTGGCCAACCTTTGCACACTATGCTGCAAGTAAAGGTGGCGTAAAGATGTTTACGGAAACTATTGCCTTAGAGTATGCTCATAAAGGTATTAGAGTGAATAATCTTTCTCCAGGTGCAATCAACACAGATATCAACGCAGAGAAATTTGAAGATGAAGAAGCAAAACAGAAAACGATTAGTATGATTCCGATGAACTATATCGGCAAACCTGAAGAAGTAGCGGCCGCAGCTGCTTGGTTAGCGTCGAGTGAATCTAGTTACGTCACAGGGACGACACTTTATGTTGACGGCGGTATGACCTTGTATCCATCATTTGAAAAAGGCGACGGTTAATAATGTAAATATCAAATAAGCGAAAGAATCATGATGCAAGAAGGATAGTAAATGCAAACGACCTCATTGAGAATTGTTTTAATTAACAGTTCTCAATGAGGTCGCTTTTTTATTTTTGAAATCCTTATACTAAAGTATATCCACCATCTACAATGATATCCGATCCAGTGGTAAAGGTACTTGCCTCACTTGCCAAATAAACGGCTACACCTTTCAATTCTTCTGGATCACCAATTCGTTTCATAGGGGTAAGATCTTCCCATTCTCCAATTAATGGTTTTAGATCTTCATCATTGACTAAAGCAGTTGCCATGTAACCGGGGCTGATAGAATTCACTCGTACATTTTTTTCTGCCCATTCTACTGCAAGTGACTTCGTTAAATGAATTACACCAGCTTTAGATGCGTTGTAAGAGGCTTGTGGTTGTGGAATGTTAACGATATGTCCTGACATTGAACCAATATTGATAATGGAGCCTCCACCTTGTTGAATCATTTTTTTGCCTGCTGCTTGAGCACACAAGAAAACACCAGTTAAGTTTAGATTTATGATCTTATTCCAATCTTCAAATGACATGTCCTGGCTATCACCATTTATGGTTGCTCCGGCATTATTGACTGCAATGTCAATTGATCCTAAACGGTCAACGACTTCTTCAATCATATCATGGACTTTTTCGGGGTCAGTTACGTCAACTTCTATAGCGATTGCTTTTTGTCCAGTTGCTTCATTAATTTCGTTCGCAGTTTTTTCTGCAGTATCAAGATTTAAGTCTGCTATTGCTACGGATGCACCGGCTTCTGCGAGTGCTAATGTAATACTTTTACCTATACCTTGCGCACCACCAGTTATAATAGCGACTTTATCATCTAATTTGAATTT
Organism: Marinilactibacillus sp. GCM10026970; assembly: GCF_042660675.1. Lineage (NCBI taxonomy): Bacteria > Bacillati > Bacillota > Bacilli > Lactobacillales > Carnobacteriaceae > Marinilactibacillus > Marinilactibacillus sp. GCM10026970. The sequence continues at coordinate 232,351 of NZ_JBHSUL010000031.1, forward strand.
ATCTAGAATAGTCATAAAAACCCTCTTTCTATATTTTTTATCCTTCACAATAAACTTAGCACAAGATAAAGCGTTATCAAAATGATATCTATTCTTTATACGATTTATGAAGTTTAAGCATATCATTAGAAACGGTAAAAGTAATTGCGTTACAATGATTTTGTCAAAAGTATTGAAAGGATGTTCTAAGATGAAAAAAATCGAAACATACGAGTTAAACGACGGCTCTAGTTTACCGAAAATTGGATTTGGTACCGTAAACATTCAAGGCGCGATTGGAGTCAATAGTATCTTGACTGCTATTGAAGCGGGTTATCGTGTCATTGATACTTCAACTAACTACATGAACGAAGGAGTGGTTGGGGAAGCAATCCGGCGTTCTTCTGTTCCTAGAGAAGAATTGATTATTAGTTCTAAACTTCCTGGAATGGCACACGATTATGATAAAGCTATCAAAATGATTCAAGAATCTCTATATAGATTAGGGATTGATTACTTTGATAAATATCTCATTCACTGGCCGCTACCAAAACAAGGTAAGTATGATCAAGCTTGGCAAGCGTTAGTCGATGCACAGAAATTTGGATTAATCAAAACCATTGGTGTTTCAAACTTCTTAGAAGAACACCTGAATACAATTATCGACAAAACAGGTGTTACACCTGCTACGAACCAAATTGAAAGACATCCTTACTTTAATAATAATGAACTAGTTGAAACAAACAAAAAACTTGGTATTTTAACTGAAGTTTGGAGTCCATTTGGCAGAGAAATCAACGATGTAATCGAGCACAAAACCATTGCTGAGATTGCTAAAAAATACAATAAATCAGCTACCCAAGTGATTCTAAGATGGAATTTAAAAAACGGGGTTATGCCTATCGTGAAATCCTCTTCATATAAGCATCAAAAAGCGAATCTTGATGTATTCGATTTTGAGTTATCACAAGAAGACATTGACACCATTGATGGATTGGATAAAGGAGAGCCTGGCCGTGTAGAAGGACAGCATCCAAATGAATATGAAGAATTTGGATAAAATTTAAATTATGGGCAGTTTGCTATTAATAGCAAACTGTCTTTTTTAATGGATAAAAAGCTTATATCGTTCAAATTATCATAAAATTTTTAAAATTACGGTCAAACTGATTGAAATTTTTTTTAGAATTGTCTATGATTAAGTTCTGATTTAAAATAACACTAATTTTTATATAAGTATCCCTCAGTTTAGTAACATACGAAACAGATGGATAATTTAAGCGAGGGAAAAAGATGAACCATGATAAAGTAGCAAAAAAAATTCTTGAAAATGTTGGTGGAGAATCAAATGTTCAGGAATTGACACATTGTTTTACAAGACTTAGATTTGTACTCAAAGATGAAAATAAAGTAGATAAAACAACTTTAGATAATATGGACGAAATTTTGTCTGTAGTATTTAATGGTGGACAGACGCAAGTTGTTATTGGAAATGAAGTGGATAAAGTCTATGAACAGATAGAACCGCTACTTGATCATAATCAAAAGGATCGTAATGTTGCAATAGATAAAAACGAGTCTTTAGGAAATAAAGTACTAAACACTGTCGCAGCGATTTTTACACCAACCATACCAGCAATTGCAGCTTCTGGAATGATTAAAGGCTTGCTTGCGATTGCGGTTATGTTTGCCTTGCGTTTCTATAATCTTGATATCAAAGAATTTAATACGTATGTCATTTTAAGTGCGGCTTCGGATGCTATCTTTTATTTCATGCCACTTATTTTAGCTTATACTTCTGCGAAAGTTTTTAAAGCAAATGAATTTATTGCTATGGTTATTGGTGGAACATTAGTGTATCCAACTTTAATTGAATTAATGACAGGAGATCTATCTGTAACGTTCTTTGGAGTAGGTGTAACGCAAGCGAATTACGCTTCTTCTGTTATCCCAATTATTATAGCTGTCTTTATATTGTCTTATGTTCAAAGGTTCTTTGAACGTATCATACCGGAAGTGCTTAAAATTATCGTTGTACCCACGCTTTCTCTACTTGTAATGATTCCGGCGACATTATTACTTTTTGGTCCAATCGGAATTTACATGGGGAACGCAGTTAACTGGTTATATTACTATATTATGGATTTCAGTTCGATTCTACTTGGAGCTTTTATTGGTGGCATGTGGTGTGTATTAGTTGTGTTTGGTGCACACAGAGCCATTATTCCAATAGGGATACAGGACGTTGCTCAAAATGGACGTCAGAATTTACTAGCCTTTGCAGGTGCGGCGAACTTTTCTCAAGCTGGAGCTGCACTAGGCGTATTTTTTAGAACGAAAAACAAAGCCCTTAAAACAGTTGCGCTGTCTGCATGTGTGACTGCACTGTTTGGAATCACAGAACCCGCTATTTATGGAACTAATTTAAGACTTAAAACACCGATGATTTATGCGGTTATCAGTGGTGCTTTAGGTGGAGCTATTATGGGATGGGGTGGCTCTTACGGGAATGCATTCGCTAATCAAGGGATTTTGACGATTCCAGTTTATGCAGAAGCAGGAACAACTGCCTTTCTAGCTTATCTTGTCGGTATATCTGTAGCATTTTTTGGAGCGTGTGCTATGACAATATTCATAGGATTCAAAGATATACCCAATGATACAGAAGAAGTGGCTACTGAAATAGACCATTTCAAAATATCTACAAACGTAGAAAATAGTCCAACCATAATGGCTTCACAAGCAGATAAGATTCTAGCTGCGCCAATAAAAGGTACACTGGTTTCTCTGACTAAAGTTAATGATGAAGTTTTTGCCTCTGGAGCGATGGGGAAAGGATTTGCGATTCTTCCTGAGACTGGTGAGGTTGTAGCGCCAGATGATTGTACGGTTACAGCTTTAGCGCCAACTTTGCATGCAATTGGGTTAACGCTTGATAATGGACTTGAAGTCTTAATTCATATTGGAATAGACACAGTGAAATTAAATGGTCAATTTTTTGAGAGTTTTGTTACAATAGGAGATAGATTGAAAAAAGGGGATAAGATGCTTTCATTTGACTTGGATGCTATAAGAGCAAAAGGATTTGACACAATCACTCCTGTTGTTGTAGCAAACACAAATGAATACAAAGAGATTCAAAGTGTATCGAAAACCAATATTTCAATACTGGAAGATATTTTATTGATTAAAGATAAGGGGACAAGTTATGCGTAATCATTTTCAAAAAGATTTCTGGTGGGGCGCCTCATCTTCAGCATTTCAAATAGAAGGTGCATGGGATGAAGATGGCAAAGGAATGACCGTTGCGGATTTCAATTCATTCAAAAAATCAGATAAGCAAGCAGATACTAAAGTAGCAAGTGATTTTTATCATCATTACAAAGAAGATATTTTATTGATGAAAGAGCTAGGCCTTAAAACATACCGTTTTTCAATCTCATGGGCCAGAATTTTACCTGATGGTGATGGAGAGATCAATCAAAAAGGGATTGATTTTTACAATGATGTGATCAATTTTCTTTTAGAACAGAACATCCTACCTTTTATTACACTCTACCACTTTGATCTACCGTATGCTTTAGTAGAGAAATACAATGGCTGGGAAGATCGGGCCTGTGTTTATGCTTTTGAAAAATTCTCTAAGATTTGCTTTGAAGCCTTTGGTGATCGAGTAAAAAACTGGCAAGTCAATAATGAGCAAAACTTGATGATTCGAGTCAACGAAAGAATGAATATGTATGATGTTGCTCCTGAGGATGCAGAACGAGTACGTGCTCAAATGGATTATCATATGTTCGTTGCGCATGCATTATCAACAAATGCCTGTCATGAGATGGTAGAAGGCGGTAAAATTGGACCTGCAGTTTCTTCCACTGTGACGTATCCAGCATCTAACAAACCAATGGATATTTGGGCCGCAAAAATGAATGATAACTTCAAAACAAATTATGCTCTAGATATGTATTGTTATGGAGATTATCCTGGTTACTACAAAGAATATCTAGCAAAAGCAGGGATTGAACCTATAAGACAGCCTGAAGATGATGAAATTTTAAAAGCTGCCAAACCAGACTTGATTGCTTTAAATTATTACCGTACGCTAGTAGCTTCTTATTTACCTGAAACTGAAGAGAATCCTTACGGTACTAAACTCAATGAAATCGATTATGACTTGTATGGCTATTTTAAAATTGAGAAAAATCCTCATCTAGAATCAAGTCAGTACGGTGCTCAAATTGATCCAATGGGTTTAAGATTAGTTTTAAACGACTATTATGACCGCTATAGACTGCCTTTGATTATCACAGAAAACGGACTAGGAACACCGGATACTTTAACAGAAGATGGAAAGATTCATGATGATTATAGAATTGACTACATTAAAGATCATATAGCTGCTTGTAATGATGCCATCGCAGACGGAGTAGAATTGATTGGCTACTGTCCTTGGGCAGCGATTGATATCCTCAGCTCACATCAAGGCTTCAAAAAACGTTACGGATTTGTCTATGTAAATAGAGAAGACCATGACTTAAAAGATTTAGCAAGAATCAAAAAAGATAGCTTTTATTTCTATCAAGAAGTCATTCAAAACAATGGTTTAACTGAATAATCAAAAAGGATACCCGACAATTTTTGTCAGGTATCCTTTTTTAACGACTAGCGAAGTCGACAGTATCAGAAAACGGCACTTTGGTTAATTTCTGATGATTGATTTTATAGAGTCCGGCCAAGGAATCCTCAGAGGTCGTTCGTTCTATAGCAGACGTCAATTGAGTGTTTTCATCCATAATTAAAACATAATCATAGGCATCTAGCAAATTCATATCTTCTTCAGTAAATGAACTTATACCGGTAACATTAGCAGAGAAAAGGAAGTATTTAGCTGCATATTGCAAGTTGAAATTAGTTACTTGGCCATCCGTGTCCTCTGCATAAACAAGAAATTTATCTTGCGTGTTCAGAGTCATTTGATCACCTACCAGAGAGGTAACTCTTCCAGGGACAGATGTTGAGTAATCTTGGTTCATACTATTCATTCCATTAATCTCTGAAAATAGAAAGGAAAGTCCAATTGCAGTACATATAAGAGCAGTATTTTGGTAAAGCTGCTTTGTTCTAATATTTTTAAAAGCTTTGTAATCTCTCTTCGCGCCTTGCTGCACATGAAGAGAGTTTTCTATATTAATAATAATATTAAAGGTTACAATACCGATAAAGAAGAGTACCATACTAGATAAGTATCTTTCCAAACCAGCAAGGACTAAGGCTTCTTCGGTAGGCATCGTATAGATAAACATTGCAAGATTACCGATATAGTACAAAACAACTCCGATATCTAACAGCAATAACACTTTAAGACTATTCCATCTCTTTTTAAGCACTATAAAAGTTATCAAATAACTAGCAATCATTAAAAAATGAAACAGTAGAATACCTCTGGTTGATAAACTATCAAAAGAGAAAATTGCCTCAAAAAAACGATCAATAATCAATCGAATCGTCTCAGCCGACTTTTCAGATGAAACTTCTTGAAAGTTTTCAACGGAAAGCGTGTGTTTTGATAACGTTCCTTGAAGACCAATTTTAGTATGCAAGTTCCAAACGATATATGGAAGTATACTAAATGCGATAGTGACTAAGCTGGCAAAAAACAGTTTAACATTCTGTTTGATTTTGGTTTTTTTAAATGACTTGATTACATAGTACATTAGACAAACGATGCAGATGGCATAAAAGAATAGACCACTATTTTTCACGATGGATAAGAGCCCCATAATTGGCGTAGTTACGATACAAGCTTTAAATAGATGATCTCGATAAGTATAGAGTATCGAAAGAACAGCCAAAGCCAATAAAGGCAGAAGAAAGTCCACAAGTAAGTTATTGATTCTGATTGAGATATTAAAAACTGTCATCAGTGAAAAGGACAATCCCATGATACTGATGAGTAGAAATCTTTTACGATCCCTGATGATTCCGAAAAATGCATAAAAACAAGACAGAATCAGCAATGCCTGAGCAAAGAGCATTAAACCTTCAGAGTAGCCTAAAATTCTATTGATAAAATAAATAAAAGAAGTGCTACCTAGAGGATAGGTTTTGAATGCAATAATATCAGTTGAAATAGTCGGTAGACTATTTGTATTCAGTAAATATTTAACTATTATTCCCCAATGGGAAAAATTATCATAATGAATAAATTTGGTTTGTATCAAAGAGAAAAATAGCGTGATTAAAGCTATAAAAAAACTCATATTTAGTAAGTTGATTTTCTGTAAAAGATCACTAAGTGTGGGCTTAGCTTTAACAACATAAAAAAGGGAAAGCATTATTCCTATAATATAAATTAAATATGTCGTTAGAAATAAGAGATTAAGAAAACCTGAAAAATATACAATACAACTGATCGTAGCGAAAATAAAGATCCAAGAGTAAGTTGATTTGAGGCCAAGTCTGTCTTCTACCAACAGCTTATAGCCAATAAAAGAAAGAATTAATCCAATAGATTTAATAAGAAAAAGAACGTCCAAAAACGATTCCTCCAGTCAAAAATGATTACAATTATTAATTAGCTTCAGTTACTGAAATAGGATTGGTCCACTTCTCCAATTCAGTTTTAAATAAAGGATCAATACATACTTGTTCATAATTTTTGATTAAGAATAATTGACCTTTACGGTAGTTTATCTTTTCACCTAGTACAGGTTCAAATATAATAATGAGATTTTGATCGCCTGATTTAAGCTGTAAAATTTTCTGTTTAGTCGTTTCTGTTAGCCCACTGATTCTGGCATACTTATAATTGAAGTCAATTAAAGTCCCAATAGTCTCATCTTGAAAGGCAATAGACTTATTGATCAAAATTCTCGGAAGTGTTCTTTTGTCCGCTTGTTGTTTTTCAATTCTACGAGTTAAATTGTTTATAATATCATCGAATGCAGTCATCCATACATCTAATTTTATTGGAAGAGAGTGCATACGATCATAAATTAACTGTGAAAACTGTTTTTTATTATCTTCCGTAATAGAGGATAACTGAACGCCGTAAAGCCAATTATCAGAATGTTCTTTTACATATTTTATGTTACCTTCAAATTCAGTTGCATATCGATCGCTTTTAATCTTGATGAGGATTGGCTTATTATTTGGGATAAATTCAGCACGGTCTAATTTAAACAGTAGTCCTCCTTCAGAGAGGTTTAAAGTTTCACCATTAAGAACTCGGTTTTCGAAATGAAGTTCAACAGGCTCAATTGCAGCTATACGATCTGTCTTACGGTAAAGCTTTCTTCCAAGCAAGAAGAATACTGCGTAAAGTAAGTTGATGACATTATAGACGAGCCAGAAAATAATGATACTCCCGTAAAAGAGTTCGCTTCCGTATTTACCCACTGTGAAATTAATTAAAGCAGCAATAGATAGTCCTAGCAGCAAAAGATGAGGTAGTGCATAAAGAACTTGTTGTTTTAAAGTATCGCCCTCTATATCTTTATTCGTTACTTTGAATTTCATTTGCTTAAGTCCTACCGACTCCATAAAAACGGGTAGAATCATATAAGGAGCTAGTATTGTATCAATAATCTGACTCCATCTTTGGTTACGAGTAGCACTTGACAAACTACGCATAGAAAGACTATAGAAAAGGTGAGAAGGCCCCCAGAATAAAAGTAAATCCCAGAAGCCACAAATAGCTATCCGAATTCCAAACAATGCAAAGAGAATTGGTGAAAAGGTAAAGATGATTCTTCTAGCAAATGACCACCAGTAAGAGTGACTCACCATATAGCTAATTCTAGAAGCAATCGGTAACTCTTTATTGAATGGGATTTTTGTATTACGAACACTTTGTATCACCCCACGTGCCCACCTAACGCGCTGTGAAATAAGCGTCTCAATAGACGTTGGAGCTAGACCATTCGCAACAACTTTTGTAGTAGCGATTGTTCGGTAACCTTTTTCTTGAATCCTTATACCAGTCTGAAAATCTTCAGTAATCGTATCCGTTGGGAATCCACCAACTCCTTCTAATGCTTTACGAGATAAAACAGTGTTTGAACCTGTGTAAGTTGGTGAGTTTGAACTGTTTCTCATCACGTTAATTTCTTTAGTAAAAAAGTCTTGTTCATTAGGAATAGTGGTTTCTGCAAATAAATTATACTGAAAAAGATCTGGGTTATAAAAACTTTGAGGGGTCTGTACGAATCCAACTTCTTCGATTGGCTCATTTTCATCTATGTCTTTACGTAACCATACTCCATTTACATCTTTTTGATAGTTTGGAAGGAAAAAATAAGGAACAGATTCCATAAGGAAATCATGAGTAGGAATCATATCAGAATCGAACGTCACGACCAGTGGAGAATCAGTAGAAGACAAAGCATGGTTTAAATTACCAGATTTGGCATCTTTATTATTTTCTAATCCGAGATAATGAATATTTAGCTTTTTAGCAAGATCCGCTACTTCTTGGCGATTTCCATCGTCACATAAATAAATATGTACTTTTGATTTGTCAGGGTAGTCCATAAAAGTACAAGCGTTAGCTGTTTTGAATAATAAATCAGTAGATTCATTATGAGTAGCGATAAAAACATCTACATGCGGAAAATCTTCTTCATGAACTTCAGGTTTTTCAATCAGCGTCTCTTGGTTTTTTCTCCAGAAGAGTTCAAACGTTCCAAAAGCTGCAGCAGATTCGCTTGCGAGTAAAAGTACGCCCATAATTAAGGCAAATGGTCCTTCTTGAAAAGGCAATGTGAAAAAAAGTCTCCACAGTAAATATAAAGTCATAAAGAAGAAAGTAATTAAAAATAACGTTCTTTGATAATTTTTATTTTTCATTTAGAGAAAAGCTCCTTTCAGCCTTTTGTTGCTTGAATACCCAAATCTTTTGAACTTGAAAACTGATTACAAATAGAAAAACATCTACAACTAATTTAATCGTAATTGGTGTTAAGATCCACATCACTACTGACAAGGTCTGGACAAGTAATCCTGATAGTAGCATTTGAAAAAACACAAGAGTAAAGTACCTTGCGACAGAGCTGGTGGAATGTATAGCTTTGAAAACAAATCTCCCATTTGTAATGTAATTAATAATAGATGAAGTACTTCGAGAGCCTACAGTAGCTAATAGTATAGAAAATTCAACATTTAACGAAGCGAATAAAGATAACAAAAATACAAATAGTACGATATCTATAGCAAAAGCGAGTAAAGATGAGAATCCGTATTTAAAAAATACTGAGTAAATCTTGATAGAGTCTACAATTGGATTAAAGTGAGAAGATTGATTGTCATTCAAGTAAATGGTAGCGATTGGGACCTCTTTCAAGGCTATATTATTTTTCTTGAAGTACATCAGCATGTCCATCTCGTATTCATATCTTTCGCCAGGTAATACAATGAGTGACTTCAACAAAGAAAAAGGAATGACTCTCAGACCAGTTTGACTGTCGCTTAGTGTGATTCCATGCGCAATTTTCAAGAATATCCGAGTCAGGTTGTTTCCAAAACGACTTCTGAATGGAATGTCTTTTTTATAGAACTGACGAGATCCAAGAATGACAGTTTGTTTATTTTGATTGAACACATCAATACAGTTTAATATATCTTCTAAGCCATGCTGACCGTCAGCATCCACAGTAATTACACCTGCAATAGGAGAATCTAACTTTTCCACGTAGTTGAAAGCTGTTTTTAATGCTTGTCCTTTACCTAAATTAACATTATGGTGTAATACTACACACTGTTGAAATTTTAGAATGTCTGAAAATATATTTTCTGATTCTTGATTACTCCCGTCATTCACAATAATTAACTGAGCATCTGGCTTGCTAGATATAATAGAGTTAACCAATTCTATTAACTCTTCGCTAGGATTATAAGCGGGAATAATAACTAGGACACTTTCTTTATCTATATTTGAATATTTTCCGTTATGCATAACTGAACCTCCTAAAACTCGCAAAAGAATTCCGAATTCGAAATATATAATAAAAAGTAGTATATTCTATTAACTAAAGTTTAGCTATTAGCAATAATGAACGTAATTGTCTCAATTTATTGTGAAAAAATTAATTTGATAATTAATAGATTAATGTATACAAAAAAAGTCAAATATAATACAGTATTGTTGGTTTTTTTGAAAATAACTGAATAATAATAAAGTTTTTTTCTATATATTTATAAATCTATTTGTCATTAAACTAACTATCCATTTTATGACTGAAATATGACAAGTTATTTTAAGGTTTTAAGATACAATAAAAAAATACGCTTTTAACTCTCATTAGATTCGAGAGGTAAAAGCGTATTATACGGTTAAAAAAGAGTGAGTGTATTGAAGCTTAGGTTTTTGATTCTTTCAAAATTTTTTTAGAAGAGTGTGTTTTCTTTTTAAAGACCCAGTTTTTTTGAATGTAAAATCCAATGCAAAAAATAAGTGAATCAACGACGAGTTTTACGAACCACTCTGTATTGAAAATACTAAGACTTACAATTGTATGAACTAGAAAAGCAGATGCGGACATCTCAAATAAAAATAAAATAGCGTAACGATAAAACGACCTTTTCTTCTTTTTAGTTTTAAAAACCAAGTATTTATTTGAAAGATAATTAAAACAAGCCGAAGATATGCGAGCTAGGATGGTAGCGATAATAATATAATTTATCGGGAAACTAGACTTAAAAAAATAAACTAATATCGTAAATAAAAAGATATCAACCAAAAATGATGCAGATGCTGACAGGGTATATTTTAAAAAGGTAGAATAGATTCTTATAGAATCCGTAATAGGATTAAAATGAGATGATTGATTGTCATCTAGGTAAACTGTTTTTATTGGAACTTCTTTTATATCAATTTGATTCTCTTTAAAAAATAATAACATATTTGTCTCGTATTCGTAGCGTTCACCAGTAACGTTTAATAGAGCATTAAAAGCTGAAGCAGGTATTACTCGTAGTCCTGTCTGTGTATCGCTTAATTTAAGACCATGAAATAATCTTAATGTAGTCTTGGAAAAACTGTTACCTAAGCGACTTCTAAATGGTACAGAATCATTATTAAAGGTTCTACATCCAAGTACTGCCGAATCAGGATGAATCAGAAATTGATTGATACACGATAAAATATCATTTATTTCGTGCTGTCCATCTGCATCAATAGTAATTGCACCTAAGGAAGAGGTTACATGATTTATAATATATTCTAATGCTGTCTTAATAGCTCGTCCTTTACCGCTATTCTTTGAATGACTTAAAATAACACAATTTGGGATGGATTTTATTTCCTCAAATATATAACTTGTATCTTTTGAACTTCCATCGTTTACGATAATAATTTTTATGGTTTTGCTAATTTGCTCTCGAATTTTATGAACGATTTGAGTCAATTGATGGTCTGGATTAAACGAAGGAATAATAATTGGAACTTTTTCGTATTTTAATTGATCTGAGTCGGGAGATAGAGTGTTCATTCCAAGCCACCTTTCTAAAGAGTTGTATTAATATTGACAGTAAGTATATATTCAAAATACTGTTTTTGATCTATAAAAGTCAAACCATATGTTTACTAAGACTCAGTATCATCAGGTTTTGTAAAAAATAAAAAAGCCTGCTGAATTTTCAGCAGGCTCTTCTCTATAAAATTATTTACGAACATCTTCCATTTGCATCAATTGTTTCATATCTTCTTCAGATATTTCAAAATCGACTTCTTTGTTTTGAATAATACGTTCTTCGTGAGTCGATTTAGGAAGAGGTAACGTATCTCTTTCTAAACAATATCTAATTAATAACTGAGCAGGAGTAACTTCATATTTATCAGCTAATGTTTTAATATCATCATTGTTTAAAAGTTCTCCGGTAGCTAGTGGAGAATAAGCTTCAACTACGATATTGTGCTCTTTACAGAAAGCTAATAAATCTTCTTGGTCACGTCCAACGTAAAATGGAATCTGATTTGCCATTGGTACAATATCACAGTTATCTAAAAGAGCTTGGATATCTTTAATCTCAAAGTTAGAAACACCAATCGCTTTGATTTTACCTTCGTTATACAACTGTTCCATTGCTTTCCAAGACTGAATATTCCCTTCAGTACAATCTTTACCCATATCATCCCAAGGCCATGGAGCGTGGATCAAGTACAAATCTAGGTAATCTACATCAAGATTCGTGATTGTTTCATCAAAGGCTTTCAATGTTTCTTCGAAACCTTTGATTTGAGCAGGGAGTTTACTTGTAATAAAAACGTCTTCTCTAGAAATATCAAATGCTTTAATCGCTTTCCCAACATTTTCTTCATTTTGGTAGGCTAACGCTGTATCAATATGCGTATAACCATTTTTTAAAGCCATTGTTACTGAATCAAAGGCTTCATCATTGGGAATTTGCCAAGTACCAAATCCGATTTTTGGTATTTCAACATCATTATGGAACTTAAAGTTTGCATTATTCATAAATTAAACAATCCTCCATTACAATTTTTGACTACGTTTTCTATTTTACAGTAAAATCAAATGTAAGTCTTTACATTTAACTCAATTTAGAAAATATTTACTAAAAAGTAGAAGTAGATGATTTGGGTGATATATTTGTATTTGTCATCGGTGCATAGGGGAGTTCAATAGAGTTGAACCTCTTTTTAAGAAGATAGTTCGACAATAGAACTGTACTGGTTAATGCTTTCAGTAAATATGTATTCAAGGGCTATGTAGAAAGTTCTTTAAACTGAACAAGCAACTCAAATATCTTATGGTTATAAGTACTTTACTATATATTTTATTTGTATGAAATGTATTACTGAATATCTATCTAAATACAAAACGTATCTTTTTCTGGAGTTTTGAAAGAACGATAGTAGTAATGATTCTCCAGCCATTGATTGCAGGTTTTTTGATAAAGCATAATAAAAACTAAGAAAGAATAAATAATAAAATCCGCAAGTATCCTTTACAGATACTTGCGGATTTTTTCATTGCTTAGTAAGTTTAATATTAGAGATTAAGCTAATGGAGTACCACCAGTAATACCAAATATCTGACCAGTAACATAATTTGCTCTTTCAGAAGCTAGATATACGTACATATCAGCTAATTCAGCAGGTTGTCCCGCTCTTTTAAGTGGAACTTGTTTACCAAATTCTGGGATAGCATCTTGTGGTTGACCACCTGAAACTTGTAATGCAGTCCATACAGGCCCTGGAGCAATCGAATTTACACGAATACCTTTAGGTGCGAGTTGTTTTCCTAAACCAATTGTGAATCCTCTAATTGCATACTTAGTAGAAGCATAGTCTAATAAGTTTTCAGATGGATCGTATCCTTGAACTGAAGTTGTTGTAATAATGGAAGCTCCTTCAGATAAGTGAGGGATAGCTGCTTGGATTGACCAGAACATCGAGTAGATATTTGTTTCAAAAGTACTGGTTAATTGTTCTGTGGTAATATCTTCAATATTTGAAACAGCTTGTTGTTTACCAGCAACTAAAGCTAGCACATCAAGTCCACCTAATTCGGAAACAGCTTTTTCTACCATTCCTTTAGAAAACTCTTCGCTTCTTAAATCTCCTGGAATTAATACGGCCTTTTTACCTTCTGCTTCAATTAATTGCTTTACATCATCTGCATCTGATTGTTCTTCTGGAAGATAGTTGATCGCGACATCTGCACCTTCACGAGCGTAGGCAATTGCAGCAGCACGTCCAATACCAGAGTCTCCACCAGTAACTAATATACGTTTACCTTTAAGTTGTCCATTTCCTACATATGAAGTTTCTCCACAATCAGGAACTGGATCCATATCTTTTTGAAGACCTGGAGGTGTTTGAGGTTGTTTCGGAAACTCACCATTGAAATATTGATCTAACGGATTGACATTTTGTTCATTACTCATTTAAAAATCTCTCCCTTAAATTGTAAGATGCTTTTATCATAAACCTAGATTAAACTATCACCAAATAAAAAGGCTCAAGGACTAATATCTATATAATATCGTTTGAATTAGGAGTGTTTAATAGTATTCCAACATATGGGTTTTGTTGAAATAGAATTTATTTTACTGATGAACATCAAACGATTAACCTAAAAAATCAATGAAAGCGATTTTTTTAGGGTTAAGAGAATCTATTTGCTCATGTGAATAAATGAGCGTAAATCGATGCTGGTCTATGATTTTATTCATGTTATAGTATTTTTTTAACAATAACATATATTGTTAAAATTAAATAAAAATCTATTTTTTATAACTAAAATACTAATTAATGGGTTTAGGTGTTGTTAATTTTATAAATATGTCATAAAGTGTTCATAAGAGATATTGTTTGAATAGTTAAATTAATGATAGTATGATGGCTATAATAAATAGATTAGATTAACGAGCAATTTTATATATATCGTTGATCTCATTTAATTAAACTAAATCAATCTGAGAGTTGGGGTGGTTAGGATAGTTAAATTTAAAAAAATCATTATTATTATAAATTTCTTAGTTATTCTGACACTTCTATTACACTTTATCTCACCGGTTATTGCGGAGACACTAAATGGAGTTGATTCTGAAACAGAAATAATGGAAGAAGAGTTTTCAGATATAGAAGAAGATGTTGTTGAAGAGGAAGAGCTTAATCTAGAAACTTCTATAGAACTGGAAAATGATGCTCAAGATCCGGAAGACATTGAAGAAGCCAAAGAATCCGACATAGATGACTTAGATTTAGATGAAGAACAAGAGCCAGAACCAGAACAAGAAGTAGAACAAGAAGTAGAACAAGAAGTAGAAGATCCGGAAGTAGAGTTGGAATTAGAAGAAGATGAAAATCTAATTGAAGAAGATACTGATAATGATGACTTAACGGATGAAGAACAAGATGACTTTGAACGAGAAGAACTTTCTGAGTTAGATAGTGAAGAATTCGAATCTGAAGACGAAGCTTTACTCGAAGAAGACTTTGAATCTGAAGACCAAAGACTTTCTAGCAGACAAGCTGTGATGCAGCAACAAGAGAATGCCAATATATTTTTAACCCAAACCTTAACTGCTGTTTATCTGCCAAACGCCACTAATCCAACTCAGATTCGATTGACGTATGTAGGGAGCGGGATACTGAATGTATTAACCCCTTCTCAAAGAGTGGTCTTTCAGATTCCAGCTGAATTCAGGGGAAGAATTTCAAATTTGAATGCAAATCTTTCTATTCCAGGATTACTTGGTCCCACTGTAACGCCACTTAATGTTGTTTACGATCAAAATATTAATTCAATTCACGTGCCTGTAACTGCTTCTGCGCTGGATATTGGTTTATTGGCAGCCAGAACATATACCGTGACATTTAACATATCCAGTAGGCCTTTTATAACAGGTAATCAATATACGTTCAGGGCTGCTGGGACTACTGGACTGACTGATTTATCTTTAAACACTGGACCTATGCCAACTGCCAGTTTACAAGCGCCAATACCGCCAGTCATCCCGCCATTAACCTTTACGACACCAGTCTATTCTACAGATACGATTGTGCGAGGAAATGTATCCATAGGCAACTCTGCCCGTTTAACGGTTGGTGGTCAAACATTTAATTCAGCTGTCTCCACGGATGGAACATTTGCTATTAATATTGGAACACGGGTGCCAGGAACGGTTATTACAGGAGTTCAAGTTAGTAGACAAAATGGTGTTGATTTATTAAGTACACCTACTACGGTGACCGTCCGGCAAAGACCAAGTCCACCGGTACTAAGTCCGGTATATAGCCAAGATACTATCGTTCGTGGTACAGCGCCGGCTAACACTACTGTTAGAATATTGATCGGGTCAACGGAATACACGGGAACTGTTGCGGCAAACGGAACTTTTGCAGTAAATATTCAAAGTCCAAGACCAGCAGGAACTTCTATAAGTGCCACTACGGTCACGAGTGAACAGTTGATTAGTTTGCCGAGCGGGACTATTGTACTAGAAGCCGCATTGACACTGGTGTCTGTACCTGGATCAATGTCATTTGGAACGCATAGCTTGGAACAAGTAGGCGAGTTAATACCAAGGCAAGAAACTGAATGGGGTATCCAAGTACAAGACACAAGAGCAACTGGTAGCCCATGGTCTTTAAACGCTAGAGTAACTGCACCACTCCAATCAGCTAGTAACACACTCCCTGATGCGCTAGTTTTTTCAGATAGTTCTGGTATTAGGCCATTGACCACAAATTCAATTCAGGTTTTCTCAAGTACAACTACGAGTCGAGATCCTGTAACTGTCAGTTTCGCACCGGATCAAGGACCTCTCATTCAAATTCCACCGGAGGCAAGTGCCGAGACATACAGTACTACAATTATTTGGGAACTTTCAGATACACCTTAATTTAGTATTAACCTATAAAAAAACTACATTCCCTAAGGAGGAAATAGAATGAATTTAAAGAAAAAGATTATTGGCGGTTTAGGATTAGGCTTATTATTAGGAGCAGTGACTCCACTTACGGCAAGTGCGGTGGTAGTTGATACAGGTGAAACAGATGTAACAGTTACTTTTACTGGAGGAGAGCTAGAATTAGTTACAGTACCAGACTTAATTGATTTTGGAACCAACGTTTTGACTGCTGATGAAGAAACATTCACAGGTACAATCGTATCAGATGATGACGGGTTTTTAGAAGTCGCAGATGCTCGAGGAACTGGGGAAGGCTGGCATATTGTTGCTTCGATGACAGGATTTACTGAAGGCGGAGACCCATCATTACCTGGAAGCACAATCACATTTGCCGCTCCAGCTGCAACAACTACGAGTACGATTGCTGATACTGAACCTACTCTTAGCGAAATTGTTATCAGCGAGGATGCAACTGGTGTACCAATTAATGCAGAAGAAGGTGAAGGGTCTGGTAGATGGTTATTTGACTGGACAACTGCTGGCGATATTGAGCTATTCGTACCTGCCGGGGCTGGTACGGAAGGAACACATACAGCGACTATTACTTGGTCATTGGATGATACTCCTTTATGATTCGTTCCAAACGTAATAAACTGATTGGTTGGCTGCTTCTTTTAGGGATTGTGCTATTGGCAGGAAATCCTGAAGCAGCCTCTGCTTCAGAAATTTCAGAAACTGTGAAATTTTCTGTGAGAGCTGTTATCCCGGAAAATCAGCGTGACTTAGATCAGACCTATTTTGATTTGAGTATAGAGCCCGATCAGGAGCAAGTTATTGAAACAGAGATCATGAACAATAGTAATGAAGACATTACAGTAATGGTTAATTTAAATAATGCAGCAACAAATCGTAATGGCGTCATTGTTTACGATGTTGTGGATGCCATTGTCTATTCAGATCACCCCCTTAATACAATTGCTGAATTAGATACATCGGAAATCCAGTTAGAGGCAGGGGAAACAAAATCTGTTTTTGTTGATATTACTGCTCCTAGCGAACCTTTCGATGGTATCATTCTAGGGGGACTGAGATTTCAAGAAAAACGAGAAGATATTCAAGAAGTAGAATCTGATGTTTCAATAAGAAATGATTATGCTTATGTAATAGGCGTTCAACTTTCTCAAAACGAAAATGAACTGGAGCCAAATCTAGAATTAGTGGATGTCGAGCCAGGCTTATCTAACTCAAGAACTGCTGTTATTGCTCAGATCCAAAACATGGAACCTATGATTATGAGAAATATGAATATCAGCGCATCTATTTATGAAAACGAAACGTTGATTCGAAATGCTGAGTTGGAGGATGCTCGCATCGCTCCAGATTCAGTGTTAGATTTTGTCATCGACTGGGAAAACTTTAGAATTGAAGCGGGGGACTATTCGGTTACGTTGACAGCCTCAAATGAGTTAGGTGAATGGACATTCGATGAAAGTTTCACGATAACTGAAGAAGAGGAAGAAGAAGTGAACGAGCAGGCTGTAGTTGCTGTAGAGAATAATTCAAACCAAAATCCTACAAATCAAAATCCTTCAAATATGCTATTTCTTTATATCATTATTGTTGTATTGTTTGTTGTAATGAGTATCATGTTAACTTATATCGTGAAAACAAAAATTAAATTAAAACGTGAACCACATTAAAAAGAAGCGTAGCACAGCCCTAGCTAGATGCTGTACTACGCTTCTTTTTTAGTCCTTTAAATCGATCAATAGATATAGACTTCCTGAATAAGATTCTTTATCGAGGATTTCTATATTTTCTATAATTACAGTCGTAATGGCTTGATCATTTTCTTCGGTGAACGTTAAATCCGTTAACGGTAAATCTTGAATGGTATCGTAAAATTTATAATTTTCTTCTAACATGAAGGAAAGGTTATGACTTATGATGTTTTCATCTCGATTAGTAGTAAGGTCTATTTGGAAGTTGTCTTCCTCTACTGTGACAAGTAAGTTATAACTGATATCTTCGATCTGTAGGGGAGTTGTTTGGATAATAGGTTGTACATACTGATCATACGAAAAAGGGATAATAACTAATTGGTTGCTGCTAGAAATGTCTAATGGAGTCGAGCGATTAGTATTTAATTGTAAACTCGTATATGGAGGATTTAGTGCCCCGTCAACCGTAGACGGTTCATCATATTGAGACTGAAAGCGATCAAAGCCAAAGACAGTTTCAAATTGATCTCCATAATATGCAAAGTCTTCAGGCAACCAGCTGATACGATCTAAAGCATCATAATCCTCAATATAACGTAAACCTTCTATAATCTTTTTTTGATCCTCGGTGCTAATATTTTTATTACTGATGACGCGATCATTTTCCAACATATTATTTTTTTCCAATACAGACTCTACTGATCTTATTTGACTGTTTAAACCTACTGTCACAGCATCTATGGGAGGTATGGACGATAGTGTAGTGAGCACAATAAAAAGAACAGGCACCAGATATTTTTTACGAATAGAAAAACTATATAGTAAACTAGAGATGATTGAAAAAACTCCAAAGAGAATGACATAATAACGACCGGGTGTTAATCCAACTTCTTGCGTTTTAATTATAGAGGCCAATGTCTGAAAAGAAGCTATAACGAGGAATACTTTTGGAAAAATAGATTTAAAATATTTTGTACTTAAAGTATCGAATGTATGAGAAATAAACAAGGTTAAAAAGCCTATGACAGCATAGCTGATGAGTAATGGCTCAAGTAAATTGTCTATCCAGAATTCTCCTGCTAAGTTAGGGACGATATATAACATTAGAATAAGAGTATAAACTGTCAGTAAAGGAATGATTATATAAGAGACTAAAAATCTCAGTAATTTAGGAACGGTTAGTGGTCCGTCAGGTTGATCTGACACATTACCTTCTGATAAGTTATAGTCGGGTACATATGACAAGAAACATATTGGAGCAAATAAGCAGAAAATTATTGTCGCTAGATCTGCAAATATAACATAATCAAGCTCAGCTATCAAAAAGGTATACGTTCCAAATATAATAAAGAATCCAATGACAAGTATAACAGAGTATAGAAGACTTGAGAAAAACGATTTAAAGGCAACAGTGAATGCTAAATCAAAAGATAGAGAGGATTTCTTGATTGTAGGTATCCATATAAAAGCCACGATAGATGCTGCCAGTAGTGCGTCGAACCGCATCATTATAAACCAACTGAAATCAGGATAATGTCTTAGAAAAAAATAATAGTAAGCTAATGTAAACAAAATGGCGATTAGGTGTAGGATGATGCGAGCAAATTGCTTACCTAGATAAAGTTTTTCATACAAAGTTTGACTAACCGCAGTAAGAACGCCTCCGATAGTGAATGCCCAAATTGGACCTTGATGGAAGCTGTAATAATTTAATCGATTCCCTCTAATGACATATAACGATAAAAATAAAAAAAATAAGATTGAAACAGGGTAACGAAAAAATGTATTGCTGAAAGCATTTAATCGATAGAAACTTTTATCTTTAATTTTCATTGAATAAACTCCTTTCTGAAGTCGAAAAACACAAGCTAGGATTATTGATAGCATAATGTATACTTCGGTCATTGACAATCATTTTCATCAGTTTAGACTTAAATTTATAAGTAAAATTTTAGTAAATAAGTAAAATATTTTTCTAAAGCGCTTGCAAATTTTATTTGGATGTTATAAAGTGGTCTTAAGAAGTTGTGCAAAATCTTTATACAACAACAATATAGCCTTTTTTTAATATAGAGTAAATTTAGTAAAGAATTGAGGATTGATGAATGAATAAATACGAAGAGTTTAAAATCCAAGAAACGATTGAATTGAATCGAGAAGCGGAACATGCTTATTTTTTTTCTTACGATAACTTAGATTCAGCTCTAACTTATCAGAACAACTATTCTTCTAAAGTAACTTCATTGAATGGAAGATGGAAGTTCAGATACTCAGAATATCCAAGTGGTATACAGTCTTCATTTCAAGAAAAAGATTTTGACGATACAGAATGGGATTCTATCACAGTACCATCGAACTGGCAAATGGAAGGTTATGAAAATCCACATTATACAAATGTTCAATATCCATTTCCGGTGGATCCTCCAAAGATTCCTTCAAAGAATCCGACAGGTGCTTATAGAAAAATGTTTACCCTTTCAAAAGCTGATATTACTGAAAGAACCATCATCCGATTTGAAGGTGTTGATAGTGCATTTCACCTGTGGGTAAATGGGCACTTCGTAGGCTACGGTACTGGTAGTAGAACAGCTTCCGAGTATGATTTATCAGACTATGTTGTAGAAGGTCAAAACCACTTAGCGGTTAAAGTTTATAAATACAATGCTCAAAGTTATCTTGAAGATCAGGATATGTGGTGGTTAAGCGGAATATTCAGAGATGTACTCTTAATTCGCAAACCATTTGTTTCTATAGATGATATAAGTATACAAACGGATTTAGATGATCAATACAAAGATTCAGAGCTAAATATTCATATTATGATGAGCAATCAAGCAGTTGGATATACAATTGCCTATACATTATTCGATACAGAAAATAATGTAATCGTTTCAGATGAAGAAGCGGTAACTCAAGATATAAGTAAAACTTTCAAAATTAAAAATCCTAAAAAATGGTCGGCAGAAAATCCTTACTTGTACAATTTGATTATAGAATTAAAAGATCATCAAGGAACGATTGTTGAAGTAATTCCTAATCGGGTAGGATTTAGAAAGATCGAATTAAAAGATGGTCTGATTTTGATCAATGGACAACACATTATTTTTAAAGGCGTTAATCGGCATGATTTTCACCCTGAGCTAGGAAGAGCAATACCGGTTGAGACAATGATTGAAGATTTGAATTTGATGAAAGCGCATAATATTAATTCAATTCGAACTTCTCATTATCCAAGTGATCCAGTGTTTTACGACTTATGTGATCAGTACGGTTTTTATGTAATTGATGAAACAGATCTGGAAACTCATGGTTTTGTACTAGTAGATAACTGGAGTCAATTAAGTCAAGATGATTCATGGAAAGCAGCTTATGTAGATCGAATCAAACGGATGGTCGAGAGAGATAAAAATCATCCATCAGTAGTGATTTGGTCGCTTGGAAATGAATCTGGCTTTGGTTCAAATCATCAAGCGATGGCAGATTGGGTTAGATCACATGACCCAACTCGATTGCTACACTATGAAGGTGAAACAAGAGAAATTCTAGAACGTACAAAATATGAACCACAGGAATTGAATCAAACGGCTGATATGTTTTCTACTATGTATACAGATGTAGAGACGATGGAAAAATTAGGTAAGCGAACTGACTTGAAGCAACCGCATATTTTATGTGAATATGCTCATGCTATGGGCAATGGACCAGGTGCTTTCAAAGAATATGTTGATCTATTTTATAACTATCCAAGACTTCAAGGTGGATTCGTGTGGGAATGGATTGATCATGGAATTAAAATTGATAGAGCAGATGGCAAGGAAGCATTTGCTTATGGTGGAGATTTTGGCGAGAAGCCACACGATTCAAATTTTGTGATCGATGGACTAGTTATGCCAAATAGAACACCTTCTCCAGCGCTTTTAGACTATAAAAAAGCTATCCAACCGATTCATGTACGAATTAACAATCTAGAAAAAGGAAAGTTCGAAATTGAAAATCGATATGATTTCATTGACTTATCACATGTTTACGGAATTTGGGAAGTGCAAACGCAAGGAAATATTATAAATAGTGGTGAGTTAGACTTAACTGACATTGCGGCATCTAAGGTTAAGGTAATTGAAATTCCTTTCAATTTGAAGGACATGGAAAAAGATAGTTATGTTACTTTGAAATTTTTACAAAAGTATCCAACCAAATGGGCTGAGGTAGGACATGAAATTGCTTGGGAACAATTCGAGGTTGGAACCCGTGAGAAGAAAGTATTTATTCAAAAAGAACCAAAAAGGGTAACGGTAATAGATGAAGACAACTTTGTTTCTGTATCAGGAGATGACTTCGTATGGAGTATGGATAAACGGACCGGTAGAATCAATCAATACGAGGTTACTGGAGAAGTTATTATTCAAAATGGTCCTAAGCATAACTACTGGAGAGCTCTTACAGATAATGATCGTTTAGGACTTGAAGAATTCGGAACTTTTCCAGTAGTAGATACATGGATAAAAGCCGGTGTAGATCTTATTCAAGAACGCATCAATGGAATTGTTATAAAGCAAACAGATGAAACTTCAGTGAATATAGAAGTTGATTCTACATTGGCGCCTGCTGTTTACAACTGGGGATTCCATGTGAACACAACTTACAGTATCGCCAGCGATGGATCCTTTGATGTTGAAGTTCAAGCTGAAAAATATGGTAAGGGTAGCGAAACATTACCTAAAATTGGAATGCAGATGAATCTATCCAACCAGTTCAATCAAGTGAAATGGTTTGGAAATGGACCAGGTGAATCTTATCCAGATGTCCAATTAGCATCGAGAGTAGGTATTTATGCTAAATCAGTAGACGACCTTTTCACTCCTTACATTATGCCTCAAGAAAATGGAAACCGATCAGAAACCAGATGGGTTGAAATCAGAAATAATAGAGGATGTGGTATAAAAATATCAGGTACACGATTCAATTTCAGTCTCAGATCGTACTCAACGGAGCAGCTAGATCATAAACTTCATCATGTTGAGCTCGAAAAGGAAGACTCGTTGGAGTTGAATATTGATCACCAATTAAATGGTATTGGGTCTGCAAGTTGTGGTCCGGGTGTATTAAATCAATATCAATTACTGAATAAAAGTTATCAATATAGTTATAAAGTTAGCCCAATTTAAAAATAGAATAATGGAGGAATACACATGTTCAATAAAAAGACAGCTTTAACATTAAGTGCTTCAGCATTACTAGTTCTTACAGCTTGTGGTGGTGGAAGTGGAAATGATACAGAAGAAGGCGAAGAGTTAGAAGGCGCTACTGGAGAACCAAACCAATTAACGGTCTGGACTTGGGATCCTAACTTCAATGTTCGTGCACTTGAGATTGCCGAAGAAACTTATAAAGAAGACAACCCTGAATTTGATTTAAACATCGTTGAAAACTCGCAAGATGACGTTATTCAGCGTTTGAATACAAGTTTAAGTTCAGGTGTTGAAACTGGATTACCAAATATTGTGTTCATTGAAGATTATAGAGCGCAAAGTTTCTTGAACTCATATCCAGGTTCATTTGTTCCTTTGGAAGAGTATTATAACTTAGATGATTTTGCTGATTACAAAACAAAAGCTGGTACCTACGAAGGTGAAGTATACAATGTTCCCTTTGACAGTGGTGTAACTGGACTATATGTTAGAACAGATATCTTGGAAGAAGCTGGGTACACACTTGAAGATGTAACAGACATTACTTGGGATGAATATGTTGAAATTGGAATAGATGTTACGGAACAAACAGGTGTCAAATGGATGACCAATGACCATAGTGATTTAGGAATCATTCGTGTCATGATGCAATCTAGTGGTGTATGGCTAACAGAAGAAGATGGTCAAACTCCTTATATTGCCGATAATGAATCTTTGAAATTAGGGTTTGAAACATATAAAGAATTGTTTGATTCTGGAGCGATGAATGTGCACAACGACTGGGATCAGTTCTTACAAGCCTTCAATAATGGAGAAGTCGTTACAGTTCCAACGGGTAACTGGATCACCCCTTCTATTACAGCGGAAGACTCTCAATCAGGCGACTGGGCAATTGCACCGATTCCTCGTCAAACTATCGAAGGATCAGTTAATGCTTCAAACTTAGGTGGTTCTTCAATTTATGTATTAAATATTGACAACAATGAACTAGCTGGAGAATTCCTAGGTGCTACATTTGGTTCAGATGTTGATTTTTACCAAGAGTTGGCTACTCAAATTAATGCCATTAGCGCTTTTGAACCGGCGG
>NZ_JBHSUL010000031.1:256837-298437 GCF_042660675.1 Marinilactibacillus sp. GCM10026970
AAAACACTTATGCCATTGAAGATATTCTAGCCGTTGCTTTACAAGATTATCTTAATGGATCAGATTTAAACGACGTGTTAGAAAGTGCGCAACAACAAGCTGAGTCTTCATTGCAATAAAAGGATTATTAGAGCCAGACTCCTTTCAATGTTTGAACGAGAGGGGTCTGAATCTTTTTGAGGAGGAAAAAGGATGACAGAACAACCCACAGTTAAAAAGAAAAAGGTTGGAAAACTTGAGAAAAAAAGAAGAGTAATGAGTTGGGCTTTTGTAATTATACCGACGATTTTTATTGTCGTATTTTATTTTTACCCAATGGTTCAATCTTTATGGTTATCTCTACATTCAGGCGCTGGAATTGCTCTGGATTTTGTAGGAATCAACAATTACAGAAGACTTTTAAGTGATCAGGCTTTTCTCACTGCAGTGAGAAATACCTTTATATTCTTTATCTTTCAAATCCCACTAATGATTTTTTTAGCTTTAGTTTTCTCAGTTATATTGAACAACAAAGCACTTAAATTTAAAGGGCTATTTAGAACGTTAGTGTTTTTACCATCTATTACATCCTTAGTTGCATACTCATTGATCTTCAAATATCTTTTTGCAAACAATGGAATTGTGAATCAAGTATTAATGTTCTTGAACCTGATCAATGATCCAATTCTTTGGTTAGGAGATCCATTCTGGGCTAAAGTTTTGATTGTTCTCGCAATCACTTGGAGATGGACCGGATATAATATGATCTTCTATTTGTCAGCACTGCAAAATGTGGATCCAAGTATTTATGAAGCAGCTAGAATTGATGGGGCTTCATCCATCCAACAGTTCTTTAAGATTACAATACCAATGTTACGTCCGGTTATTTTATTTACTTCTATTACTTCCACAATTGGTACTCTACAACTGTTCGATGAGCCGATGAACTTAACTGGTGGAGGGCCTGGTAATGCTACTACAACGATTTCGCAGTATATTTACAACCTATCTTTCCAATATACACCAAATTTTGGATATGCAGCAGCTGTTTCGTATAGTATTGTATTCTTCGTTATTATCTTAACGATCATTCAATTCAGATTGGGGAGAGAGAAAAAATGAAAAACCAAATTTTAATGAAAAAAATTCTTATGTATGCTTTTATTATCGTAACATGTGCTATGTTCTTCTTTCCATTCTACTTCTTGATGGTCAGTGTAACGAATCCTTCCATTGATGTTACAAGAGGTCAATTACTCCCTGGATCTCATTTTATGGAAAACTTGAGAACCGTACTCAACACAACTGATATTGTTAATGCGATTGGAAATTCTTCTATCGTAGCGATCGGACAAACGTTTATTGCAATCTTTATATCTTCACTAGCGGGATATGGGTTTGAAGTACATCCGTCTAAAGGTAAAGAGATTGTTTATACTTTGATTTTAGGGTCAATGATGATTCCCTTTGCAGCACTGATGGTTCCGTTATTCAGACTTTTTGGAATGATTTCAAACGTGGCACCAAGCATCGGAATTGATACCTTGGCTGGGGTTATGCTGCCTTACTTCTCAACAGCTTTTTTGATTTTCTTCTTTAGACAAAATGCCAAAATGTTTTCTAAAGAACTTTTGGAAGCTGGAAGAATCGACGGATTGTCAGAGATTGGACTTTTCTTTAGAGTCTTTATGCCAACAATGAAGACGACTTATGCTGCTGCAGGAATTGTTACTTTCATGAATTCATGGAACAATTACTTATGGCCGCTCGTAATCTTACAAAATCCTAGAAATTATACTGTACCATTAGTGATTTCTGCTCTTGGATCAGGATACACACCAGATTATGGTGCGATTATGCTGGCAATCTTAATCACTACAATTCCAACAGCATTGATTTTCTTCCTATTACAAAAATATTTTGTAGCTGGAATGATTGGATCAATCAAATAAAGGAGCTTATCAGTGAATATTTATTTCGACGAAAACACAAGTGTATTCCATTTATCGAATTCAAAAATCAGCTATCAGATTTCAATTGAAGAGCAGAAGTATTTAGCTCATCGATACTTTGGCAAAAACTTAAAACAGCATACTTTTAAGGGTGATTATCCTGTGGTTTATCGCTCTTTTGGACCAAATCCAATAGATGCTCAGCAAGCAGGATTCTCATTGAATAATCAATTACTAGAATATTCTGGAAATGACAATGGAGACTTCAGAGAATCAAGTTTCCAGATTAATTTTTCTGATGGATCCTATGTAAGTCAATTCAGATATAAGGGGTTTGAAATACTTGAAGGCAAACCAGAATTAAAAGGCCTACCGCAGTCCTTTACAAATTCAGATAATGAAGCAAAAACATTAAAAATCACTTTAGAGGATACAAGAAATAAAGTGCAGATCATCTTAATCTATACAATATTTTCTGATTACGGTATCATCGTTAGATCTACTGTGTTTAAGAATTTAAATCACGAAAGTGTCTTTTTGGATAAAGCTTTAAGCATGTCCATGGACTTTCCTCATTCGAACTTTGATCTAATTCAATTATCTGGATCGTGGGCGAGAGAAAGAGAAATGATTCGTCATAAAATCAATCGAGGCGTTACTAAGGTAGACTCCAAAAGAGGCACTACCAGTCATAACTATCAGCCTTTTGTTGCATTAGCAGATCCAAATACAACAGAACATAAAGGAGAAGTTTTTGGCGTACACCTAGTTTATACAGGGGAATTTGTCAGCAATATAGAAGTGGATGAATATAACCAGACCAGAATACAAATGGGAATCAATCCAGCCCATTTCAATTGGGAAGTTTTATCAGGAGAAGAATTTCAGACTCCTGAAACTGTTATGGTTTACAGCCCCGATGGTCTGAATGGGATGAGTCAAGAGTATCACCGATTCTATCAAAATCAGTTAATCCGTTCAAAATACACTAAAGAAGAAAGACCTGTTTTAATCAATAATTGGGAAGCAACATATTTTGATTTCAAAGAAGAAAAGTTACATGCTTTAATTGATGAAGCTGCAGTCTCAGGAGTAGAACTATTTGTACTGGATGACGGATGGTTTGGAAAAAGAGACGACGATCGCACTTCTCTCGGAGACTGGAAAGTTTATGAAGAAAAATTACCAAGTGGTTTGAAGGCTCTTTCTGATTACGTCCATGAAAAAGGTATGAAATTTGGGTTGTGGTTCGAACCAGAAATGATTTCGGAAGATAGTGATCTCTATCGAAGTCATCCTGATTGGGTATTAGGTGCTAAAAATAGACAATCTTCTGTGAGTCGAAACCAATTTGTACTTGATTTCAGTCGGCCGGAAGTTAGGGAAAATATCCTTGAGCAGATGCGCAAAGTTTTGGATGAAGTTCCTATTGATTATATTAAGTGGGACTTTAATCGAAATATGTCAGAAATCGGATCTAGAAATTCTTCTGTGCGAGATGGAGAAATCCTTCACCGTTACATTTTGGGACTATATGACATGCTAGAGACGCTTGTAACAGAATATCCCGATATTTTATGGGAGAGTTGTTCCGGAGGCGGCGGTAGATATGATCCTGGAATGCTTTATTACATGCCGCAGACATGGACAAGTGATAACACAGATGCTGCTTCAAGATTGGATATCCAGTATGGTACGAGTCTAGTTATGCCAATCAGTAGTATGGGGGCGCATGTATCCGCAACACCCAATCATCAAGTTGGACGCTCCATCTCAATGGAGATGAGAGGTCACGCAGCTATGGCTGGTAATTTAGGATATGAACTTGATTTAACAGAGCTTTCCGCAGATGAAAAAGAACAAGTTAAAACACAAATTGAGTGGTACAAAAAGCATAGAAAACTTATCCAATATGGTGAATTTACGAGACTTATCAGTCCATTTGATAAAAATCACAAAGCAGCCTGGATGTTTACAAATGAGTCCAAGTCGCAAGCTGTTCTCTTTTTCTATCAGACGATGGCAAGAGCAAATGATTCCTTTGATCAGATCCGTCTTGTTGGTTTAGATAGCGACAAGCAGTATAAACTGAGTCACACGGGTGAAGTTTACTATGGAGATGAATTGATGTATCGGGGTGTCTATATCAACCATGACCTTCATGGAGACTACCAAAGTAAAGTGATAGAAATTAATGAAGTAAAGTAAACTGAAAAAGAAACCCTGAACGTTGATTTTAAGGTTCAGGGTTTTTAAATACAGTTAAACATAAAAGCTGATCTATAGAGATTGCTGCATATAGGAGATTTTCTCTCATCATACAATGATATGATTTTATTTCTAAATTTTGTTCTGGTAAAGTTAAGTAAGAATAAAAATTTGAAAGGAGTTTTTTGATGACAAAGTATGTATTTAGGTCTCCAAGCAGATATATCCAAGGTGCGGGTGTCATTGCGGATTTGGCTAAAGAAACAGAAGCTATTGGGAAGAGTCCGTTACTCATTGCGGATGAAGTTGTTTGGGAAATCACTGAAGAGTCGATAAAAGAAAGCTACAAAGATTCAGAGATTGAATTTGATTTCGAACAGTTCAATGGCGAAGCCTCTACAAAAGAAATTGATCGGTTAGCAGATGCTGGTAAAGAACACTCTTCTGACTTGGTTATTGGTGTAGGTGGTGGAAAGACATTGGATACTGCCAAGGCCGTTTCTGATGAACTAGGAATACCTGTAGTTATCGTGCCTACTACAGCTTCAACGGATGCGCCTACTAGTGCACTTTCCGTTATTTATTCTGATGACGGTGTTTTTGAAGGGTACAAATTTTATGATAAAAATCCGGAACTTGTTATTGTAGATACAGCGATTGTGGTCAATGCTCCTTTAAAATTGTTTGCTTCAGGAATTTGTGATGCTATGGCTACTTTAATTGAAGTCAAAGCAACACTAAAGAGAAATGGAAATGCTATGGCTGGAGGAAAACCAACTTTAGCTTCTTTGGCGATTGCAGAAATGGCTGAGAAAACTTTATTTGATCATGGCTATAGTGCCTATAAATCAGTTAAAGAAGGCGTAGTAACACCCGCAGTTGATGCGATTGTAGAAGCTAATACATTATTATCTGGACTAGGGTTTGAAAATGGTGGTCTAGCCGGTGCACATGCAATTCATAATGGTTTCACAGCCATTGATGGTAAGATACATGATTTAACCCACGGAGAAAAAGTAGCATATGGTACACTCGTTCAATTAGTTCTGGAACGTAAAACTGAAAAAGAAATCTTAAAGTATATCGAATTCTTCAAAAAAATTGATATGCCAACAACATTGAAAGATATGCATCTAGAAGAGAAATCTTTTGAAGATCTAATAGAAGTTGGGAAACTTGCTACAGCTGACGGAGAAACCATGGAAAACTTGGACCCGGAAATCACTGCTGAACAGGTAGCCAATGCGATTCTGGCAGTCGATGCTTTGAGCAAGTAAGATTTATCATTAAGTAAGATGAATTAGTATATTGAATTTTTTTGAAATTAATGTTGACGTTTCCATAAACAGATGATATAGTAAATTTAAATAACAGGCATGTGACTGGTAATGCAGGCAGGACCTAATGATTCAGAATCTCACGGGGAAACCCTAGGAAATTCTATCATTATGTCCTGCCTTTTTGATTATCCTGGCCAGATAATTAAAAAAACAAATAAGGGAGATGTCAGTATGGATTATCAAAAAACCGCTAGTGAAGTTGTTGAAAATATTGGTGGAAAAGACAATGTTGCTCACTTAGAGCACTGTTCTACGAGACTTAGATTTACATTAAAAGATGATAGTAAAGCCAATATGGATAAACTTGAATTGATTGACGGCGTTATGGGCGTTAGAAAAAATGTTCAGATGCAAGTCATTATAGGTAATGAAGTTGTAGAAGTATACGACAAAGTTAAAGAAATTGTTGGGGATGTAGCGAGTTCTAGTGAGAAATCAGGCGGTCCAAAACAAAAATGGAGTGCCGTAGTACTTGATTTTATTATTGGTGTATTTCAACCAACCATACCAGCCGTAGCTGGCGGGGGTGTTCTAAAGTCTCTACTACTTTTATTTAATATGTTTGGCTGGATGAATCCAGAATCGCAAACTTATCAAGTGCTCGACTTAATCGGATCAGCCCCGCTGTACTTTTTACCAGTTATAGTTGCAATTACTGCAGCGAACAAATTAAAAGTCAATGCTGTAGTAGCTGCATCAGCAGTCGGAGCGTTACTCTTACCTGGTATGACGACGCTTCTGGGTGAAGGCGCTAGCTTATTTGGAATTGGGATTCAAGAAATTGCTTATTCTTCTCAAGTTTTCCCTGCACTTTTATTAGTATTGTTTTATGCTGTATGTGAAAGATTTTTCACAAAAATATCGCCTAAAGCGATTCGAATCTTTTTTGTACCTTTAATGTCTTTAGCGATTTCAGTTAGTGTTACGCTATTATTTTTAGGACCAATCGGTTATGTTGTTGGTGAACAATTATCTGCCCTTATCTTATTCATCTATGGTAACGTAGGATGGGTAGCTACAGGTTTATTAGCAGCTGTATTACCATTCATGGTCGTTACGGGAATGCATAAAGCCATGATTCCTTATGCAGTATCATCAATGAGTGGAATTGGACGCGAAGTCTTGTACTTGCCGGCTTCTCTAGCGCATAATATTTCAGAATCAGGCGCATGTTTTGCGGTGGCGATTAAAACAAAAGATGAAAAGTTAAGAGCGACAGCAATTTCTGCTGGAATTTCAGCTTTCTTTGGAATTACTGAACCAGCATTATACGGTGTGACGATTCTTCATAAACGTGTTTTATATAGTGTCATCATTAGTAGTTTAATTAGTGGATCATTTATCGGAATTATGGCTGTTGAAGCTTTCGCGCTGGTTGGACCTGGTTTAGCTAGTATTACAATGTTTGCTAGTCCAGATAATCCAATGAATCTTACTTGGGCTTTTGTAACTTTTGCTTTATCTCTATGTCTTTCATTTATTGCTACATTAATCTTATGGAAAGACGAAACCGAGCATGTCGAAGAAGAAAAAGAAGTATTCAACACTAATCAACGTAAACCAGAATTGATGAACAGTCCTGTTGAGGGAACAATCATCCCGTTATCAGAAGTAAAAGATGAAGTTTTTTCTAAAGGAATGGTCGGAGCAGGATTTGGAGTGAAACCATCTGTGGGTGAGTTGAGAGCGCCAGCAGACGGCACAATTAGTATGGTGTTTGAGACAAAACATGCAGTTGGTATGGAAATGAATAACGGTGCGGAAGTGTTATTCCATATCGGTATTGATACAGTTCAGCTAGAAGGTAAATATTTCGAAGCACATGTTCAAAAAGGCGATAACGTTTCTGCTGGGGATTTGCTTGTCACGTTTGATATTCAAGCTATCGAAGCAGCAGGCTTTGATACAACCGTTATCTCTGTTGTCACAAACCAAGATGACTTCGCTGTATCACAAGATGTAACAAATGAACCCGTATCAACAAATCAATCAGTAATGACAGTTTCACCAATAGGAGGATAATGAAAATGAATAAAGGATTTCCAGAAGGATTTATGTGGGGTGGCGCTATTGCTGCCAATCAAGCTGAAGGTGCATGGAACATTGATGGAAAAGGATTGTCAGTTGCAGATATTGCTACTTATAAACCAAAAGTAGATGTGAAAGACTATGCAACGCACATGAGTATAGATTTAGAAACAGTAAAGAAGGCTGCCGAAGATCCATCAGATGATATTTACCCTAAAAGAAGAGGGATCGATTTCTATCACCGTTATAAAGAGGACCTAGCGTTATTTGCAGAAATGGGTTTCAAAACATTAAGAGTATCTATAGCGTGGTCTAGAATTTTCCCAACAGGAGAAGAACTAGAACCAAACGAAAAAGGCTTACAGTTTTATGAAGACTTATTTACTGAGATGAAAAGACTAAACATTGAACCAATCGTAACCTTATCTCATTACGAGATGCCTCTATCATTGAGCTTGAAATATAATGGATGGGTTGATAGACGCGTAGTCGATGATTTCGTAAGATTTTCAAAAGCTTGTTTCAATAGATTCAAAAATCTAGTAAAATACTGGTTAACTTTCAACGAAGTGGATAGTATTCACAGACATCCATTCACTACAGCAGGAATACTTGTAGACCAATGTGCTCCGGGAAAAGCTGAACAAGAAACCTATCAAGCACTGCATCACCAATTCGTAGCTTCTGCAATGGTTACAAAAGACTGTCACGAGATTATCGAAGGTAGTCAAGTGGGTTGCATGATAACCAAGCTGACGACGTATCCAAGAACTTGTCATCCAACTGATGTTGAGTTAACGCTGAAAAAGAACCTTGAAAATAATTTCTACGCAGACGTCCATGTATTTGGAGAATATCCTAAATTGATTTTAAGAGATCTTGAATTAAGAGGGATTGAATTACACTTTGAAGATGGCGATTTAGAAGTAATGAAAAATCACACTGTAGATTTCGTATCATTCAGCTATTATATGTCATTGACAGAATCACACGACGAAAACGCAGAACGCACACCAGGAAATACCATTCTTGGCGTTAAGAATCCATATCTGGAAGCGACAGACTGGGGCTGGCAAATAGATCCTCAAGGACTGAAAATTTCTTTGCTTGAATTATATGACCGTTACAACGTTCCGTTAATGATTGTAGAAAATGGAATGGGTGCAAAAGATGAGTTAGTAGATGGCAAGATCCACGATCCATATAGAGTAGCTTACTTTGAGAGTCACTTCAAAGCGATGAAAGAAGCCATCAATGAAGGAGTTGACCTCATTGCTTATACGAGTTGGGGTGCGATTGATATTGTAAGTGCAAGTACTTCTCAAATGTCTAAGCGATATGGTTTCATCTATGTTGATGCGGATGATGAAGGAAATGGCACATATGATAGAATCAAAAAAGATTCTTTCTATTGGTATAAAGATGTTATTGAAACAAATGGTAGCGAACTTTAATAAAAATTTGAAACTGTCTGAGGAAGGGGGATTAGATTGGCATTAATAAAAAAGGTATTGAACACAAGTGTCGTGCTAATTGAAAAAGATGGAAAAGAAATTGTTGTATTTGGAAAAGGTATTGGGTTCGGTGCGAAGCCGGGAGACTCCGTTGACCAATCAAAAGTAGATCAAGTATTTTTTTCAGCTGAAAATATTCGTATGCAACAAGTGCTTGAACTACTCAGTAACATTCCTGAAATTTATTTGAATATGGTTCAAGAGATCGTTGAGTATTCCAATATTCACTTAGATACAGAATTACAGCAGAGTATTTATTTCACATTGATGGATCATATGCATTTCGCAGTGGAACGTGCTCAAAAAGGAATGAACATATCCAATCGGGTGTATTGGGAAGTAAAAAGTTACTATCCTAAAGAGTTTTTAGTCGGTGAATATGCTAGAAAACTAATTAATGAAAACCTTAAAGTCGATTTACCTAAAGAAGAATCAGCTAACATTGCTTTCCATTTAATTAACGCGCAAAGTTCTGATAATGAAAATGCAGATAGTATGAAAGTTGCTAAAATGCTCGGAAGTATTGTGAACCTAGTTCGCTATAATCTAAAAGCCAATCTTCAGACAGATTCGATTCATTATAATCGATTTATTACACACGTAAAGTTCTTTGTAGAACGATATTTATCAGACAAATTGATGGAAGAAACGGATGAAGAACTTTTTGAACAAATTTCAACGTTGTATCCAGAATCTATGAATATCTCTTTTAAAATCAAAGAATATATGCAGGAAGTCCATCACAAACCAATCCCAAAAGATGAATTAACGTATCTTGCTGTTCATATTAATAGATTATTAAAGTATTCAGAATTAAACGAATAGGAAAAAGCACATATCTTTCTATAGGTATGTGCTTTTTGATATGGAGTGTTTTCTTTGATTTTATAGATTATTATCGTTAAGCTAATTTTAAATAAATCAATATAAATTAAAGGAGACACATTAAATGAGATTAGAGAATAAAGTAGCTTTTGTAATCGGAGGAACTTCTGGAATCGGTGAAGCAACAGCGAAGAAATTTGCTGAAGAAGGGGCTAAAGTCATTGTCGGAGGCAGAAATGAAGACGAAGGAAACCGCATCGTAAATGAAATAAAAGAACAGAATAATGAAGCCATCTACAAGCATACGGATACGACAGATTTTGAAGAAATAAAAACAGTTGTTCAAGAAATCATTGATGCTTATGGAACAATTGATATTCTTTATAATGGTGCTGGTATTCATGATAGCTATAAAACGATTCTAGATACAGATGAATCTGATTATGACAAAATCATGGATGTAAATGTTAAAGGACCTTATTTAGCTTCGAAAGCAGTTTTGCCAATCTTTATTGAAAAAGGAAAAGGTACCATTATCAATGTAGGTTCGCAAGCAAGCTTTGTAGCAGGTCCTGGTGGATCAACTTACGTTACTTCTAAGCATGCATTAGAAGGGTTCACGAAGCAACTGGCGTATGACTTTGGCCGCAAAGGCATTAAAGTTAACTTATTAGCACCAGGATTTGTTGTGACACCAATGACAGAAGGTATTGATGACGAAAGACTCAAAGATATTCCTGATCAAAGAGCGGGAGAACCAGAAGAAATTGCTTCTGCAGCTGCTTTCTTAGCTTCAGATGAGTCAAACTACATGCAAGGTACATCGTTAGTCATAGACGGTGGATGGAATGTAGGTCGCTAAAAATTATAGACAGAAAAGGCTGAAAAGATTTTCAGTCTTTTTATTTTGGTCTATTTGTGAATTAAGATACATGATCAGGGTGGAAATCAGTAATGTTCAGAAAAAAACAATAATTTAAGCTTTATTTTTTATGATTAATTTGTTAAACTATTCACAAATAGAAGAGGAGGAATTAAAATGAAAAAGATGATGTCAGCGTTGAAATTTGTATTTAGAAATGGTGAAACATGGACAATTGAGAGAAGACATATTGGGGATTTATGGATTAAGCAAGTCACCACAAGTTATGGAAGAATTGGAGAAGATGATTTTCAAGAAATTCATCCTTGTGAATCTTTGAAAATAGAAATCGATAGAGAAGCTGATGCGGTTAATTCTTCAGATATTAATTTAGGCGGATTAGAAGCAGGAATGTTTGACCGTGTTAAGAAATTTCAGGATATCGAAATGATGGATATTTTATATAGAGATACTCCCAACGGACAAAAAGAATTTTGTACGGAGAAAGATCGTATCTATTTTCCTTATAAAGCAGCTGATAGTGATGGACACGATAACGAGTATCAATCTAGTCTAGTATCTCGTAATGATCAGTTGTATATCGTCATAGACCCTAAAAAGACTGTACAAGATATCTATCCTGAAAAAGGTTAAGATCAAATAAATACCATTTAAAAAAGTTTGTTCTGAAAGTTAGAACAGGCTTTTTTGTCGAAAATCGTTTAATAAGTCACTACTATTGTATTTATCCGCATAAGCAGTTACAATAAGTAAGTAGAATAAATGTGAGAGGAAGTTTTGATGAACAATTTAGGAGATTCGGTACAACTTAAACGCGGTGTTACTTTAAAAAATAGAGCAATCATGGCGCCAATGACAAACATGATGAGCTTTTTTGATGGCACAATAACGGATAATGAACTTGCGTATTATGCACTTCGAAGTGGAGAATTAGGCGCTGTAATAACAGCAGCAGCAAATGTTCAAGCTATCGGTAAAGGTTGGGAAGGCGAATTAGGTGTTCACGATGATCAGCATATTCCTGGACTAGCCAAGTTAGCTTCTTCTATAAAGAAATCTGGTACAAAAGCTATCTTGCAAATTTTCCATGGTGGTAGAATGTCTCCTAGTTCTGCACTAAGAGGAGAGCAGCCCGTTTCTGCAAGTGCTATTAAAGCAGAAAGGCCAGATGCTGTTGAACCAAGGTCACTATCTGATGAAGAAGTTGTACAGGTAATTGAAGACTTCAAAGCAGCAGCTGTTCGAGCAATTAGAGCTGGATTTGACGGAATTGAGATTCATGGAGCGAATACTTATTTGATACAACAATTCTTTTCTCCGCATTCCAATAGACGTGATGACAAATGGGGTGGGAGTCTTGAAAAAAGATTCCACTTTGTAGATAGACTTGTAGATGAGATTATTGAAACGGTTGACAATGAAACAAAAGATCCTTTTATTGTTGGATATAGATTTTCTCCTGAAGAATATGAGAATCCTGGTATTCGTATTGAAGATACACTCTATCTGATAGATCATTTAGCCGATAAAAAATTGGATTATCTACACATTTCACTTGGTGATTTCAAACAGTTCTCTAAATTTGACGAAGTTAGAGAAAAAACGATTTTACAGCAAATGCATGATAAAATTGCTGGAAGAGTTCCGCTTATCAGCGTAGGAGATATTCGAAATAGTGCTGACGCGAAAGATGCATTGGAGCATAGTGAGTTTGTCGCATTAGGTAGAGTCTTATTATCTGATCCACACTGGGCAAGTAAAGCTTTAAGTGGTAGAGATGAACAAATAAGAATAAACGTTACAGAAGAAGAACGAGAAGAATTGAAATTAAACAGCGGTGTCTGGTTGTTTATGAAAGCTATGATGTCAGATAGAATTAAATAACACTGAAACTTCGAGTGAATCGCTCGAAGTTTTTTTATTTAAAAAAATGTTGACATTTGTATTGTTAGTGCTTACAATGTAGTAGTACAGATAATTAAATAGCAAAAGGATTGTAACTGCATTGGCAGGCAACACCTAACTACTTTTTAATAGAATGAGTCTATTCTATTTTTAATAAAGTCGTTAAGGTGTATTTTTTTTGGTTGGGAGGAGGTTGTCTGTGTGGATTAAAAAGATTTTCAACAATAATATTATTCTTGCTCATGATGAGAAGATGTCTGAACGTGTATTACTCGGTAGAGGAATTGCCTTCGGGAAAAAAGAAAATGATGAAGTTGATGAGTCTAAAATCGATAAAATTTTTATTCTTGAGTCTCAAGAATTAGTAGATAAATTTGTACATTTGGTAGGGGAAATACCAACAAATCATTTGGAGCTTACAGACAAGATTGTTAAAGAAGCAGAAAAACGATTGGACGTTAAATTCAATGACAGTATATACATTGGGCTGGCTGATCACATAAATTATGCCTTGTTCCGCTTCAACAATGGTGAACAAATTCAGAATGCATTTTTGTGGGAAATCAAGAAGTTTTATCCTAAAGAGTATCAAGTAGCTTTAGATATGCTCGAAACGATTTACTATTATGAAAAAGTGAGACTTTCAGAAGATGAAGCTAGTTTTATTGCGCTTCATTTTGTTAATGGTCAGAATATGAATTTTGATGTTAATTTCAAAGGAATCAATGAAACAATTATCATTCAAGATGTTTTTAATATTATAAAATTTCATTATTCAATTGAGATAGAAGAGGATACTTTAAATTATAGTCGGTTTGTTACGCATTTAAGATATTTTCTACAACGAATAACGCGTGAGGAAAGATTCGGATCGGGTGAAAATCAACTGTTCGATCAGGTGAGTACGAAGTATAAAAAAGCGTATCAATGTGTTTTGAAAATCAATAGTTATCTAATTAAAAAGTTAGATACTGAAATGACAGTTGATGAACAATTATACTTTATTTTACACATTAATCGATTAACAAATAGAGAAAATCAAATTCGATCAAATTAAAGGATTGTAACTGTATTGGCAGGCAACACCTGAATTGATCTACATAAAAAATCTAAGGATTTTTGTGTAGACTTTTAGGTGTTTTTTTGTACTTATAAACTGGAGGAATCGCAATGGATAATAAACAACTAGCAGAAAAAATTGTATCAAAAGTAGGTGGAGCTGATAACGTCAGCAATTTGACTCACTGTATCACTAGGCTAAGATTTAACCTTAGAAATGCGGACCTGGCGGATACAGAAGGTATAAAGGAAATGGAAGGCGTAGTCGGTGCGGTATACAAAGGAGGTCAATATCAGGTCATTATTGGCCCTCACGTTCAAAGCGTTTACGATGAAGCTATCCAGATGGTAGGTGGAGAAACAAATGGAAAGGAGTCAGAACCAGAAGAAAAACCAAAGGGTATCGCACTATTTTTTGATACGATTGCAGGGATATTCACGCCAATAGTCGGAGCTCTTGCAGGATCTGGTATGGTTAAAGCCATTTTAGCTTTGTCGACTGCAATGGGATGGTTATCTACTGAATCTCAAACTTACAGTATACTAAATATAATGGGAGACGCAGTGTTTTACTTCTTACCATTCTTAATTGCTACTACTGCAGCCAAAAAATTCAAAACAAGTCCATTTTTAGCATTAGTTTTTGCCGGGATTTTACTACATCCTGATTTAACAATGATGCGAACCGAAGGTATCGAAGCAGCATTCTTAGGTATTCCAATTAGATTAGCAACTTATTCTTCTTCGGTTATTCCGATTATTTTAATTGTGTTACTTCAATCTTATATAGAAAAATTTGCTAGAAAGTATACACCGGATGTTGTAAAAGTCTTCGTTGTTCCAATGGTTACAATATTAATCGTTGCACCGATTGGATTGATTGTTCTAGGACCATTGGGATCTATTGTTGGAGAATATTTAGCAGTATTCTTTACTTTTTTAGAAGAAGAAGCTAGTTTTGTTGTTCCATTATTAGTTGGTGGACTTGCGCCTTTCTTGGTTATGACGGGTATGCACTACAGTTTAGGAGCGGCTCAGGCAGTCCAGAGATCTATAACGGGTTACGGTAGTATTCTTACTCCAGGGTTACTTTCTGCAAATATGGCACAAGGTGGAGCTGTGATGGCTGTAGCTTTTAGAACTAAAAATAAGAAAACAAAGTCTCTAGCTACATCAACAGGTATTTCTTGTTTTATGGGCGTTACTGAACCAGCACTGTACGGCGTTACACTTCAAAACAAGCGTGTTTTAATATCCACTGTACTAGGTGGAGCGAGTGCTGGTCTTTATGCAGGTATTGTAGGGTTGAAAGCATGGTCTTCTGGAACATCCAATATTTTTTCTACCCCAATTTATATGGGCGGGGATTCTATGTGGAATTTTTACCATGCAATCATTACTGTAGTGATTGGTGCCGCTGTAGGGTTCACAGCTTGTTTGTTCTTATACAGAGAAAATATGCAATCTGACACAGCTTCAATTGATAATAAAAAACAAGAAACCACAACAAACTCAAATACTGATTCAGTTTCATTGGGATCTAGTTTAAGTGAAAAAAACGAAATTTTCAGTCCTTTAGAAGGACAGATGATCCCGCTAACAGAAGTTGCTGATGATGCTTTTGCAACTGAGGCTATGGGTAAAGGTGCTGCTGTAATACCTAAGACAGGAAGTGTATATGCACCATTTGATGGTCAAGTAGCCATGATATTTAAAACTAAACATGCCATTGGTTTAAGAAGTCATACGGGTGTAGAGTTGCTGATTCATATAGGTATTGATACAGTTAAATTGGAAGGTAAATACTTCCAAGCAAAAGTAAAAGATGGAGATTCTTTTGTGAAAGGTGACTTGTTGATGAAGTTTGATAGAGAAGCTATATTAAGTGCAGGCTTTGATTTGACGACGCCTGTTATCGTAACGAATACAAATGAATATCTTGATGTCATAGAAGCTGAAGAAATAAACGTCTCCAACTTAAATAAAATGATGACAGTCGTTAAATAAGGAGGATTTATAATGAGTCAATTTCCAAAAGGATTTTTATGGGGCGGTGCTACAGCAGCCAATCAATTAGAAGGTGCCTACAACGAAGACGGTAAAGGGTTATCAGTACAGGATATCATGCCAAAGGGCGTGATGGGAAAGGTATCAGACGGCCCTGTAGAAGAAAATTTAAAATTAAAAGGTATTGATTTTTATCATAGATATGAAGAAGATATCAAACTTTTTGCTGAAATGGGCTTTAAAGTTTATAGAATGTCGATTGCTTGGACAAGAATTTTCCCAACTGGCGAGGAGACTGAACCTAACGAAGCTGGACTAGCATTTTATGATAAAGTATTTGATACATGCAAAAAGTATGGAATTATGCCACTAGTTACACTGTCTCATTACGAACCACCTTTAAATTTGTCTGAAAAATATGGGGCATGGTTAGACAGAAGAATGATTGATTTCTTTGCAAAATATGCTGAGGTGGTCATGAATCGTTACAAAAATAAAGTCACTCACTGGATTACTTTTAATGAAATCAACGTAACCGTTTTTTCTCCACTTTTAGGAGGCGGTATTTTAACTCCCAAAGAAGAATTAACAATGAGTCAAAAATATCAGGCTGCGCATCATCAATTAGTTGCGAGTGGATTAGTCACTAAATTAGCTAGAAAAATCAATCCTGCTTTCAAGATTGGGTGTATGGTTGCTTCTCAACCAAGATATGCTATGACATGTAATCCTGATGACATTCTTTATGCAATGGAGCAACAACAGGAGACGACATTTTTCGTTCATGTTCATGCGACCGGGAAATATCCGTATTATACTAAACGGTTATTCAATGAAGAGAATATAGAAATAGAAATAACTCAAGAAGATAGAGAACACTTAAGTCACACAGTAGACTACATTACCTTTAGTTACTATAATAGTCGTACAATGGCAAAAGATCCATCGCCTTACCAAACGGCAGCAGGTAATATTTATAGAGGATTGAAAAATCCGTATGTTCAATATAGTGACTGGAATTATCCAATAGACCCTCAAGGATTGCGCTATATGCTAAACTTTTATTATGAACGCTACCAATTACCATTATTTGTAGCGGAAAATGGTATGGGTAGTTATGATACGCCTATCAAAAATGAAGATGGTTCATTAACAATTAATGATGATTACCGAATTGACTTCTTTAATGATCATATTCTACAAATAGAAAAAGCAATCGAAGATGGAGTAGATGTATTTGGTTATACTGCTTGGGGCTGTATTGATTTAGTTAGTGCTGCGTCAGCTCAAATTGATAAACGCTATGGTATGATTTATGTCGACCGTCAGCCTGACGGAAGTGGTACTTTAAAACGAACAAGAAAAAAATCATTTTTTTGGTATAAAGAATTGATTGAGTCAAACGGAGCATCCCTTAAAAGATAAATAAACCCAAAAAAGTCGACCAGAAAGGTCGGCTTTTTTGGGTTATGATTAACTGAATTGGATATAAATACTGAGATCAAAGGGTTCATAATCTTTGATTATTTTTTCGTTTTCATCATCATAGTACTTATAGGGTCCACCT
The DNA here is from genome assembly GCF_042660675.1 of Marinilactibacillus sp. GCM10026970. Lineage (NCBI taxonomy): Bacteria > Bacillati > Bacillota > Bacilli > Lactobacillales > Carnobacteriaceae > Marinilactibacillus > Marinilactibacillus sp. GCM10026970. Next base: position 274,105 of record NZ_JBHSUL010000031.1, read on the forward strand.
TTGATATAGGCAAAATTAGCAACAATTGTTGACTGTAAATAAGATAAGGTATTTTTAGTGTACTCAACCGGTAGTTTACCTAAAAATATATCATCTATATAAATATCAAGCCTATCAGCATTACTGGGAACTAATTTTACATTTTGAGTGCGATAACTCTCATACTTAAAGATTTTATTAGCAGATTTTTTTAATTCTTGAGCATTTTTACCAGCATACTTTCTTTTATTAGGATCATTTTCTATAATTTTAGTTGTGATCGTATTTATAGTATCTTGATTAGAAGTTAACTCTTTTGCGGTCAAGTGGATTTTATATTCGATTGATAAAGGAAGACTAGCCTTTTCTCTCAGTATTGGCAATTCTCTAATGAATTGTTGAGACTGATTGGACTGTTTCTTCCAAAATTTTTTTATAGCATTCATGAATCTCATAGTAGATCCTCCCTTCAATCAAGTAAGATGAAATTCATGGTATAAAAAAGGGGTGTTATCTTTAAATAACAATCCATATTTTTATATTACCTAAAATGGTTACTATCTTCAAGATTTAAGCCTTATTTGAAGGGATTAAATTCTAAAATTTGTCTCTTTATAACAACTTTTCATCTATTGAGTGATATTTGATTCTTTATGGAAAAAAGTCACTTGCTGTCTATTGTGGAATTGATTTATACTCTAAATAATAACCTTATAATAGTTGTTAGGAGGAGTCATCTTGATCAATTATTGGATCTACTTCATATTTTTGACTTTGACTTGGATATCTGCACTTTTTTATCAAGGTAATTCAGTTTTAGGATTATTTTATACAGTAATTTTTTTTACGGGATACAACCTTATTCCATTAGTTTCTGTTTTATGGAAAAAAATATTCTTTATCGGATTGCTCCTATGTACAATCTTCGCTTTTATTTCAATGGAATTAAATCCTTTTGTCTGGTTGATTTTAGTCATTCTTGCGGCTCAATTTTATGAGCTTTTCAAACCCTACATAATTTATTATCTAATCATTCTCAGTTTCTTGACTACGCTCGTTCCGGCATTTTACTTGCTAGATTTAAAGATCATCATATATCAAATCTTACTCGTAGGCTTATCGGTCATCCTGATTGCTCAGTTAAATATCCAGAAGAAACAACATATAGAAAAGTCGATTGATAATACTAGGTTGTATAATGAATTGTCAACTATCAAGCGACAACAACTCCGCAATGATGAGCTTATTCGCCTGGAAGAAAGGAATCAGATTGCTAGAGAAATTCATGATGCGGTAGGGCATAGACTCACTGCCTTGCTGATGCAATTAGAAGTCGCTCGATTACAAGCTAAAGGTAAAGAAAGCGCAGAACAGTTCAGTGCTCTCAAAAAATTAGCTCAGATGAGTCTTTTAGATACGAGAAAGGCTGTGAATACATTAAGGTCTCAAGAGCAGTCCGGTCTCCAAGCTGTGATTTTTCTGATTCGTAAATTAGAGACTGAAAGTCATTTAAGGCTTACAATGACCTTGAAATCTGGCGTTTTGAATAGTGTATTAGACAACGAACAATCTGTCACACTCTATCGTGCGATTCAAGAGGCCCTTACTAATATGATGAAACATAGTGAGCGAAAACGAGCTGAAATCGTATTTGAAGTCATCGCAGAGAGAGAATTGAAATTTTCAGTAAAACATATTCAATCTCAAAAAGCGATCGTAAAAGAAGGCTTTGGTTTAACTAATATGAAAGAGCGTTTGGAAAATATTGATGGAAAGTTGTCAATTGAAAATAATGACGATCACTTTATTGTGGTCGGTCAGTTTCCACTGGAGGTGAAGCAAAATGATTGATATTTTGATTGCTGAAGATCAGACATTAGTGAGACAAGGCTTAAAATATATGCTTGAAACGGATAAAGAGTTTAGAGTAACTGGACAGGCAGAAGATGGTCTAGAGGCAGTAGAATTATGTAATCAAAATCGGTATGATTTAATCTTACTTGATATTCGAATGCCAAAGATGACTGGACTTGAAGCGGGTAAAAAAATTCGTGACAAATGGCCAGATGCTACCATATTAATGCTGACCACATTTAATGATCAAGAATATGCTTTGGAAGCTTTAAAAAATCGGGCCAATGGCTATTTACTGAAAGACGGAGATGCAGACGAACTGATCAAGTCGGTTAGAAGTGCTTTGAATGGGGGCTTGGCCATAGAGGATCAAGTAGCAGCAAAATTGGTTCCCTCCTTATTGGAGCATCAAAGTGAACAGTTAAAAGTAGACGACACGTTGACTGAACGGGAAATAGCCATTATAAAAAGAATCGGTGAGGGTATGAACAACCATGAAATAGCAGAATCGCTTTTTCTTTCAGTTGGGACAATCAAAAATTACATCTCGACCATATTACTGAAATTAGAATTGAGAGATCGAACACAGATTGCCATTTACGCTATAAAACATCAGTTAACAAAGTAAAGAAGTGACTAAAGTCATATTGACTAATGACTAGAGACAGTAACCTTGCTGTCTCTTTTAATTTATACTGAAGACAAATAAAGAAAGGAGTGAACAAAATGTTAGAAGTACGAGAAATATCTAAATCATTTAAGAAAACGGTCGCAGTCGATCATTTAAGTATGTATATAGAAAAAGGAGAGTCTATTGGTTTGCTGGGTCCTAATGGCGCTGGTAAATCCACCACTATTTCTATGATTTCAACATTATTACCACCGGATAATGGAACGATTGAGTACAAAAATGTCAATGTTTTAAAAAACGCAAGCACGATTAGACCTGTTTTAGGTGTCGTCCCGCAAGAAATTGCACTATACGAAGAATTATCGGCTTATGAAAATATGCGATTCTTTGGGAAGATATATGGGCTGAAAGGAAATACTTTAAATAGTAAGGTTGATGAAGTCTTAAAGCTAGTTGGTTTGACAGAACGTCAAAAAGAACCTGTAAAAAACTATTCTGGTGGTATGAAAAGACGGATTAATTTAGCGGTAGCACTTCTTCATGATCCTGAGGTCCTGATTATGGATGAACCTACTGTAGGGATTGATCCGCAATCTAGAAATCATATATTAGATACGATTCGTAAACTAAACGTTGAACACAACTTAACCATACTCTATACCAGTCATTATATGGATGAAGTTGAAAAACTATGTGATCGAATCTACATTATGGACGATGGAAAAATTGTGGCTTCCGGTACAAACAAAGAGTTGAAAAGTTTATTATCGAATGAAGAAACAGTAGAAGTTGAAGTGAAAACAAAAAGAATAGAATTTGAAAAAGTATTGAAAGAACACTCTGATGTCAATCAACTTTATGAAACGACCAAAGGTTATAGATTAATTGTTTCTAAAAGGGACGAACTACTTGTGTACATCTTTCGTCAAGCCGCTCTTCATGAAGTAACGGTAACTGGAATTCAAGTCAAAGAACCGACTCTTGAAGACGTATTTTTACATTTAACAGGTAGGAAGCTTAGAGATTAGGAGGTGTTCCCATGAAAGAGTTAATAAAAAAAGATTTTCTTTTACTTTCTAAAGATAAAAGTGAATTGATCGAACTACTACTCACACCTTTTCTATTGATTTGTATTCTAGGATTTGCACTTGGAAATTTGATGAATAACAGTACTGAGAACACTATTGAGACGACTGTCGTTGGTTTTGTAAATGATCAGAGAAATGGACTAGTACAATCGGATTTTGAAGCCAAGCTAGTTGAAGAGAACTTGTCTGACCTAGAGTATCAGCAATTTTTAGAAGCATCTTTTGAATTAGACCCAGTCTTACAATTGAAGCAGTTGTTTGAACAAGAAGAGATAAAAGATCTCTTTCATTTAGAAGCTTATGAATCCATAGAGTCTGCTCAGAAAGCGTTAGAAGAAGACGATATTGGCGGTATTATACATGTGCCAGATCAATTTAGTTTAAGTGTATTGAATTCGACTTTATTTGGAGAAGAATTAAAAACAGAACTTGAAGTGATCACACAAGATCCAAATCAAATCCGATCCATTACACTGACTAGTATTCTATACAGTTTTATTCACGAATATAATTTTCAAGCATCGACCGTTCCATATGTTGAAGATACTATGATTGATGATCGTTCTCAATATGGTGAAACATTGACAGTTTCTACCGAGGAGCCTATTAGTGCCTTTCAATACTATACGTTAGGGATGGGGGTATTTTACGCTCTAAGTATAAGTACAATTATTGCAAATCGTAGCTTCAGAGAAAAAGAAACACATGTATTTGCACGAATTATGATTTCGAATCAATCCCCTTTAAGCTACCTTATGAGTAAGATGGTTTCCAGTTCACTTATTGCTTTTATGCAGTTAAGTCTTTTATTTGGCCTTTCAAATTTAATATTCGGTATCTTTTCAGGACGACCTAGTTCATTTTGGTTAGATATTGCAGTGATAACGGCCATTTATTCTCTGTTAATAGGAAGTATAACCAGTTTGCTCACCTCTATTTCACTATATGGGAATGAAATTAAGATAGTGAATTTCTTTGGATCTTTTACAGCCGTATTGGCCTTTCTTGGAGGTAGCTTCACGCCAACCGAAAACTTCTCTGATCTGATTAAAACAATTGGAGATTGGACGCCTAATGGTGCAACGTTGACTTCATATTTGCAACTGTTAATGGGATTCGAAATTCAAGAAGTTTTGCCTCTTTTAGCCAGAGTAATTGGGATGAGTATTGTCGGTTTAACTGTGGCTGTTCTATTGTTTCCGAAAAGGAGGTTGGATTAGATGTTGACTATATTTTTTATGCAATGGAAAAGGACACTTAAAAGTCCATTACTGCTGATATTATTTTTTGGACTAACTATACTGATGGTTAATGTAGTGGCAGGAACCCAAGGTGGTCAAATGCTGGAAGTAGCTGCTTACAGTGAGAATTTATCAGAAGATCAAATACAAGAAAAATTAGATAGATTAAACCAAAGTGATACGATTCGTATTCATTTAAAAGAAAAAGATCAAGTAGAAGAAGATATCAAAATGGATAAGTATGGGTTTGCGTTAGTGCTTAAAGAAGACAACTATCAGATTCTTGTAGGAAGAGAAACGCAGCAGTTACCTGTCGTAGATCAATATGTTCGTAGAGTGTATAGCGAAGAAAATCGATTAAGTAGGTTTCAAGAGCAAAGCCCAGAACAAGTCATCGAAGTTAAAGAGCACCTATTGTTAAACGCAAGCTCATTATCTGATACTGGAAATAGTATTGTAAATTTATCCGTCATGTTGGGTATGACGTTCTACTTCACGATATTTTCAATTCTTTTTCTTATGACAGATCTATTTGAAGACAAAAGAAATGGTATTTGGAACCGATTGATTTTTTCACCGGTTTCGAAAGTTAAAATCTATCTTGGACATCTTTTATTTTATGTTAGTCTAGGGATTTTACAAATCATGATCCTAATAACCTTGTTGAGTCAAATGCTATCACTTGATTTGAATATCAACTACCCCATAGCGATTTTGATTGTACTATCTTTTATTCTTTGTATCGTATCTTTAGGAATATTACTCATCGCCATAGCAAAATCTTCTTCGGGATTGATGGTCTTGATTCCCATTATCGCAACTTCTACAGCCATGCTAGGTGGAGCTTTCTGGCCACTACAAGTCATTAATAATCGGTTTCTATTATTTGTGGCAGAGTGGATGCCCATCAAACAGGCTGTATACGGCATCGTTGAAGCAACTGTTCAAAATAAAAGTTTTTTTGAAGCAATACAACCTGTTGGGATACTATTAGTGATGAGTTTATTTTTTATGAGTATAGGCATCAATATGATGGAAAGAGTTAGTGAATCTCAACTATAAAATAGACTTTGTAAAAAGTTGACTGGACTGGTCAGTAGTGGTAAGCTCTCACTATGACCAGGTTGGTCAGCTTTTTATAAATTGGAGCAGAGGTGAGTAAGAATTGAACGAAGCTTTTAGTAAATTATCAAATGAAAAAAAATCCGCTATTCTTAATGCTGCTTATAATGAGTTTGAAGAACATGGCTTTAAAAGAGCTTCTACAAATAAGATAGCTGCTAAAGCTGGAATTGGTAAAGGGACTTTGTTTTATTATTTTGGAAACAAGAAAAAACTATATCAATATCTGATCACTTCTTCTTTTGACATTGCTTATGACGAATATTTAATGCAAATTAATTTTGATGAAACCGATTATTTTGATCGTTTAGAAAGTATAACCGATCTCAAACAGAAAGTAAGCAATCTTTATCCGAATGAATTGAGTTTCTTGTCTAAACTTCTTTTAACTCCAGAGGATATGGATTGGTCGGATGTGATACAGGAGAAGCGTGAAGAATCAGAAAGATTATGGGAAAAGGTTTTGACTGAAAATGTTGATTTCAGTAAATTCAGAGAAGATTTGCCGAGAGAAAAGGTGCTGAACTTAATCAAGTGGGGACTTGAAGGATATCGTAAAGAACTGGAGCAGAAAGCAAAATCTCTTGGAAATTCAACTGTCTTTTCAGAAGAAGAAATCAAATATTTCTATCAAGAATACAACGATTATATTGCTTTATTGAAAAAAACATATTATAAATCATAGTCAGGGAGTGAGTTGTATGAGTTTAGTTTCAGTACAGGGTTTATCTAAATCATTTGGTAAAACAGAAGCTCTAAAAGAAGTCAACTTTAGTATGGAAAAAGGAGAAGTTTTAGGCTTCATCGGACCAAATGGCTCAGGAAAGTCGACAACCATTCGAGTACTTTTGGGACTATTAAAAGCAGACAGTGGGAAAGCAAGTATTTTTGACCAAGATGTATGGTCTGATTCTGTGGCGATACATAAACGTGTTGCTTATGTTCCTGGAGATGTCAATCTCTGGCCCAATCTAACTGGTGGAGAAGTTATTGACTTGTTCTTAAGTATGAGAGGACAGCAGGTAGATCATGATAAGAAATGTTCATTGATTAAAGCATTCGATTTTGATCCTACAAAGAAATGTAGAAGTTACTCTAAAGGAAATCGTCAAAAAGTGGCGTTGATTGCTGCATTTGCTTCTGATGCAGACTTATATATTTTAGATGAACCCACTTCTGGTTTAGACCCACTACAAGAACGTATTTTTCAACAACAAGTAGCAACCGTTAAAAGGCGTGGGGCTAGCGTCTTGTTATCTAGCCATATCTTATCTGAAGTTGAGCAGCTTTGTGATACCATTGCGATTATCCGTAACGGAAGCATTGTGGAAGCAGGAACACTTAAAGATCTCAGACACCTTACCAGAACAGAAATTAGGTTACAAACACAAAAATCTTTAAATCATTTAAGTGTACTCAGTTGGATTCACCACTTTGTCCAAAAAGGCAATCAAGTCGTTTTTCAAATAGACTCCAATAAAATGGATCAATTGATTCAAGCACTACAAGGGATGGACATTCAATCTCTGGAAAGTGTTCCGCCTAAGTTAGAAGATTTATTCATGCGCCATTATGAAACGACTGGAGAGGAGGAGGAATCATGAAATCTATAATGGGGTTTAATTTTTTAACTCGCTTTGTCTTAAAGAAAGAATGGAAAGTTTTGTTCCTTTGGGCGCTTGGCTGCTTGATGTTTGTTTTTGTAGGTATTTTTGCATTTGTAACCATTTATCCTTCTGCATCTGACCGAACGGCTATGGCAGCTGCCATGTCTAATCCAGCTATGGAGGCACTTTTTGGAAAACTCATCGGAGGAGACAACTATACAATTGGTGCAATGTATTCACATACGATGACTATCCTCACACTGGCACTTTTTTCAGTCGCTTCGATTCTAATGATGATTAGAAATACCAGAGCTGAAGAAGAACACGGTATGATGGAATTGATTCAATCCTTTCCTATTGGAAGACTAGCACATTCGACGTCTGCTTTATTACTGTTAGTCAGCTACAATATATCATTAGCACTACTGACTGGATGGCTCCTCCTTTTAATGGGGGATTCGAGTATGGATTTGAACGGTTCCTTTCTTACTGGCGCAATGTATGGCGCAATCGGATTATTTTTCGGAAGTCTTGCCTTACTCGCCGCTCAATTATCCAGCAATAGTAGAAGTGCTACGATGACCAGTTTTTCACTTTTGGGCGCTGCCTATGTGATTAGAATCATCGGGGATACCGGTCAAGAATATTTGACTGTTCTTTCTCCACTAGGTTTACTATACAAGTCAGAACCGTTTGTATCTAATCGCTGGTGGCCTGTTGGAATAGTTTTACTTGTATCCTTTGTTGTTTTAGCACTAGCCTTTTATTTCCAGACTAAAAGAGATTTAGGCGCTGGACTATTGCCAGATAAAACAGGTAAACATTCAGCGGCTCTTTTTTTGAAAAAACCAATAGGCTTTGTTTTTCGATTGATGAAAACACCTTTAATTGCATGGACGATAGGGTTGATTCTACTTGGGATCACTTACGGTTCGGTTATGGGAGACGTGGAAAGTCTACTAGCAGGTAATGAGCTGATTGAGCAAGTAATCAGTAGTGATCATTCTCAATCCATTGTGACTCAGTTTATTTCCGTTATTATGGGCGTGCTGGCTATAGCTGCTGTTATGCCTTCTATTCAAGTCATTATTAAATTGTCTTCAGAAGAAAAAAACGGACGCTTACAGCATTTACTTGTCGGAACGAAAAGCCGTGGTCAGACTTTACTGACTTTTATAGCGGTTAGTTTGATTTCTTTAATCGTCATTCAAGTAGTACAGATTACTGCGTTTGGAATTACGGCGAGTTTAAGTCAGGACATTCTCAGTTTTAGAGAAATTTTTGAAAATGGTCTTGTCTATTTGCCTGCTATGGCAGTGATCCTAAGTTTGTCTATCTGTCTATTTGGATGGTTTCCGAAGAAAATATCCTTGACTTGGTTAGCTCTAGGCTATTGCTTTTTTATATTGTATTTTGCCAATTTATTTGAAATACCTGAATGGATAAAAGGATTTTCCCCGTTTTACCACATCCCAGAAAGATTAGATGGCGAATACGACTTAACCGTCCTTTTATATTTAACCCTTGCTTCTGTAGCTTTTTCTGTAATAGGAATCATCGGTTTTAAAAAAAGAGATACGATTCATTGAGTAAATCAGACTTCAGTCTACTAGGACTAAAGTCTGATTTTTTTAATTTACTGCATCTGATGTAGTAATTAATTAAAAGCTTTGGTATAATCATTACAACGACAGATGCAGTAATTGTTGTCTGTTGATCTTTATTACATAAAGGGGTGGGATGAGTGATCAGTAGTGACGTAAGTAGAGGATATAATGACTCATTTATCTTATCTATTTTAAATGAAGGCGATTCCTACGGATACGAAATTTCTAAACAGATTAGGGAAAGAACAAATGGCCAGTATGTAATGAAAGAAACGACGCTTTATTCAGCCTTTACCCGATTAAAGTCTAAAGGATATATCACGTCTTACCCAGGGAAAGAAACGCAAGGAAGAAAACGAACATATTATAAGATCACGGTAGCTGGAAAAGGCTTGTTGTTAGAAAAGCAAAAAGAATGGCAGTTGACAAAATCTGTTGTAGACATATTTTTTGGAGGGGAAATATAATGAATACAATAAAAGAGTATGTAGATAAAATGTTTAAACATGTTGTAAAAACACAAGAAACTGAGCAATTGAAAGTGGATATTTTAGCAAATATGGAAGACCGATACATCGCATTAAAAGAAGAGGGGGCCTCAGAGAACGAGGCAATCGGAACTGTTATTGTGGAATTTGGTAATATTGAAGAAGTGCTAGATGAGATGGGATTAAATCATGAAAGCACATCAGACGCAATAATGGAAGAGGTCATGATTGTTGAAGAAGATGATGCTCATGAGTATATTGAGACGAGAAGAAGAGCTGGTTTAGGTATTGGATTAGGTGTTTTATCTTGTTGTACTAGCCTAGGTGGCTTGTTAGGACTGATATCAATTTTTTCTTTTGAGCCTTTTGGTGTTTTCATAGGATTGACTTGGGCGTTAATATTTGCTGTCATTGGAGTAGCGATGTTTATCATTCAAGGGCAAAAATTGTCGAGTTATGAAGACTTCAATCATCCATTTATTTTAGTACCTGAGGCAAGAACTGTTATTAAAGAGCGAATGGAAGCTTATAGAAAATCTTTTACTTTTAGTATTATACTAGGAATTGCAATCTGTGTATTTTCATTTCTCCCTGTAATATTTGCAGCAATGACGGAAGAAGATAAATTAATTGTTTTTAGTAGCGGGTTAATGTTTACACTAGCTGGAGTAGGCGTTTTAGTTTTTGTTTACACCGGATTGGTTTGGACAGGCTATCAAAACTTACTAAACAAAGGCAAATCTGTTGAAGAAGTGACCGAGGCACGAATTAAAGATCAGCGAAATACAAAAATAACGAATATTCTTGAAAATATATACTGGCCAATTTTACTAGTAATCTACTTCTCATGGAGTTACTTTTCTGGATCATGGGCTTGGTCATGGATTATTTTTCCTATAGGTGGAATTTTACAAAGTACAATTGAATCCATATTTGGTATTGAAGATTAATAAATTAGTTAAATACTAAAGGTGTAATCTAATTAGGATTATATCTTTAGTATTTTTTTGTCTACTATTATTGTAAAGAAGTAGTTGTTAACAATAAATGCAAAGTGAGATAGCTAATATAATTATAAAAAATATATAATAATTAATACGATGGTTGCTTAATTGATAACGTTCGTTACGTTACTTTGATTATTTTAGCACTGAAAAGTCTTTATATTTGCTTCTTCTCATGTCATCATTTATTGTTTAAATTAGAAAAGGTTTGTGGATCAGTAGATTACCTAGAACTCTTTCATATTAATTATTTTAAGGGGGATTTCGATTGAAATCTAAACACTCAAAGCAATTAATCAAACAAGGTTTACTATTAGGTAGTACAGGTTTACTCTTAGCTGCATGTGGTAACGGAGACGATAATTCAAGTGGTGAAACTGCTTCTGATGGGAATGACGGTAGAACAACACTGGAATTTTGGTCTTTCTGGGGATCTGGAGCTAGAAGAGATACGATTGAAGCCATCATTGAAGATTACAATGAGTCTCAAGATACAGTCACAGTTGAACATGTCTATCAGCCATGGGGAGATATCTGGACTAAATCTCTAGCAGCTATTGCCGGAGGTAATGCACCGGATGTGATTGTTCAAGATATAAATAGTGTAAAACAAAGAGCAGAAGCACAGCAAGCAACTAATATACAGGAATACTTAGATGCAGATGATATTTCAGGAGACTTTTATCCGCAGCTTTGGGAGACCGTGCTTTATGAAGATGAAGCTTATGCATTACCCTTCAACACGGATACGCAAGTATTGTTTTACAATAAAACCGCCTTTGAAGAAGCGGGGCTAGATCCAGAAACGCCACCAGCAACTTGGGATGAACTCGAAGAAATGGCTAGAGTATTAGATCAAGGAAGTGGAAATAGCTGGGAACAAATCGGATTTTATCCACGCTGGAATATTGGGGCTGATGTTTGGGCATTAAATGCAGATGGTGGAAATTCCTGGTTCGATAATAGCGGAGAAGTTGCGATCAATACACCGGAAAAAGTAGAAGCATTAGAATGGATGCTTGAGTGGCAAGATTATTATGGTAGAGATACCATCAACCAATATGAAGCAGAATTTGGTTCAGGCGTATCTGATCCTTTCATTTCCGGTTTAGTTTCTATGCGAGGACAAAATATCAACTATTATACCAACTTGGTGGAAAATGCTCCAGACGATTTTGAATTCGGCGTAGCGCCTTTACCTGAAAAAGAAGCAGGTAGTGGGCACTGGTCATGGGGCGGCGGATTTGTTTTAGAAGTTCCGGCTAATACAGATCATCCTGAAGAGTCTTACGACTTCATGAAGTACCTTTCTTCAACTGAAGTACAAGAAGAGTTTGGGATGAACAGTTTTGATATTATGGCGAATGTTGAGGCCAATGAAAACTTAAAAGAACATCCAGATCTTGATGAAATGGGTCAAATGATCTACGAACTAGCCGATTCTAATTTGGAAGTGACTACGATCACTCCGGTACCGCTTAATGCACCGGACTTTTCATCTCTTGTAAACACAGAAATTGATGCTGCTTTTCTAGGCCAGAAAACAGCCCAAGAAGCACTGGACGATGCACAGGAGTCTGTTGAGAATCTTGCTCAGTAATAAGAGAACTGAATAGTCGTTTATTATAAATGATCAATAGTAAGTGAGAAGGGGAAGATCATTTCCCTTCTCACTATTTTTTAAGGCGGTGTATACATGAAAGCGATCCATGCTACTAACAATCAGAGGAAAAATCATAAGCCTAAGTGGAATAAACGTAAAAGAAATGAAGCTTTGTGGGGACTCTTATTTGTTTCTCCATTTATTATTGGCTTTATCGGGTTTATGTTCTTACCGATGGTCTTTTCTTTTATTGGTAGTTTTACAAACTATAATATTACATCCAGAATGGATTTTATTGGTTTTGATAATTTCAGAAGAATGTTTACGAGTGACCAGTTATTCCTGACCTCTCTTTACAATACTGTATTCTACGTTGTATTGAACGTTCCGTTAACGACTGCGGGTGGGGTTTTTCTAGCTGTACTATTGAATCGAAACATTAGAGGGATTACTATCTTCAGAACGATTTTTTATCTACCAGCTATCTTATCAGGGGTTGCAGTATATGTTTTATGGATGCAACTGCTTTCTCCCTCAAGTGGTCTGATAAATACAGTATTATCTTGGGTAGGTATTGCCGGTCCTTCATGGTTGTTTGATCCGAATTGGACAAAACCTGCATTGATTCTTATGCGTTTGTGGAGTGTGGGGGGAGCAATGCTTCTGTACTTGGCTACTCTCCAAAATGTACCCACTCAATTGTATGAATCAGCTGAAGTTGATGGAGCTGGACCTATCAGAAAGTTAAGACACATCACCTTACCATTGATTACACCTATTATTTTTTATGATGTGATTACATCAACCATTGGTGCTTTTCAGATATTCCAAGAAGCTTATGTAATGACAGAAAATGGCACAGGCGGCCCAGCCAATTCACTCCTTTTTTACAATCTTCATATGTGGAATAAGGCCTTTGTTGCTTTTGATATGGGATATGCGATGGCGATGTCTCTTGTGTTATTTGCAATCGTCATTGTACTGACATTTATCAATTTGAAGCTAGCTCCTAGATGGGTACATTATTAACTAAATCAAAACAACTGAATAATTAGAGAGTGAGGAGAGGCTATGATAGAATCTTCTGAAACAAAATACGTGCAAGACGATACTTCGAGTGCATCAAAAGCTCAATCAAAATATTTTAAAAGTAAAAAGAGACAAGAACGAACTGGGAAAATACTCATCTATCTTTTACTGATCATTGTCAGCCTCGTCTTACTGGCGCCATTAGTTTGGATGTTAAGTACTTCGCTAAAACCTATGACAGAAATTGTTAGATTTCCACCAACTATTCTTCCAGAAACGTTTGTGTGGCAAAACTATATGGATACGATTCAAGCATTTCCATTTTTTAAATATATGGGCAATACTTTGTTCATAACCGTATTCGTCGTGCTCGGAAATGTTTTTTCCAATTCTTTTATAGCTTATGGTTTTGCTAAGATAGATTTTCCAGGTAAGAAAATCTTATTCGCACTTGTACTCGCAACGATGATGGTTCCAGGATTCGTTACAATGATTCCTCAATACATTCTTTTCACTAGAATCAATTGGGTAGGAACGTATTTACCACTTATTGTTCCAGCGTTTTTTGGTAGTGCCTTTAATATCTTTTTATTGAGACAGTTTTACATGTCTATCAATAATGAACTGATTGAAGCTGCACAAATTGATGGAGCTAATCATCTCTATATATGGAGTAGATTAATGATACCTTTGACCAAACCTGCACTGATTACTGTTGGAATCATGTCTTTTAATGGTGCCTGGAATGACTTTTTAGGACCATTACTTTATATTACACAGGAAGATATGTATACACTTCAAATTGGACTCCAGTCCTTCTCCAATCAATCAACGACTCAATGGAACTATCTTATGGCTGGAGCTACTTTGGTATTGATACCTAGTATATTACTCTTTTTCTTCGCTCAGAAATATTTCATTGAAGGAATGGATCTTACTGGTGGCACGAAAGGATAACTTATGGAAAGAGAAAAAAACATACCTAAACAGACTTCGGTCATTGTACGGTTCACTGAATGGTTTGCTAACTTATCCCTTTTAAATATGATATGGTTACTTTTTTGTATTCCAGTCGTAACCATTATACCGGCTACTGAAAGTTTGTTTTATGTAGTCAATCGATTGTACAAAGGAAAAGAAAAGCATCCAGTACAATTATTTCTCTCTCATTTCAAAGAGAACGGATGGAGAAATTTCAAACAAAATGGGTACTTGTTGGTCATTTACGCACTGTTTTTATTTGACTTTGTGGTGATCAGAAATAGAACCGATCTTCCAGACTGGATGTACCTATTTACGGTAGCGATAACGGTATTATTTGTATTAGTCGTATTACTTTCAGTCTATTATTTTTCTTTAAAAAATATGATTGAACTGAATACCGGAAAAAGATGGTTACTATCATTTTATCTAATATTCAAATATATACTGAGTAATCTGGGGTTAAGTCTGGCATTGGCTCTATTATTTATACTAATGTTTTTGTGGCCAACACTAGGTATTTTTTTTAGTATGAGCGTGCCTGTACTAATCAGCACATTAGTAGTAGAAAGAAATTTATCCAAATTGCATGAGAATAAATAGGTAGATTATTTTAAAGACTTTATAAGAGCGATAACGCTTATAAAGTCTTTTTTTTTGTTATCTGAAATCTGATACTATTACAGGGGATAGAAAATTAGGCTTTATTTCTGTAAACTGGATTTAGAATACCGAATACATTGACAGGAGATGGGCGTTCAAAATGAAGCGGATAATGATTGTCGAAGATGATAATGCAATCAACGAATTGCTAACGGATTTATTGAGTGACGAGTATGAAGTGATCCAAGCATTCGCTGGTTCCGAAGCTTTAAGAATAGTTGAAACAGAAAAATTGGATTTGATTGTGTTAGATTTGATGTTGCCCGGAATAATGGGAGAAGAATTTATTGTAACTTATCGTGAAAAATCTAATGTGCCGATTATAGTGATTACTGCAAAAACCGAAATGAATGTTCTAGCAAATGTTTTAGAAATGGGCGCCAATGATTACATAGCCAAACCATTTAATACGGTAGAAGTCGTTTCAAGAGTGAAAGCCCAACTGAGAGATCATCAAGATGACTTTCAGACTAATCCTATCTATAAAGTAGGAACCATAGAGATGGATGAAACGACGAGAGAAGTTAAAGTAGCAGGGAGAGTTATATCCCTTACGCAAAAAGAGTACGATTTACTAAAATGCTTTATAGAACATCCTAAAAAGGTGTTCACTAAAGCGAATCTTTTTGAAACAGTTTGGAATGAAGCTTATTTCGGTGATGATAATACAATATCTGTTCATATTTCAAGATTGAGGAAAAAGTTGTCCGAGCATAGTGGGGAAGACATTATTGAAACCGTTTGGGGAGTTGGTTTCAAGCTTAAGGTAATTGATTAGAAGAGTTAAGACTTTTGTAAGGTTTACTTCAGAAATTTGAAATCTTTCTACTTTAAAATTGGTTTTGTAAGAAAGAAAAAGGAGTGTTTAAGATGGAAAATCTGATAGAAACTGTTGGGTTAACGAAACGTTACAATAAGCAAGTAGCTTTAAATGATGTTTCGATTCATGTAAGACAAGGAGGAATTTATGGGTTGATTGGAAAAAATGGTGCCGGAAAATCAACATTTTTCAAGACACTGATGAGTTTGGCGCCAGAATATTCAGGCGAAATCTTACTATTTGGAAAGCGTTCGAATGCAGAGTTAAATGATGCACGCCAACGTATGGGATTTATGATGGGTGCGAACTTTTTCCCGTACTTGTCAGCTAGAGAAAACTTAGCTTACTATAGAAAACTAAAGGGAATCAGCGATGTCTCAGAAGTCGATCGAGTACTTAAATTAGTAGAAATGGATCAAGTCAGTAAGAAATTCAAGGCATTTTCAATGGGGATGAAACAACGCATAAGTATTGCAAATGCACTAATGGGATCGCCGGATATTATTGTTCTGGATGAGCCCATTAATGGACTAGATCCACAAGGAATAGCGGATTTTAGAAAAATTGTTCAGAAGTTGAACAAAGAACATGGAATTACATTTTTAATTTCTTCTCATATTTTGGGAGAATTGGAATTGATGGCTACTCGATTTGGCTTTATTCATGATGGTGTATTGATCGAAGAGTTGGATAGAGAAACCATTCGCAATAAAACAGAAGAAAAAGTGATCGTCAAAACAAATGATGTTGAAAAAACGGCGTATCTGCTTGAACAACATTTTGATAAAATTGACTATACCGTAAATAGCGGGCAAGAAATCGTTATTTCAAAAATGACAGATAGAGTGGATGAGATTGCACAATTAATCGTTTCGAACAATCTCAAGCTTTATAAACTAATATCACAAGAAATTTCCATACAAGATTATTATCTGAATTTGCTCGCTAAAGGAGGACAACAACATGTTTAATTTTATTCAGGCAGATTTATATAGACTAGCCCATAAAAAATCGAATTACGCCTTTTATGGTATCTTGTTTTCCCTTTTCGTCGTAGCGGTTATCCTACTTCAGGCGAGTTCTCCAATCAGTGAAGGGATTTCTAACGCGTATATAGAATTAGGTGTATTTCTATTATCTCAAGCCTTTCCGCTGTTTTTTGGTTTACAAGCTTACTCTACTGTATATATAAACGATATCTCTTCGAGCTCATACCAAAATATCTTCAGTAGTGGCTTATCCAAAACGGAATTTGTGATTGGCAAATTTATTACTTTTGTTATCTATTTATTTACAACATTTTTGATAGGTGCCATTGTATTCTTTGCTTTATTCTTTTTCTTGACGTTAAGCACAGGAGCTCAGGTAGATACTGGAAACTTAAATGATCTTACTGTAGTGGGAACGACAATCTTTTTAGGCATGATTGGTTATGCAGCTGTAGCGAATGTAGTTGCTTTTATTAGTCAAAATACTACAGTGTCTTTAATTACTTTTGGAGTCTTAATCTCAAATGTCAGCTTAACTGCATTAAATTTAATTAGTCTAGCAACAGATAAATTAGAATTTTTGAGAAAGTTCACTTTGTCTTACTATATAAACCATACGAACCAGTCTATCATAGCGGGTTTTTTACCTGATATGCCATCAAATGCAGAGCCTTTAGTTACTTGGGGCGTAACGTTACTATATATAGTTGTTGCAAGTATAATTGGAATTTTGATTCTGAACCGAATTGAGATCAAAGAAGGCAAGTAGGGTATTCATCTAAATATAGTGAAGTAGGAGGTGTTTTATGGTCATCGTTTTGCTACTCAGCTTAATTCTGAACGTTATCTTCATGATTAAGTTTTATCAAAATAGAAAGTTTAATCAGCGTATCACGAACCAACTTAAATGGATTGAACAAGGGTATGCTTTAGCTGAATTAAGAAAAAATCATTCTTCTGTTTCTCAAGATTTACTGGTTGAAGAAATTAACGGTTTAATCAAACGGCATAAACAAATTCAAATTGAATTTAATACGATTGTAAATCAGAACAAACAAATGATTTCTTCGATTTCGCATGACTTTAGAACGCCGCTTACATCAATGCTAGGATATGTTCAAATTCTTCAGACATCTGCTGAAAGTGATAAAGAAATCAAATATTTGAAGATAGTTGAAGAAAGAACAAAAGTTTTAAGTGAGTTGGTAGAAGAATTTTATCGATTAAGTTTACTTGAATCTAAAGATCTTTCTTTTGAAATGGAACAAGCTTATCCAATTATGTTGCTACAAGAACAACTAGCGCTATATCATCAAGAACTATCACAATCTTTCAATACGGTATCCATTCAGTTGATGGAAGAGACAACTAGTATTGAAACAAGTATATTGGATTTCAATAGACTTTTAGGAAACCTCATTAAGAATGCCTTTTCTCATGGAACGGAGCGATTTTGTGTTTACAATGAATTATCGGATGATAGTCTAATGATTTATATTGAAAACAAAGTAGAAAATCCAAACGCTCTTGACGTTAACAAAATTTTTGATAGAACATACAAAGGAGATAAACCAAGAACGTCTAGTTCTACAGGGCTAGGCTTATCTATTTCTAAAAAAATTGCTGAATCATTAGGATATACACTGGAAGCTGCTATCGAAGAACAGATTTTACAATTCAAGTTATCGATTCCTTTAAATGAACGTAAATAAAAACGAGTGACTCTGAGAAAGAGTCAACTCGTTTTTCGTTTATACAGTATGTTCAAGGACAATTTTTCCGTTAGTATGGCCAGTCATCAGTTGATCATAAGCTTCGCTCAATGTCTGTTCAGTTATTTCTTCATATCTATGATTGATTGTTGAGTGTATGTTTCCAGCTTCAACTTCTTTTCTCAATTCATCAAGATAATTATGTTGTTGAATCCAGTCCTCTGTTTTATAAACAGATCTCGTATACATCAACTCATAATTGAACGAGACACTTTTAGAAAAGAAGGACATCGGCAGAGCTTCACTTAATGGAAGTATAGAACAAACATGTCCTCTAGCGCTGACAATCTTACTAACTTCTTTGATATTATAGTCAGCGTTGGCTGCTAAAAAGATATAGTCTACAGAGTTGATACCAAATTCTTTTAGTTGTGGTTCGTAAGGTTTTTTGTGGTCGATAATTTTTTTCACACCAAGAGATCTCAGATGCTCTCTGGATTCATCTCGAGAAGCTGTTCCAATGACATCAATCCCATCGTTTAGAGCGATTTGCGTAGCGATTGACCCCACACCTCCAGCAGCACCTACAATGAGTAGAAGGGGCTTTTCTTCACTGTTCTTAGGGATTGTTAATTGATCATAAAAGGTCTCATAAGCCGTCAAAGCTGTTAAAGGAAGAGCAGCAGCTTCAGCAAAGTTCAAGTTTTTCGGTTTTAATGCAACCATTCTTTCATCAATTAAGTGGTAATCAGCTTGAGCACCTTGAACGTTACTGGTTCCGGGATAAAAAACGTCATCTCCAACTTTGAATAATGTAACGTCATCTCCAACCTCGACTACTGTACCAGAAACATCGCGTCCTAAAACAGTGAAACTAGTGTCATCTGCTTTTTTCATTTTCCAAGTCATGACGTCTGTAGGATTTAACGCTACGGCTTTTACTTCTACTAGAATTTCTCGATTATTTGGTGCAGGTTTTTCTATAGATCTTTTTTCAAATTGGATTGAACCATTCTTTTCTTCAGAACCTTCAAATCCATATGCAGTCATATTTTCTGACATCATTATCGTCCTTTCTGTTTATCGATACCCACAGTCTACACCTTAAGAAAAGCAAGAACAAACAATATGTGATAGAATGAAAAAATACTGAATAAACG
Source organism: Marinilactibacillus sp. GCM10026970 (assembly GCF_042660675.1). NCBI lineage: Bacteria > Bacillati > Bacillota > Bacilli > Lactobacillales > Carnobacteriaceae > Marinilactibacillus > Marinilactibacillus sp. GCM10026970. The sequence goes on from NZ_JBHSUL010000031.1 coordinate 293,683, forward strand.
AGGGATGGTTAACGATGAGCCAATATTTAAAAAATGCACAAAAAGTATTTGATAATAATTTCAATTTACAAAAAGAAGAAACAGTTTTAATCGTAACAGACGATAAGATGAGCGAAATTGCTCACTTCTTCTATGAAGCGGCTAAACTTAATGGAAACGAAGCGGTGCTTACCCAGTTTCCAGCAACTTATAAAAGCGGAGAAGAACCACCTAAAGCAATTGCTGAGGCACTGAAGCATGCTGATGTTGCTCTATGTGTGACTTCAGCAAGCTTGACTCACACAAATGCTAAAAAAGAAGCAGCTGCTGGTGGCACAAGAATTGGGACAATGCCTGGAATTACATTAGATATGTTAGAAAAAGGCGCGATAGAAGCTGATCCAGATACTGTTAAAAATCTCACAGCTCAGTTCACAGAAAAGCTAGAAACTGGTTCAAAAGTCAAAATCGAAAAAGATGGAGAAGTTCTTGAATTTACAATTTCTGGCAGAAGAGGCGTACCGAGTACAGGTATCTTTTGGAATAAGGGAGAAGCAGGGAATATCCCTTCTGGGGAAGCTTACATTGCTCCGATAGAAAATTCTGCAAATGGTTCATTAATCGTAGATGGTTCAATAGCTCAGTTAGGTAAAGTAGAAGAGCCCATAAAGTTAACACTGGTAGAAGGCAGATTAATAGAAGCAACTGGAGAGCAAGGATCTGAATTATTAAATCTATTAGGAGAAGACAAAGGGAGAATAATAGCAGAATTCGGTATTGGTACAAATCCAACTGCACGTATAACTGGTGTGGTTCTTGAAGATGAAAAAGTTTTTGGAACAATCCATATTGCTTTTGGAAGCAACAAGCCTTTCGGTGGTCAAACAGAAGCCGGTGTTCATATTGACTGCGTCGTGCAAAGTCCGACTGTTTGGTTAGATGAAGAAAAGATCATGGAAAAAGGACAGATTGTTTAAGAAAATTTAAGGTCTAGTCTTTAGAATGAAAAGTTATTAGAACAAAAGATTCGATAGAAAAAGAAAGAAGGAAAGCCTATGAAGAGAGCGTCAAAATCAAAATACCCTTTATTATTTGCTTGGCTAACGGTATTAGTCTGGATGGCGATCATTTTCTGGTTTTCTTCTCAGCCTGCAAGTGAATCAGCGCAATTAAGTTTTGGTGCTATGGAAGTCGGAAGTAAAGTTGTCAACCACTGGAGAGTTGTTGCAGCAGTAGGGTTTTTACTATTTTTCAATTTATTTCTCATTTGGTTAAAAAGAAGAAGTACGCCTTTGTGGGGAAAACTGCTAATCTTTATTTTGTTTGTTGTATTTTGCAGTGCAACCATCTACTTTCTTTTGACGATTGTTAGACCAAGACTAGGCATTAATGAAATAAGAGGCATGAATTATTACACATTGCATAATTTCATCAGGAAAAATGCTCACTTCTTTATCTATATGTTTCTTGGAATATTAGTGAAAAACGCGCTTTCGACTTCAGATGTTAAGGGAATCAAAGCCGTTTTAATTGCACTCGTTATTTGCGCAGTATATGCATCAACAGATGAGTTTCATCAAAGTTTTGTACCTGGAAGAACAGCATTGATATCAGATGTTCTGATTGATTCTACTGGATCATTTATTGGCATCATTCTTTATTCAATATTAGACTGGATTTCGGGTAAAAGAAGTATCTGGCAAGCTTTTTGGAATTTAAAAGCACAATAAAAAAAGCACAATCGATTAATCAAATAATCGATTGTGCTTTTAAAATAGATCCAGTTGACGAGGGGAAAGATTTTCGAAGTCTAACCCCAAAATCTTTTGTAAGGTTTTTGCATTAGGGGCTGCATGACCACCAGAGTTATTATTGAAGATGACACATACTTCATGTGAATCCTTTTCTAATGTTCTGGCCGTTTCTGCAAAAGATTCTAATTCTTTTTCTTTATATTCGTATAAAGTTCTTTCAGCACGCCAGTCCTGTATGTTTTCTCCTAACCAACCTTCATAATTACGGCCATGAAGGCGATAGATGGATAATGAAGGATGCGTCGATACTGAGATTGTTGGAACACTATTATTTGGCGTTTGAGGCTGGTCAACAATGACATTAATCATTTCCAGCTCTTTCAAAAAATGAATGGTTTTAGATTGGTTATTTTCATTGAACCAGCTTTGACTTCTAAATTCTATGGCTAAAGGCCAGTCTCCCATTAGTTTTCGAACAAGTCTAAGATACTGTACATTTTGCCTGGTACAATCAAAGTATGGCGGAAACTGAAAAAGGAACGCTTTGACTTTTCCTGCTTCAACCATTGGAGAAAAGGTTTGTTTATAAACTTTGAACATAGATTCTATACTTGTAAACTCTTCAATCCATTCCTTATGCATCGTCATAGCTTTATAAGCCTTTGGAATAAATGTGAATACAGCTGGTGTTTTCTCAATCCAGCTTTTAATGTTTTTGTCGGGGGGAATAGCATAAAAACTAGTATCTAATTCTACAACTGGAAAATGACTAGAGTAATTTTCCAATTTTTTTGATTGATCCAAAGTGATTAGTGGGTGATCACTCCAACCAGTCAATCCGATTGTTATCATAATCATTGCCTCAATTCTACTTTTATCTATTTAGTTTAACATGATATAATGGTTAGATAAACTATGTGTATTTAATTTTATTTATTATAAAGTAAGGTACTCTAAAAACCCTAATTTTATCAGTTTCCTTATACTAAGCTGTTAAAGGAGTCATTCAAATGTCTTTTTATAAATTTCTGGAAGAAAATCGAAATCAGTTAAATCAAACGGAAGAAAAGATTTTGACGTACTTAATGAAAGAAAAAAATCAAGTCGAAAAATGGACGATAAGGGAAGTTGCTCAACAATTTTATACTGTTCCCAATACAATTGTTCGAATGTGTCAAAAGCTTGGATTTCAAGGTTATGTTCATTTCAAAAATTCTTTAAAAGATACTTTGGTAGAAGAACAGTCCTTTTTAGAGATGACCGACTTAGATAGTAAGATTGTAAAGACAAAGCAATTTCTAAATGATGAGATTACAGAACAAGTGTTGGAGGCTATAAATGAGGCAGATCAAATTCTGTTCTTTGCAGTTGGATTATCTAGATTTCCAGCAGAAGAATTTAGTGAACGGCTTAAGATTTTAGGGAAGAGGAGCCAAACCTTTATTGATCCTCATCTTATGAAACACAATGCAAAACAGATGACAGACAAAGACTTAGGAATTGCACTCAGTCTAAGTGGTTCAGAGAAATCTAATGTGTTCTCTGCCACGAATCGTGCCAATATAGCTGGTGCAAAGACAATTAGTTTAACAGGTTTCTCGACTAATGAGCTTTCTAAAATAACTGACATACAACTATATGTATATAGTACTGAAATCAAAATTGAGGGTTTAGATGCATCGGATCGATTTGGTATGCACTATTTACTAAATCGATTGTTCAAGGATTATGTAGATCGATATTCGATTTAAAAAATTTAAATAGAGATAAAATTTCATATATGTATTAGCAGTGTACTTATTTCTTTTATCAGTTGCTTTTGCTTATCAACTCTGCGAAAATATAGAAAGAACTTACTATGGAGGCGATATCATGGAGTATAGACAGTTAGGTAATAGTGGACTTAAAGTTTCAGAAATTGCACTAGGTAGTTGGCTTACATACGGAAAGACAGTAGAAGATACGACTGCAGAAGACTGTATTCGACTAGCCTATGAAAAAGGTATCAACTTCTTCGATACAGCAAACGTCTATGAACAAGGTCAAGCTGAAAAAGTACTTGGTAAAGTATTGAAGGATTATCAAAGAGATCAAGTGGTTGTAGCGACCAAAGTATACTTCCCTATGGGAGATGGACCAAATGATAGAGGGCTCTCTAGAAAACATATCATTGAACAATGCGATAAAAGTCTTCAACGTTTAGGAATGGATTATGTAGATCTATATCAATGTCACAGATTTGATCCAACGGTGCCATTAGAAGAAACCTTAATGGCATTAGATGACTTAGTGAAACAAGGAAAAGTTTTGTACACAGGGGTGAGCGAATGGTCTGCAGCTCAAATTGAGAAAGCGCAGGGAATCATTGATCATAGAGGACACCACAAAATGATTTCCAATCAACCCGTTTATAATTTATTGCAACGATACATTGAATCCGAAGTTTTACCTGTTTCAGAATCTTATGGAATGGGCCAAATCGTGTTTTCTCCGTTAGCTCAAGGGGTCCTAACTGGAAAATACAAACCAAATGCCGAAATACCGAAAGACTCTAGAGCGGCAAATAAAGAAATTGGAAGCTTTGTTAATCGTTATATGGACAATGAGACCTTGGAAGCTGTTCAGAAACTAGATGCTATTGCTGATCAATTAGATTTAAGTCTCGTTCAGCTTTCTTTAGCCTGGATCCTACGTCAACCCGGCGTTTCTGCAGCAATCATTGGAGCAAGTAGACCTTCTCAAATCGAAGAAAACGTAAAGGCATCTGGAATAAAATTATCAACAGATGTTTTAGACGAAATTGATATAGTATTGAAAAATATTGCACATATCAGAACAAGATAAGCGAGTAACATAAAACGGACCCACATTCTTTCTCTAGAGTGTGTGCCCGTTTTTTTGATTATTTAGACTATTACTTATGGCTCTGTGTCAAATAGTGTTGGTAACATTAGTTACCCTTAAGAAGATTTATCGATTTCATTCGATAAGTCTTCTTTTTTTGGGCTTCATTTTTAGTGAG
>NZ_JBHSUL010000032.1:0-1531 GCF_042660675.1 Marinilactibacillus sp. GCM10026970
TGCGCCGACCCCCAGAAGTTAGACCTAAAATCTAACTTCTGGGGGTCTTTTTTAATGGCAAAATATAGTTTTGAATTTAAACATAAGATCGTAAAGGCGTATCTTAAAGGGGAAGGAGGATCCCCTTATTTAGCGAAAAAATATGGAATTCCAGCTGAATCAACGGTTAGAAAATGGATAAATGCCTATAAAAATTTTGGAGAAGAAGGACTCTATAGAAGCCGAAAAAAGATCAATTATACTAGTGAATTTAAATTAAATGCGGTAGAGTTGTACTTAACTACTGAATTGTCCTATCAAGAGTTAGCTAGACAGCTAAACATGAATACTCCATCTATACTAACCAGTTGGGTAATCAAGTTTCGTGAAGAAGGGATTGATGGGCTTTCAACTAAACCGAGAGGACGTCCGTCTGAAATGTCTAAAGAGAAGAAACCTAAGGTTTCTAAAGACCAATCTCTGCTTACTGATCGTGAGAAAGCTCAAGCGAAACGCATACGAGAATTGGAAATTGAGAATGCCTTTTTAAAAGAACTCAGGAGGTTGCGGAACGTGGAATCTCAAAAACGAGCGAACAACTCGCACGGATCGTCCACTTCCTCCGAGGAAGATTTAAATTAAAAGAGATTCTATCTGTCATTGATTTTCCAAGATCTACTTATATGTATTGGCAGAAAAGATTTAATAGAGAAGATCCTGATAAAGTATTAAAAGATCAATTGCTTTCTATAAGAGAGAAACATGAGAATTATGGCTATCGCCGTCTCCAAAAAGAATTAGTCAGACAAGGGACAACCGTGAACCATAAAAAGATTCAACGATTGATGAAGGAGTTAGGGATTTGCGTGACTTCATTTACACGTAAGTCACGTAAATATAGCTCCTACAAAGGGAAAGTTGGTCACATTGCCTCAAACAAAGTGAACCGACGGTTTACCACCCCTATTCCTTACCAAAAGATTACAACGGATACATCAGAATTTAAATACTATGAAACGAATGTTTCTGGCCAATTACAAATTAAAAAATTGTATTTAGATCCCTTTATGGATTTATTTAATCTAGAGATTGTGAGCTACAAAATAACAAAACAACCCAATGGAGAAAGTATTATGGACGCTCTTCAAGAAGCCATTAAGGCAACGGATAGTTGCCCTTATAGGAGAACCTTTCACTCTGATCAAGGATGGGCCTATCAAATGAAAGCTTACAGTCGAGAACTGAAAATGCATAGTATTTTTCAAAGTATGTCTCGAAAAGGCAACTGTTTAGATAATAGTCCGATGGAAAATTTCTTCAGTATTTTAAAACAAGAAATGTATTACGGAAAGATATTCAAAAGTTTTAATGAGTTAAAAATGGCAATTGAATCTTTCATTACTTACTATAACGAAGAACGGATGAAAGAACGATTGAATTGGTTAAGTCCAATCGAGTATCGACGAACTCATACAAACGAGTGTAAAATAGCATAAAAAAACAGAGCAGAATATCTGCTCTGAAAAAAGTCTAACTTTTTGGGGTCACTATA
>NZ_JBHSUL010000033.1:0-98343 GCF_042660675.1 Marinilactibacillus sp. GCM10026970
ACTATAAAAATCGTATTATCTTGCACTTCAATTTAAAACCAATCAGAAACAAACTCAAAATGATCGAAAAAGAAAGAGAACACATAGCAGCATAAGCTAACTATATGTTCTCTTCCAAGTACGATTACTTTCTAGCTTTATTCTTCACCAACGCTAATTGACATAGAACCAAAAAATAAGAAGATCAAGTTTTTCACCTGATCTTCTTATTTGAATGATTTACGCAGCGATTAAGCAAACTAAGTCTTTATCAGAAGACAATTGAGCTACAGGATCTAGGTTTTCCAGATAGTCGACTGCATCTCTGAAAGTTTTAACTGGTACGATCACCATATCTGTCTCAATATCTTCAGCAGCTTCTAATGCGACTTCATAATTTGTTTTATAATCAGGATAATCTTCCTTCAGTTCAGCAGGCAGTTCATCATCTGGAGCGAAGAAAACAGTTGCTCCTTCTTTATCAGCAGCAACGACCTTTTTGTCAATTCCACCAATAGGTCCTACGGTTCCATCATCTGAAATGGTCCCCGTTCCTGCAATGGTTTGTCCGTCTCTCAAATCAGAATCCGTAACCATCGAGTAAATTTGTAGAGAATACATTAATCCAGCAGAAGGTCCACCTATTTGACCAGAATGAATGGTTACTTCCGGATCTGTTACGACGGTCGACTGGTCTACTAAAGAAATTCCAATACCTGGCTCTCCAGTCTCTTCTAATTCGATTAATTGTCCTTCAGATACATTCTCTACGCCGTCACGTTCATAATGAATCGTAACGGTATTACCCACTTCTTTTGATTTGATGTAATCCATAAATTCGTCTGTATTCTCAAATCTTAACTCATCCACAGAAGTAATGGTATCTCCCATTTGAAGAGAGGACGAGAAGTTTGAATTTTCAGTTACACTCATAACGTAAACGCCGTTATAAGTAAGATCATAAGGTAACTCTGCGGCGTCAAATGCTGCAACCACTGCTGAATGAACTGAGCTATCCATATAGTATTTCTGCAACCTATTATAAGCTTCGTAGTCATCTATTTCCCCAAAGAGTTCTGCTTCGGTAACAACATCATTATAGGGTAGAAACTGGAATAGGTAAGAGAAAGGTGTAGCTTGAAGAATTTCAACGGTCGTCATCATGAATTTACCAGGTTCTTCAGAATAAGCTCCTTCAACTTCTACTACGGGGTTGAGATCTAAAGCGCCACCCGGTCTTTCAATATAATAAGGAATCGGCCTTAAAAAAAATAAATAGCCGAATCCTAGTATCACGACAAGTTTTATCCATAAAGGTATCTTTTTCAATCACTTTCCCTGCTTTCTTAGTTACCTATTCTTTTGTTTTATTTGTTTTTCTACGTTTTCTGGAACCAATCCATGGATGTTCCCTTGAAACCTTGCAACTTCTTTAACTAACGAAGAACTGACGAAGCGATAGTGTTCATCTGACATGAGGAAAATTGTCTCAATTTCTTTGTTTTGCGTTTTATTCATTGAAGCAATGTCCATCTCGTATTCCATATCTTTAATAGAACGGATACCTCTAATCAAAGCTTTGACCCCTAACTCTTCTGCCAGGTCAATCGTTAAGCCACCTTTATGTTTTATCACCTTCACATTTGAGCCTGGTAATTGAGATTCAAGTGAATCAATAATCATCTGCATTCTTTGGTCAACGTCAAATAAAGGTTGTTTTGAAATATTTTCGCTAACAGCAATAATGACTTCATCGAATAGCGTAGATGCTCGTTTGACAATATCTAAATGTCCATTTGTAAATGGATCGAAACTACCTGCATATAGAGCCTTCATACTTACTCAAGGCCTCCTCTATAAACCGTGATTCTTGTTGACCCATAGACTTTTTGTTTTGTTACACTGAAAGATCCTATAGATTCAGGTAAAACGGTCGTTTTATCTGTTTCACATAAAATCATCGAAGTTGAGTCAATTAATTTTTTGCTTTCAAGATCTTTAACAATCTCTGTAATTTCTTGTAACGCATATGGAGGATCTAGGATGACTAATTCAAATAATCGCTTAGCTGTTTCTAATTCTACTATGGCTTGACGATCTTTTTTCTTTAAAACTGTGAATTTTTCAGGTTCTTTTGTCATTTCGATATTTTCTTGAATAACCTTGAATGCTTTGAAATTAGAATCTACTAAAACCGCTCGATCCATCCCTCTTGAAACAGCTTCTATTCCAAGAGATCCACTTCCAGCATACAAATCTAAGACAGTTCCTCCGTCAAAATACGGTCCAATCATGTGGAATACAGATTCTTTGATTTTATCGGTTGTTGGTCTAGTAGTCGTTCCCGGTACTGCTTTTAAAGGACGACCACCATATTCTCCAGATATCACTCTCATTTTTAACCTCAGTTCCAGCCAGAAGAAAGCTGATTAAATATTGAAATTTCTTTACTTTCATCTTCTTTTTTTCTTTGAGCTGCGAGTACTCGGACTTCATCGAGTACGCCGTCGAAAGTCTTAGGCATCTCACATTGATAAGATTCTTCAACTTTTTTTACAAAATGTTGCTTGGAAAGATTTTGTTGAACGGATTCTTTATCCTTTTTATCTATATATAAAATAGCATAATTCATTTTTTTTGAGACATAATGGACTAATCCATATCGTTTCAATTTATTGATATATTTGGTTGTATAGACCCATACGACTAGACAGGATCTTTCATTTTGGTCTTCTAACATTTTATTCTCTCCTCGAAACGATTGATTTCACCTATTATAACAAAAAAATCCACTCAATATGAGAGGATTTTTAGTATTTATCTTTTTCTCATTCTTTTGATTCGTCGTAAGCTTCATTAATTAAATCGTTTAGATGTTTCTCCAGTTCACTTAACATGAGCTGACCTTCTTCTTCATCTAATATCCCCATAGAGGATGCAAACTCAATTTTTTTTGAGAATCCAAACATCTGTGTGTCAATAACCTCTTCAAAAGCAGGGCATGCCACACACAAGTGTTTCTGATTTTCGATCAAAGTAGAAATTTTACTAGCGTCTTCCATTAGAATATCTTTAGCAAGTGCATTTCTTAAGCGATCCACTCTGCAGGCCCCCTTGATAATCATTGTTAGTAATAGTATAGCATAAAAGCGCTTTGAGACAACTAATCATTTATATTTGTTAAATAAAAAAAGCCAGTAGTGAGCACTACTGACTTAGAATATTTATTTAGATTTTTTACCAGCTTTTTCACGTAGGTTTTTATCTAAGATTTTTTTACGTAGACGAATAGATTCAGGTGTTACTTCACAGTACTCATCTTCAGCCAAGAATTCTAATGATTCTTCAAGCGTTAAGATACGAGGACGTTTGATAACATTTGTCTGATCTTTATTCGCAGAACGGATATTTGTTTTTTGTTTTTCTCTAACAACGTTAACAGAAAGGTCATTATCACGGTTATGTTGTCCAACAATCATTCCAGCATATACTTCAGTTGTTGGTTCAACAAAGATTACACCACGGTCTTCTAAGTTCATGATACCGTATGTTGTAGCAGCACCATTTTCCATAGAAACCAGTGCTCCTTGACGGCGCTCTCCAGCTCCACCAGCAACCATTGGTAAATATTCCTCGAATGTATGGTTCAAGATACCATATCCACGAGTCATAGAAAGGAATTCAGTTGTAAATCCGATTAAACCACGTGCAGGAGCAGAGAAAATCAAACGTACTTGACCATTTCCAGTATGGACCATATCTTTCATCTCAGCTTTACGTTGTCCAAGGTTTTCAATAATTGATCCCATGTATTCTTCTGGGGTATCAATTTGAACACGCTCAAACGGCTCGTGTTTTTTACCGTTGATTTCTCTGATGATAACTTCTGGACGAGATACTTGTAACTCGTATCCTTCACGACGTAAGTTTTCAATCAAGATAGACAAGTGTAACTCACCACGACCTGAAACAATCCATGCATCTGGAGAGTCAGTCGGATCGATTCTTAGAGAAACGTCTGTCTGTAATTCCATATTCAATCTTTCATTTAACTTACTAGAAGTAACCCATTTACCTTCGCGACCTGCAAAAGGAGAGTTGTTTACTAAGAAAGTCATCTGTAATGTTGGCTCATCGATACGCAAGATTGGTAATGGATCTACATGGTCAACAGGTGTAACGGTTTCTCCAACGAAGATATCTTCAAAACCAGATACTGCGATCAAATCACCTGCTTTAGCAGATTGAATTTCAACACGGCCTAGACCGAAGAAACCAAATAGTTTTGTTACACGGAAGTTTTTAGTTGATCCGTCTAATTTACTTAATGTTACATTATCTCCAACTTTAATCGTACCACGGAATACACGACCGATACCGATACGTCCAACATAATCGTTGTAATCTAAAAGAGATACTTGGAATTGTAATGGTTCACTACTATTATCCACAGGTGCAGGAATTTCAGAAACGATTGTTTCAAAAACTGGGTTCATTGTGTTTTCTTGATCGTCTGGGTTGTCAGAGAAGCTTGAAGTTCCGTTCAATGCTGAAGCATAGATTACCGGAAATTCTAATTGTTCTTCGTCTGCATCCAACTCAATCAATAAATCTAATACTTCATCCAAAACTTCTTTAGGACGAGCAGAAGGTTTGTCAATTTTATTTACAACCACGATTGGACGTAATTTTTGCTCTAATGCTTTTTTCAATACGAAACGTGTTTGTGGCATCGTTCCTTCATAAGCATCAACAACTAAAATTACACCATCAACCATTTTCATGATACGCTCAACTTCACCACCGAAATCGGCGTGACCAGGTGTATCCAAAATGTTGATTTGAGTATCTTGGTATTTAACGGCAGTGTTTTTTGCAAGAATCGTGATTCCACGTTCTTTTTCAAGATCGTTTGAATCCATTGCACGTTCACTAAACTTGTTGTGAGCTTCCAGTGTATCTGACTGTTTCATTAATTCATCAACCAGTGTTGTTTTACCATGGTCGACGTGGGCAATAATTGCAATGTTACGAATATCATTTCTAATTTCCATTTAATCATTCACTCCTTAATAACTACGGTGAGACTTTATCATTTTTAAACTACAAATCTTTAGAATCCAAATTTTCATATTCAGTCAAATTAAACTTCTATAAAAGTTTTAACAGATTTTCACACAAAAAGACACTTACTCTTGGTTTGACTTCAACGCAAGAATAAATGCTAAGTCATTGGACCTTTTTTTCCACTTCTTATTATAACAGTAATTTTCAGAAAAAACACTGTTTTTTGAAACTATTTCAATTTCGTTGTCACAATTTCGTCGTAGGCGCTCGGTGTTGCGAAAATTGTCTGGTTCGTTTTCAGTAAATCAACCGGTTCTCCGGAGAAGTTTGAAATTTTAAACCCAAATTCTTCTAGCATCAATTTTCCGGGTGCAATATCCCACGGGCTTAATTTAGTGGCTACATACGCAATAATATTTCCTTTAATCAATTCTGTTACTTCCAGACCAGCAGAGCCCAACATTCTGACGCCCATAGTACGACCTGCAATTTTTCTGTAATCGCTGAAATCATCTTGTGTCATCAATTGGCTATTTGTAGCCATCAGTCCATCTGATAAACTTTTATTCTCAGGCGCGCTTACTGGCTGGCCATTACAAAATACACCTTGTCCTTTAACAGCGTGATAAAGTTTCTCTTCTGTTACGTTATAGATATATCCTTGTACACCTTCACCCTCTTCGTACACTGCAATCATTACAGCGAAATTTTCTTGTTGGAGAACAAAGTTTAACGTTCCATCAATTGGGTCAATAAACCAGACAGTCCCCTTCAAATCTTCCAGGTCATCTCCAAAACCCTCTTCCCCACAGATACGATCATCAGGAAAATGACTTCTAATTTTATCAGTCAAGACCTCTTCAATTTTTTTATCCATATTTGTCACAAGGTCATTTCTTGCTGATTTCTCTTCTACTTCTAAACTCTTTTCTTTTGCTTCTTCAATCATCTCAGCAGTTTCTTTTATCCATTGTTTAATTAATTCGTCTCTTTTTTGAATAACAGACATGTACATTCCTCTTTTCTATTCGTTCTATTCATTATATAAGTTTTTAGGTTTTCTATCAAAGTATAGCTGTTGCGTTTATTCTATGTAAAAAAATCGAGTGAGGAAAATCCCCACTCGATTAAAACTATCCATTCTTACATGTGAATTGGTAAGCCTAGAGCAGCTTCAGCTGCGTCCATTACAGATTCACCTAGAGAAGGGTGTCCGTGAATAGTTAATGCGATATCTTCCGCATTCATTCCACTTTCAATCGCCAACCCAAGTTCAGCAATAACATCAGAAGCGCTGTGTCCAGCAACTTGAGCTCCAACAATTACGTTATCTTCTTTAGTCGTTACTAAACGTACAAAACCTTCAGTAGCGTTAAGAGATAATGCACGACCATTTCCAGCTAATGAGAATTTAGTCGTTTTAGTGTCTAAGCCTTTGTCTTTAGCTTCTGCTTCAGTTAACCCAACAGATGCAATTTCAGGATCTGTAAAGGCTACTGCTGGAAGCGCACGATAATCAACAGCCACTTTTTTACCTGCGATTGCTTCTGCGGCAATTTTAGCTTCATAACTAGCTTTATGAGCTAGTGCAGGACCAGGAACGACATCACCAATAGCAAAAATACTTTCGATATTTGTACGTCCTTGGTTATCTACTTCGATTAAGCCACGATCACTCATGTTTACGCCAGCTTGTTCTAGACCAAGTTCGTCAGTGTTCGGACGACGACCAACGGTTACTAATACATAATCAACGTCTAAAGATTCTTCTTTTCCGTTAGCTTCGTATTTAACTGTTACACCATCATCAGTTTTTACTGCTTCTTTAGCCATAGCTTTAGTAACAATGTTAACACCACGGTTTTTGAAGTTTTTCTCAACTAATTTAACCATGTCTTTGTCAAAACCATTAAGAATTGAAGGAAGACCTTCAAGAATAGTGATTTCAGTACCTAAGTTAGCATAGACTCCAGCTAATTCAGAACCGATGTAACCACCACCAACGATAGCCATTCTCTTAGGAACTTCAGTAAGGTTTAAAGCTCCAGTAGAATCTAATACGCGATCGCTGAATTTGAATCCAGGGATTTGTACCGGACGGCTACCAGTTGCAACAATAGCATTGTTAAAAGAATAAGTTTGAGCACTATCTTCACCCATTACACGTAAAGTGTGTTCATCGTTGAAAAAAGCTTCTCCATAAAGAATCTCAACTTTGTTCTTTTTAAGAAGCATTTCTACCCCTTTAGTTAATTTGTCAACAACTTGAGTTTTTTTCCACTCTTGAGTTTTTGAGAAATCAAGTGTTACGTTTTCAGTAGTAATACCGAAAACTTGAGAATCTAATGACTCTTGGTATTTGTGTCCAGCAGAGATTAATGCTTTAGAAGGAATACATCCAACGTTCAAGCAAACTCCACCAATAAATTCTTTTTCTACAATGGCAACTTTTTGTCCCATTTGAGCAGCGCGGATGGCAGCTACATAGCCACCAGGTCCAGCGCCGATTACGACTGTGTCTAACTCAATTGCGAAATCTCCTACAACCATTTAAATTTCACCTTAGCCTTCCATTAATAATAAATCTGGGTCTGCCAATAATTTTTTCAATTCGTTCATTGCTGCTTGTCCTGTTGCACCATCAATAATACGGTGATCGAATACAAGTGATAATGGAAGCATTGGAGCCGCTACGATTTCACCTTCAGCATTAACAATTGGTTTCTTGAATGAACGTCCAACACCTAAAATTGCCACTTCTGGGTGGTTGATGATTGGTGTAAAGAACTGACCGTTTACAGAACCGATATTAGAGATTGAAATTGATCCATCTGCCATATCGCTTCCTTTAAGTTTTCCTTCTTGTGCTTTAGAAGCTAAATCATTGATTTCGTCAGCGATATCAAATACTGATTTAGTATTCGCATCTGAAACTACTGGTACGTATAGACCTTGTTCTGTATCAGCAGCGATACCAATGTTAAAGTAGTTTTTGTAAACTACTTCGTCAGTAGTATCATCAATTGATGCATTAAGTGCTGGATATTTTTTCATTACTGAAATCAAAGCTTTAACAACATATGGTAAGAACGTTAATTTTGTTCCTCTTTCAGCAGCAATTGCTTTAAATTTCGTACGGTGAGCAATAACTTTAGAGAAGTCTACTTCGTCAAACAATGCAACTGAAGGAATTGTTAACGTGCTGTTAACCATTGCTTTAGCGATTGCTTTACGAGTTGTACTCATTTTCTCACGAGTCTCTTCATCTGAACGTCCAGATTTGAACGGTTTAACATCAGCAGAAACTGATTTAGATGAACCAGAAGATTTAGATGCAGCTGGAGTAGACTGAGTTGCTTCTTCTTTAGAAGATGAAGTTTCTTCAGTCTTCGCAGCAGCAGTAGATCCACCACCTGACACAAATGTATCGATGTCTTCACGAGTTGTGCGTCCGCCTTTACCAGTAGCTTCTACAGCACTGATATCAACATCTTTTTCACGAGCATATTGACGAACAGAAGGCATAGCTAGAACACGTTTATCAGGGTTAGATGTTTTAACGATTTCGCCTGTAGTCGATCCTTCAGCTCCTGCTGGGTCTGTTTTAGCAGTTCCAGCCTCAGTTTTAGAAGTATCTGCTTCTGAAGATTCTTCAGATCCGTGACCTTCTGCGCTGATTTCAACAATTGGATCTCCAACTGCTGCAACAGTACCTGGTTCTACCAAGAATTTTTTGATAGTTCCGTCAACTGGTGATGCTAATTCTTCTACTGATTTATCGTTTTGAATTTCAGCGATTGAATCGCCTTCTTCTACTGTGTCTCCTTCAGAAACTAACCAGCTAACGATCTCGCCTTCTGCCATTCCTTCTCCAACATCTGGAAGTTTGAATGTGAAAGTACCTGTAGATCCATTAGATTCAGTTTTAGCTTCTGCTGGTTTTTCTTCAGCTTTCTCTTCAGCCGGAGCTGCAGCTTCTGCTGATTCGTGACCTTCAGCGTCTATTTCAACAATTGGATCTCCAACTGCTGCAACAGTACCTGGTTCTACCAAGAATTTCTTGATTGTTCCATCAACTGGTGATGCTAATTCTTCTACTGATTTATCGTTTTGAATTTCAGCAATTGAGTCGCCTTCTTCTACTGTGTCTCCTTCAGAAACTAACCAGCTAACGATCTCGCCTTCTGCCATTCCTTCCCCTACATCAGGGAGTTTAAATGTAAAAGCCATTTTTGCGCTCTTCCCTTCTCGTTTATGATTATTCAATCATCTGTTTTCTAACTACGTTGATCAATACATACAACAATAGGAAGAAAAACCAATACAGATGCTCGAGATACTGAACTAGTTTTTCTCCTTTTGTTGATAGATCGATTCTTAAAATACCGATCTTATTGATTTAATTAAAAGTTTACAGCTTCGTTGATTGCTTCAGAAATATCGTCAGCACTTGGTAACCAAGTGTTTTCAGCTTGACCAAATGGATAGATTGTATCAGGTGCAGATACAAATCCGATTGGTGCTTCAAGTGAAAGTACAGAACGTTGAGATACTTCAGAAATTACAGTGTTACCCACGCCAGCTTGACGTTGAGCTTCTTGGACCATAACCATACGACCAGTTTTTTCAACTGATGCTACAACTGTTTCGTAATCGATTGGTGAAACTGTACGTAAATCGATTACTTCTACAGAAACACCATCTTTTTCAAGGTTTTCGGCAGCTTTAAGAGCTTCACGAACCATGTAACCATAAGCTACAACAGTAACGTCTGTTCCTTCTTTAGCAACAGCAGCTTTCCCGATTGGTACAGTATACTGTTCTTCAGGTACTTCATCACGGAATGAACGGTAAAGTTTCATATGCTCAAGGAATACTACAGGATCGTTTTCACGAATAGCTGAAGTTAAAAGTCCTTTTGCATCATAAGGGTTAGAAGGAATAACTACTTTTAATCCAGGAGATTGAGCCATTAGTCCTTCAAGTGAATCAGCATGCATTTCAGGAGTGTGTACCCCTCCACCGAATGGAGAACGTACAACTACTGGCATGTTCATGTTTCCACCCATACGGTAACGTGTACGAGCGATTTGTCCTACAATTGAATCCATTACTTCGAATACGAAACCAAAGAATTGGATTTCCATTACTGGACGGAAGCCTTGTACAGCTAAACCGAATGCCATACCACCGATACCTGACTCAGCAAGAGGCGTATCGTTCACTCTATCTTCACCATGTTTGTCGTAAAGACCTTGAGTCGCACGGAAAACTCCTCCGTTTTTACCAACATCTTCTCCGAAAATCAAGACTTTTTCATCACGAGCTAATTCTTGATCTAAAGCTTCAGTGATTGCTTGAATCATTGTTAGATTCGCCATGCTTATTTACTCTCCTTTGCTTGGTATTTCTCAATCTGTTCAGTAATGTTTTGACCTGGTGCATCAAACATACTTTCTAAGAATTTAGAGATTTTCATTTTTGGAGCTTGATCTGCTTCTTTAGCAGCTTGTTTAACTTCTTCTCTAGTTTTTTCAATCAATTCTTCTTCACGTTCTTCAGTCCATAGACCTTTTTCAGTTAAGAAGTTACGGAAACGGATCAGTGGATCGCGTTGTTCCCAGTAATCGAATGATTCTTGTTCACGGTAACGAGTTGGATCATCCCCAGAAGTTGAGTGTGGTCCGAAACGCGAAGTAATTGTTTCAATAAGAACAGGACCATTACCAGCCGCTGCCCAGTCACGTGCTTGTTTAGAAACAGCGTATACTGCTAACGGATCCATTCCGTCAACTTGGATACCAGGAATACCTGCTGCTGCTGCTTTTTGAGCTAACGCATTTGCTGCAGATTGTTTCTCACGTGGAGTAGAAATCGCGTAGCCATTGTTTTGAATGTAGAATACTACTGGTGCTTTGTAACGTCCGGCAAAGTTCATACCTTCGTAAACATCACCTTGTGAAGAACCACCGTCACCAGTATAAGTGAATGTAACAACATCTTCTTGTCCAGATAGTTTTTGTCCCACTGCATTACCCATTGCCTGGATATATTGTGCACCAATAATGATTTGAGGTGGGATTGCGTTAAGACCTTCTGGATAATTGTTTCCTTCAACATTTCCTCTTGACCATAGGAATGCTTGTGATAGTGGTAAGCCGTGTTGAATTAATTGTGGAACATCACGGTAACCTGGATATAACCAATCTTGTTTCTTGAATGCGAAGTGACTTGCTAATTGAGAAGCTTCTTGTCCCATAGTTGGAGCGTAAAATCCTAAACGTCCTTGACGCGCTAAAGCCATAGAGCGATCGTGTAACACACGTGACCACACCATTCTTTCCATTAATTCTACTAACTCGTCATCTGATAAATCAGGCATAATGTCTTCATTTACAACTTTACCATCTTTATCAAGAATCTGAACCATCGGAAACGAAGCTTCAATTGAACTTAATAGTGCTTCGTAATCAACTGGTTGCTTTGCCATAGACTATACATTCCTCTCTTTTAATTAAACTTTTTATTAGTTGAAACAGCTGAAATCAACTGTATCATTTTTCTCGATTCCTTATTAAATTTACCACGCATCACTCTATATTGCAAGTCATTAACTCTGAGAATATGTCTAAAAACGTTGATAGAACAAGGTTATAAAGACGTTTGTGAAATCAAACACTAGCGGTGTGTTTTTATTCAGCGGCTCTAACCCCCACTAATTAGCGCTATCGATAGTAATACAGTCTTTTAAACTGTTATATAATATTCCTGGATATTCAAGATGTGTTTTTCAAAAGTTTTAATCGCTTTCAATTGTGATTCTTTTCACTATTTCACCCGATGATTGATTCCTTGTCTGTCTAATATTTCAACTACTAAAAGGTCTATTGTGACGTGCATTTCTTTAATAAAACTGTTAAAATGGTGTAGCTAACTCTCTGAGTAGAACAATGTTGAATGAAGGAGTGTATTCAATTGATTACAATGAACGATATTATTAGAGAAGGTCACCCTACTTTACGTAAAATTGCAGAAAAAGTAGATTTCCCTTTGTCAGAAGACATAAAACAGTTAGCTAATGAACTGTTACAGTTTCTGATCAACAGTCAAGACCCTGAAATTGCAGAAGAATATGAATTAAGAGCTGGTGTCGGTATCGCTGCTCCCCAAGTGAATGTTTCCAGTCAATTGCTAGCTGTTTATTTATCATCAGCTGATGAAGAATCAGATGAACCTGAATTTAGTAGAATCATGATCAACCCAAGAATTGTAAGCCACTCAGTTCAACAGACTTGTTTGCCCGATGGCGAAGGTTGTTTATCTGTTGATAGAGAAATCGAAGGTTTTGTACCTAGACATAAACGTATAACTGTTGAATATGTTGATTTGGATGGCGAAAAACATAAAGAACGTTTAAGAGGCTTACCAGCTATTGTGGTTCAGCACGAAATCGATCATTTGAATGGTGTTATGTTCTACGACCGAATTGATCCAGAAAATCCACTTGCTCTTCCAGACGGAATCGACGTCTTAGGATCAGGAGAATAAACTGATCAAAACAAAAAAGCTGAAAATGATGTTTAACAAAACTTTTGAGTAAAGTTAAACACATCATTTTCAGCTTTTTTAATCTTCTTCTGTTCTAATAGATTCTGCTGGATCGACTGGTTCTCTAATTTCTCTGCGCTGCTCTCTATGGTAATGAACAGCTTCTAATAATGGAATCATTAGCGCCGCTACAAATCCGCCGGCAAAACCGTTATTGTAAAGGTTGATTCCACCATGAAGATAACTTGTATTACTAACAACCGTTAAATGTAATCCACCAGCAACCATTCCCATAACTAGTCCGTAGCGACCAGCTATAGGTGCTATTGTTGTTCCAAACAATCCTGCTATGATAACTGAAGTATCACTCATATCGTAATTGTTGAGGTGCCCAATCAATGTAACGCCCAACAAGATAGGGATAACATTTTTAAGATGTTTACCAAACGCACCAAACCCTACTACAGTCAGAATCCCCCCAATGACTGGCCCGTTTAGTTCGCCTCCTAAGGATAATACGAATCCCAAAGCGACAAATCCTAATAGAGACATATTAATCAGTGTAAGGTTGAATCCATTCTTTTTTACAAAGTCTGAGGATAATTGTCCAGAATGCTTCATCATACGACTATACCCATTTAATGACCAAGAATTTAAATAGAGCCCGTACATTAACATGACTGTAAATAATGGGAAAAACAATAGTGACATCGGCACATTGTTTCCTTTGGAGATTAATGAAATTGGTTCAATTACGACTCCAGTAGCTCTAAGGATTGAAGTGAAAATCGTACCGACTACACCACTTGAAAATCCAATATTGTATAAACTAAACCCTTTGGTGAAACCTACAAAATGATGGGCTAATGGCGGCAAAATAAATCCAGCTACAAATCCGGCTGCACTTCCTAGTAGTAAGCCTAACCCCAAAGGCAAGCCGATATTAAATGTAATTTCATTGACAAGTGGTCCTAGCGCTGTTCCAAACAAAGCAGCTAGTAATGACCGTTCGGCAGGTACCTTCGTTACCCAAGCATATGTAAATGCTCCGACGACGATTGGCATAGAGTTATAGAGGTTTTTACCAAAGAATGAGAAAGCTGCAACTGTAAATACAGCGGCAATCAGTGAACCGTTAATTTTAGCTTTTGTTATTTTGATCAAAAGTAAAGCATGTAAGGTCAGTATTCCGGAATTAAAAAACGTTGCCCCCACATTGGCAAGTTCAAAATAGTCAGTGGTTAAATTGGATGCAGTTGTCAGAATAACTGCCTGACCTTTAATAATTTCAAAAGGTGTATTAAAAACGAATGATATTAGTACTAGAAATATTCCAAATGATATCAGCATCCAGTATTGACTATTTTGCGTAATTTGACGCGCTGAAGTAGCAACTATTTTATTGTTTGTTTCCATGAACATCTCCATTTCTAAATCAAGTGAAATTTTTGTAAACCGCTTTATTTAATAGAATTGTAAAACTAATTATATCGAATGACTAGACTAGTTTCAATCTATTAATTAAAACGCACTAAATCGTACCTGTTTTAGAAAGAATGAATTTTCATGAAACAACTGGATGAAACTTGTTAAAACGAACTTTTGTTAAATGTTAAATCAACTCTAATTCTTTTAAAGCTTTGTAAATTCCGTCATCGTTGTTCGAAGCCGTAACCATATCGGCTACTTCTCTAACAATACTTTCTCCATTCCCCATAGCTATACCTAGCCCAACATTTGCTATCATTTCATAATCATTGAGTCCATCACCAAAAGCTATAACATCTTCTTTTTCAAACCCTTTTAAAGCAGCCATTTTTGCGATTGTTTCAAATTTTGAACCATCTGCCGGAAGAATATCCACACCAGATTCGTACCATCTTACAAACCTGAATTCAGGAAACTGGCCATCTTCATACAGATGACTCTCTTTTTCATTGTAAAAAATCAATGCTTGAGTTAAATCATGATTTTCGTAGAACGATCGATCAGCATCCGGAACTGGGAAGCCGACATGCTTCATTCCTGAACTGACTTCTTCATTGACCTTTTCACTCCGTCTTTTAAGTTCTTTAGCTGTTTCATAAATCATCTGATGGTCGTGCTTATCCGCGACTTTAATCAAACGTTCTAAAGCCTGATCATTAAGAGGATTAGAATAAACTTCTTCGTGATGGAAAAAACCAGCAGCACCATTACAAACGATATAATTGGGTACGTTAAGTTCATCAATTAATTCTTTTGCCATTAATGCATTTCTACCGGTTGCAATGGCTACTTCGTGACCATTTTCTTGTAAAGTCCTGATTGCCTCTCTAGTACTGTTCAAAATCGTTTTCTCATCTGTTAAAAGCGTACCATCTATATCGAAAAAGATCATTTTTTTAGTCATTGTTCGTCTCCTTAAGTTCTTAGCTCTATTTGTCTTTACTCTGCTAGTGTAACCCGTGTAATCCATTCCACACAACTAAGAATATTAAAATGAACGATTAGTGATTGTATTAAATCAAACCCCCTTGTCGGACTCCGTTTTCATGAATTCGCTTCTTCTATACTTATTGTTTTGAGTATGGTAGAATTGTACTAACCGTTGGCTGAAATAGGCCAACTCATCGGACGGATATTAAAAATGAAAAATGAAAACTCGAGCCATGTCTTGATCGAACTTTACTCAAAGTGGCTTTTTTTCATAATATGCAAAAAGACTTAGTCAACTTAGTCTTTACTGTATTCGTTTGTTCAAGCTTTTGTTCAAACGTTAAATATACAATCTGATTGAAAACAATATTAAAAGGAGATTTTTGATGAAACCGAATATTAAAAATAATGAAGCTGCTATTTTTGCTTTAGGTGGTTTAAATGAAATTGGTAAAAATACTTACGGAGTTCAGTTTCAGGATGAAATTATCCTGATCGATGCTGGGATCAAATTCCCTGAAGATGATCTTCTAGGTATTGACTATGTTATCCCGGACTATTCTTACATCATTGAAAACAAAGATAAAATACAAGGACTATTCATTACGCATGGTCACGAAGATCATGTTGGGGGAATTCCGTTCCTTCTTAAACAATTGAATATTCCTATTTACGCTGGTAAATTAGCTCTGGCTCTGATTCGTAACAAATTAAATGAACATCAATTACTACGTTCTGCTGAGCTCAATGAAATCAACGAAGATACAGTTGTAAAATTCAGAAAAACGTCTATATCATTCTTCCGTACAACCCATAGTGTTCCAGAATCTTACGGTATTGTTGTAAAAACACCAAATGGTAATATTGTTCAGACAGGTGATTTTAAATTTGACTTCACGCCTGTTGGGGAACCTGCTGATTTGCATAAAATGGCTAAAATCGGTGAAGAAGGCGTCTTGGCATTACTTTCTGATAGTACTAATGCTGAAGTACCCAACTTTACAAAATCAGAACAAGTTGTTGGGGAATCCATTCAAAGCTTACTGAAAAAGATTGACGGTAGAATTATTTTCGCTACCTTCGCTTCTAATATATCTCGAGTACAGCAAGTAGTCAAAGCTGCAAACGAAACAGGTCGTAAAGTCGCTGTTTTTGGACGTAGTATGGTGACTTCATTGGAAACAGGTCAAGAACTGGGCTATATCGAAGCCGAAGAAGGTACTTTTATTCATCCAAATGAACTGAAGCGCTACAAAGACAATGAAGTATTGATTTTATGTACTGGTTCTCAAGGAGAACCAATGGCTGCTTTAAGCCGTGTTGCAAATGGTACACACCGTCAGATCACGATTCAACCAGGAGATTCAGTTGTATTTTCAAGTTCTCCAATTCCAGGTAATACAGTTAGTGTAAATAGAGTCATTAACCAGTTACTAGAAGCTGGTGCCAACGTTATTCACGGTAAAGTCAACAATGTTCATACTTCTGGCCATGGTGGTCAAGAAGAACAGAAATTGATGCTTCGCTTAATGAAACCTAAGTTCTTTGTTCCTATTCACGGAGAGCACCGTATGCAACGTATTCACGCTAATTTAGCACAGCAAACAGGTGTCCCTGAAGATCATTGTTTTATACTTGATAATGGTCAAATTGTTGCATTCACAGAAGATTCTGCTAGACGCGCTGGAGAATTTAATGCTCAAGACGTTTATATTGATGGTAGCGGTATTGGTGACATCGGCAATGTCGTATTGAAAGACCGTAAATTATTGTCTGACAATGGTCTTGTTGTTGTTGTTGCAACGATTGACACAGATAAGCGTACAGTTCTTGCAGGTCCGGACATTATTTCAAGAGGATTCATTTACATGAGAGAATCTGAAAAATTAATTCAAAGTGCTCAAAAAGTTGCTTTTGAAAGTATCCAAAGATCTTTTGAATTCAAACAGGTGAATGAATACAAAATGCGTAACGATCTGATTGAGGATGTTAAACAGTTCTTGTTCGCTGAAACAGAACGTAAACCTATAATATTGCCAGTAATCTTAACTAAATAAACCAGTCAACAGCAAAATACCCGGTGGGCATGCCCACCGGGTATTTTTTATTCTACTAAATCATGTCTAAAGGCATAAATTGCGGCTTGTGTACGGTCCTCTACTTGAAGCTTGGATAAAATATTTGATACATGTGTTTTTACAGTTTTTAGCGTAATGAAAAGTGCGTCTGCGATTTCCTGATTTGAGTACCCTTGAGAAATCAGTTGGAGCACTTCTTTTTCTCGATTCGTCAATTCATCATGTAAGATTAGTTTACCCTTGTTATTCTCATGTTCTATCAGTTTTTCTGTAACTTCTGTCTCAAAGTATGGATCGCCGTTGTATGTAGATCGTATAGCTTCAGCTATCTCGCCAGCTGAAGATGTTTTAAGAAGATATCCTGAAGCACCCGCCTCCATAGCTGGAAAGACTTTTTCATCATCGATAAAGCTGGTCAGAATAATAATTTTAGCTTCCGGCCACTCACGAAGAATTTTTTGAGTAGATTCAATTCCATCCATTACTTCCATCACTAAATCCATTAGTATAATATCTGGCTTTTCTTTTATTGCAATCTCATATCCTTGAAGTCCATCTTCTGCCTCACCAACAACCGTCATGTCTTCCTGAATCGAAAAATACGATGACAGTCCTAGACGAACCATTTGATGATCATCAATTAATAATAGTCGTATCATTTTTCTCCTCCTGCTACAATTGGAATACTAATTTCAATACTAGTACCCTTTTCTGGAAAAGAGATGATTTTTACATCTCCACCAATCCCATTAATTCTTTCACGAATATTTTCCAAACCATAACTTCCTGATTTTTTATGACTCATATCGAAACCGACACCATCATCAATCATTCTAAGCAAAACTGTCTCATGTACCCTTTTCAGGTAAACTTCTAATTCTTCAGCTTTTGCATGTCTTAATACATTGGAAAGTAATTCTTGAACAATTCGGAATAAATGATCTTCAATACCATGTGCCAGTCTGACATCTTCGATTTCAAATCGAATCTCTGTATTGATTTTAGTGCATAATTCTTTCAGTAATTGTTCTACACCTTGCTTTAAGGTTTTTCCGTCCAATTTAACCGGTCTAAGATGCAACAGCAATGCTCTCATCTCTGTTTGAGAATCATTAATGATTTTTTCAATCAAATTTAATTGAGTACTGAATTTATCATCTAATTCATCCGATTGTTGATTGACAGCACTCAACATCATCGAGGCAGCAAATAATTGCTGACTTACGGAATCATGCAACTCTCTCGCAATTCTATGACGTTCATTTTCAAGAATTTCAATTTTTGTCTCATTACTCATCTGTGTTGATCTCTGACTGGCTATAATAGCTTCTTCTGCCATTCGCATCAGTTTTTCATGAAGCTTAATAAATTGACGATCGATTTCTTTATTTACCTGTAAGGGGGTGTCTAAAGAATACATATCAAGAAAAATCGAAGCTGAATAATGACCTTTTGACATCATTTTAAGTCCTTCTTCCACTTTCTTGAGTTTCTTTCGTTCGTAAGATTTCATATAAGCTAGCATAATAAAAGTTAAAAAAACAGAAAAGAAAAATAAGTAAAAAATTAAAGGAAAGCCTTGGAATCGATACTGAAAAATCATATAAAACCATTCTTCACTTGTGTACGTAAAACAGATAAACAATGTGAACAAGAAAATCATGATAAAGAATAGAAAAAAGTACTTGGAGAATTCGGTCGCAGTGCGTTTCATATAAAAATCACCTCAACTTCTCCAATCAAAGCGTTCAATACAATCTTGATCTTTCTGGAACTTTCTGGGTAAGTGGCTGACTGCCATTTCAATGTTTCATTCTTTAAATCTAAATGATCATTCCCAATTTTAACTTTCCCAAGTAGTACAGAAAGATCTAGTGATACACCAACTTCTTCAGGAATCAGAACTTTAGTATCGCCCAGTCCTTTTCGAATCATAACAATATTTTCCTTTTTCGGAAGTATGGTATTCCCTAGATCGATCACTGTGTCACCCATCGCTTTAGAAAAATTGATATCATCCCATTCGTAGATATCATACCCTATCGAATCGTCACCAAACCATTTTTTTCTAGATAATTTGACTGTTTCTTCTTGCTCTTCTTTGAATTGAAAAGAAACATAATCCTTTTCTCTCCATTTTGGTTGTTTTTTAGTTAAAGGATCCTTTATAGTTTTGAACATCTTATGATCTTCTCCAACTTTAAAGATCAGTAGTACAATCAGAATCACCCAAGCAGCACTTGTGAAGAAAATAGATAGCACAAATAGTATGAGTCCTAACCAAAATAGATTTTCTTGTTTATGATTTTTTTTAAATAATTTATCTGGAAAGATCATTAAAAATAGTCCAAGTAAAAATAGAACTAAAAGTGATCCGCTCGTAACGATATCGTAAAGTAACCAGATACCCAGTAGCCCCATAACTAGTTTGAATAATGGATGATTCATTTTGCATGCTCCTCAAGATTGATGTACTTATAGTATAATGGATATTTGATCATACCGCACTACTACAGAGGAAAAATCAGTCTTAAGTATGAGTAGAAAATAAAAAAAGAACAAAAGACAGTACCACCATCTTTTGTTCTTTTGGTATTTAATTAAAATACTTTAGTGATCTCTACTGTCATTGATCCACCTGGAGTACTGATTTCAACTTTTTCTCCAACTTTTTTCCCTAAAAGCGCTTGAGCAATTGGCGATTCATTTGAAATTTTTCCAGAAAACGGATCAGCTTCTGCTTTACCGACGATGGTGTATTCTTCATCGATACCATTTGGTAGTTCTTTGAAGATAACGGAACGTCCTAAAGATACTTCATCTGTT
This sequence comes from Marinilactibacillus sp. GCM10026970, assembly GCF_042660675.1. Lineage (NCBI taxonomy): Bacteria > Bacillati > Bacillota > Bacilli > Lactobacillales > Carnobacteriaceae > Marinilactibacillus > Marinilactibacillus sp. GCM10026970. The sequence goes on from NZ_JBHSUL010000033.1 coordinate 19,917, forward strand.
TTAGACTTAGAATTGTCAATGATCTCTGCATTTGATAGCATGTGTTCAACTGTACTGATTCTACCTTCAATAAAAGCCTGTTCATCTTTAGCTGATTCATATTCAGAGTTCTCTGATAAATCTCCGAATCCTCGAGCAATTTTAATTCTTTCTACAACTTCTTTTCTTTTAACTGTTTTTAGTTCTTCTAATTCATTTTCCAAATTTTCTTTACCTTCTAAAGTCATTGGATATACTTTTTCTGTCATCAAGTGCTTCACCCCATAATATATTCGTTAAAAATCTGATCAAACAAGTATTCCGGATAATAGATTAAACCTTACTATATCGATTCAAACACACGGCTCGGAATCTCAATGGAATCAAGATACCACGAACTTAACATCTTGTAAAGCGTTTTTTTATTAAATACACCTTGAATAATTTGCTTAAAGAGAGCGTTTTTTGAAAATCGTATCAATCTTAGTCGTCATCAAATCGATTGCAACTTGATTTCTTCCACCTTCAGGTATGATAATATCTGCGTTCTTTTTAGTAGGCTCGATAAATTGTGTATGCATTGGTTTCACCACAGTTAGATATTGTTCAATAACTTGGTCCAACGTACGCGCGCGCTCTTCGATATCTCTTTTAATCCTTCTAATAATTCTGATATCATCATCTGTATCAACATACACTTTTATATCCATCATTTCTCTAAGTCTTGAATCTTCTAGTATCAAGATTCCTTCAAGTATGATGACTTCTTTTGGTTCCTGAACGATCACTTCACTACTTCTGGTGTGCTTAGTATAATCATAAACAGGTTTTTCAATGGTTTCATAATTAACGAGTTTGTTTAAATGCTCAATTAACAGATCTGTATCAAATGCATAGGGATGGTCATAGTTTGTAGCAAGTCTTTCTTCAAAATCTAGATGGTCCTGATTTTTGTAGTAGGAATCTTGTTCTAACATCATGATCGATCTACCAGGAAAATGATTAAAGATTGCCTGACTTACACTTGTCTTACCACTACCTGAACCGCCTGTGACACCTATTACTATTGGTTTTGTTTTTTTCATAATGAATTTTCCTCTCGATTGAACATGCTCATTTAAAGAGATGGTTCGATTTTCTCAATAAAAGCACTGAGCCTAGAAGGCTCAATGCTTTAATTTAATTCTTCTCGTAATTCTAAATGTTGCTGATACGTTTGTGAGAAATAAACTTCTTTCGTAGATAGATCTGCTATAAAATAGTAATAATCCGTTTCAGCCGGATAAACACTAGCTTTTATAGAATCTTCTGCCGGGCTGTTAACTGGACCTGGCCCTAACCCTCTATGTTGATAAAGATTATAGGGGGAGTCCGTTTCCAGATCATCATAGGTGATTCTTTCCTGATGCTCTCCTAAGGCATAGGTCACACTAACATCTGTTTGAAGTGGCATATCAATTGCTAAGCGATTGTAGAATACACCCGAAATCACTTCGCGATCTTCGAAAGTAATGCCTTCTCGCTCTATGAAAGATGCCATCGTCAGAATCGCATGAACGGTTGTTTCCTGTTCTTGAATATCTGAATAATACGTTTCTATAACCTGATTCATTCTAGAAAGCATTTGAGTGACGACGGCTTCCAGTGTCGTATCATCGTTGAATTCGTAAGTTGCAGGATATAGATAGCCTTCTAAAGCGTATATGGTCTCTTCTCTCGCTTCATATGCACTTGTTAGAAGCTCAGGAAATTCTTCTACTTTTTCTTGGAGGAAAGTTTCGCTTTTGATCAGATCAAAAAATTCTTTTTCTGTGAAGTCAGTCTGATCATCAATAACTACAGCAATTTGCTCGATTGTGTAACCTTCTGGTATCGTTAATCTGCCAGCAGATTCCTCTGTTATAGGTGAGCCACCTTCTTTCAAGCTCTGAACAATTTCATCTGAAGACAAAGCAGGAGAGAATAGATAGTATCCCGCTTGAAATCCTTGTTCACCATTGAATCTAAGGTGATAATTAAATACAAACGCACTATTTATAATGCCTTTCTCTTCCAAAATACGTGCAATATCTGTTCTAGATGATCCGATAGGTATTTCAACAGGTATCTCTTCATTACTTTCTGGGTCTAGAGGTTCTAGAGAAGAAGTATAGTAGTGATAACTTGAAAAACCTAGAATCACAATTAAAACAACCAATATAGCCACGATACTCAGTACGATTTTGCGCACAGTATGTGTAGATTCCTGGTCTGGCATATTTGAACCATTCCTTTTCAAAAATGTTTATATCTGTTCTATTATACACAATACACTTGCTAGATTAAAGCTAATTTTCTAAAGGTTCTATTTGATCAAGTATCTTGTATGTACTCTATCGCTCAAACCTAATTTACAAAAGAAAATAGCCATGTGAAATTAACAGGAGCATTTCGCATGGCTATTGTTATCCTTTTTAAGCTTCTTCGTCTTCTTCTTCGATGAACGTGTTGAGTACCTCTTCAATCATTTCCCATTCTTCATCAGAGTCGATAGAACTTAGTGTTCCTTCAAGTCCTCCGTCTACTTCAGTATATGAGAATGCTGAAAGTTCAACTTCTTCTCCTTCGCTTGTACCAGCAGGGTAAACAAGTACGTAAGATTTCTCAAAATCGTCTGAATCAAAAGTAAATAAGATTTCGTATAATTCTTCATTACCTTCTTCATCGATTATTGTAATATGTTCGTGGTCGTGATCATGCTCGTGATTGTGATCGTTTGCCATTTTTACATCTCCTCATTAATGATTATTTGCTTTTCGATCAAGATAGCCTTGTAAAATCATTACTGCAGCCAACTTATCGATTACTTGTTTTCTTTTTTTTCGAGACGCATTTCCTTCTTCTATCAGCATTCGATTAGCTTGCATTGTGGTCAATCTCTCATCCTGATATTCGACAGGTAATCCGAAAGTCTCTTCTAATAGTTTACCATATTCAAGCGACGCTTCTGCTCTTGGACCTATTGAACTATCCATATTTTTTGGTAACCCTACGATAAACCGCTCTACTTCATAAGATTCAGTGAGTTCTTTCATACGTTCAATCCCGTAGTCACCTTTATCTTCATTGATTTTGATGATTTCAATACCTTGTGCTGTCCACCCAAGTGGATCACTAACGGCTATTCCAATTGTTCTAGATCCAACATCTAATCCCATTACGCGCATGATTTATTTGTCACTTTCTAGATATTTAGTCATTAATTCTTCTAGAATTTCGTCACGTTCGTGTCGTTTGATCAAATTTCTAGCGTCATGATGTCTTGGTATATAAGCTGGGTCACCGGAAAGTAGATATCCAACGATTTGATTGATCGGATTGTACCCCTTTTCCTCAAGTGCTTTATATACAATTCTCAAAGTATCCTCTACGTTGTGTTCTTGATTGTTATCTACACTAAAGCGTACTGTATGATCGTTTGAAGTCATAAATCTCCCTCCGTACTTCATAAGCAAATCCTTTAATTTTTATCTTCGTATAAAGCTTATGTGTTATTATTTTACAAGAAATTAAATAAAAGTACAATGACCAATAAACGGTTTGCCTATTATATAGTGAAATCAAGAAATCCCTTTTATTCGTATTGTTCTAGGGGATTCTCTAAACTACATATCTGAAAAGATATCTTTGATTAACTTATTGGTTTTCTAGAATCCAATTCTGTACAGCACTTAGAGCATCTGCAAGTCCTTCTGGGTTTTTACCGCCGGCTTGAGCCATATCAGGGCGTCCACCACCGCCACCACCAACTTTAGGAGCAATCGCTTTGATTAAATTCCCTGCTTTGAGGCCGGCAGCTATAGCTTTATCGCTCATTGCAACAATCAAATTAACTTTATCTTCATTTTTCAATCCTAATACCAGTACATCTGAGTAAACTTCTTGCTTCCACTTGTCTGCTAGTTGACGTAATTGATTCATATCTTTAACCTGAACTTCTTGTGCTATAAACGTCATTCCAGCTTCTTCTTCAATTTGTTTGAATACGTCATCCGCTTGAGCATTGGCCATTTTAGCATTCAATGATTCATTTTCTTGTTTAACTTCTTTCAATTCTGTTAATAATTGAGAAACCTTATTAGGCACTTCTTCAATCGTCTGAGCTTTAACCATTGCACTTGTTTCATGTAATAATGCTAGCTGGCCTTCCATCCATCTATAATAACCTTCACTGGTTTTAGCAATGATTCTTCTTGTACCTGCTCCGATACCAGATTCCGATACAATTTTGAATAAACCGATATCTGATGTATTTGAAACATGGGTGCCTCCACAAAATTCTTTGGAATATTCTCCAATCATTACAACGCGGACGCTATCACCATATTTTTCTCCGAAAAGTGCCATTGCGCCAAGTTTTTTAGCTTCTTCAATTGAAGTCACAACAGTAGAAACAGAAAGTGATTCAAATATCTTCTGGTTTACAATCTCTTCCATTTGCTTCAATTCCTGATCTGTCACTTGTCCAAAATGAGTGAAATCAAATCTTAACTGGTCTGGTGTTACTAATGAACCAGCTTGATTGGCATGATCTCCAAGGACATCTTTAAGCGCTTGGTGCAATAAGTGTGTTGCTGTGTGATTTCTTTCAATCAAGTTTCGGCGGTTACGATCAACTTCTAATGTATAGACTTCTCCTGTTTTCATTTCAGCTAATATGTTTGCTTCATGAAGGGGTTGTCCTGCTGGAGCTGCTTTAACCGTTTCTATCTTAGCCACAACTTCTCCAGATTGATTTTTGATTTGACCAGTATCTCCAATTTGCCCACCTTTTTCAGCATAGAAAGGTGTTACATCGAATATAAGTCTAGCTTTGCTACCAGAAGAGATTCTATCCTGAAAAGCTTCTTCAAATAATATAGTCTCAAGAGTCGCTTCGGACTGGATATTGTTATACCCAATAAACTCACTATCTTTATCCAGAGAAGTTAGTAGATTACTTTGAACAGACATGGATCCTTCATCACTTCGAGCAGATCTCGCACGTTCGCGCTGTTTCTCCATCTCTTTCTCAAATCCACTGATATCTACTGTTAAACCTTGTTCATCCGCTACTTCTTCTGTTAACTCAATTGGGAATCCAAATGTATCATATAACTGAAATGCATCTTCTCCACTAATAACCGTTTCTTTATTTTTTTGAATGTGCTCAGTGATTTCGTTGAGTCTTCCTAGACCTTCAGCCAGAGTCTCATGGAATCGATCTTCTTCATTAGAAATGACTTTTGTAATAAAATCAGCCTTTTCTAGTACTTCAGGGTAGTGTTCTTGCATGATTTCGCCTACCACTGGAACTAGTTTGGTTAAGAACGGTTTCTCAATACCTAACTTACGGCCGTGCATAACAGCACGTCTGAGTAGGCGTCTTAATACATATCCACGTCCTTCATTAGAAGGTAATGCGCCATCTCCAATTGCAAATGTAATTGCACGCACATGGTCTGCAATCACTTTAAAACTCATTCCTTTGTTCTTTGCATCTGTATACGTTTTTCCAGAAATTTCTTCTACTTTTTGAATAATCGGCATGAACAAGTCTGTTTCAAAGTTTGTTGGTACATCTTGAACAACAGATAGCATTCTTTCAAGTCCCATACCCGTATCAATATTTTTGTTTGGAAGTGGGTCATAGGTATCATCCGGTTTGTGATTGAATTGAGAAAAGACTAAATTCCAGATTTCTAACCAGCGTTCATTTTCTCCTCCTGGATAACTTTCCGGATCATCTTCTGACAAATCATTGTATTCAGGTCCACGGTCATAGAAAATTTCAGAGTTAGGTCCACAAGGGCCTTCACCGATATCCCAGAAATTCCCCTCTTCTTCAACGATATGATCTTCACTTAGTCCAACGACTTCATTCCAGATTTTATACGCTTCTTTGTCTTCAGGATAGACGGTTACATACAACTTTTCTGGATCCATAGCCATCCACTTTTCACTTGTAAGAAATTCCCAAGCCCACTCGATAGCTTCTGTTTTGAAATAATCACCAATAGAAAAGTTGCCAAGCATTTCAAATAAAGTATGGTGTCTTGCTGTCTTACCAACGTTTTCGATGTCATTGGTACGAATACTTTTTTGTGAGCTTGCAAGTCTAGGATTTTCTGGTTTCACAGAACCATCAAAATATTTTTTCATTGTAGCAACCCCAGAATTGACCCATAATAGTGACGGATCTTCAATCGGTACTAAAGATGCACTTTTTTCAATTTTATGATGTTTCTCTGCAAAAAAATCTAAATAGAGTTGTCTTAATTCAGAACTGTTTACTTGTTTCATTTTCAAATCTATCCTCTCGTCTTTTAACTTTTGATCACACAAAAAAACTGACTAAAGAACACTGCTCACGAGGACGTATTATGCGCGGTACCACCTCGTTTGCAATGACTTTACTCAGTTTGTCATTACCTCTTAAGTCTTGTTAACGCCAAGAAAGCGGTATGATTTCTCACACAGTACAATAGGGAGCAATTAAAGGTTCGCTATGATTCTTTTCCACCGTGATAAGAATCTCTCTTAAATAGCTTTCCATCAACTATATCCTATAGTTTCATTAAAATGAGTATAGCCTAGTTTTCAAATACAGTCAATACTTGCTGAAAATCTAGACCGTTTATCAAATAATCTAAAGGTATATTTATAACAACGGCTCATCTACATTGAATTGTTTATGCAGAGAAAATCCTCTACCCAATACTTCGCTTGCACTCATTGCAACGACGAATGCATCCGGATCAACTTCCAATACCGTTTCTTTCAAGAGTGTGAACTCTCTTTCTTGGATAACGACCATTAGCATATCTTTTTCAGTATTTCCATATCCTCCACGTACACCAAGGTTTGTAACGCCTCTTTGTAGGGTATGCAAAACTTCTTGTTTGATGGCTTTTGGATTATCAGAAATAATAAAGATATTTTTGTTTCGATTGAAACCAAGCTGTACCAAGTCAATCGTTCTTGAAATGATGAATAAAGCAATCAGTGAATACATAACTGTTTCTGGATCAAATACAATTAATGCGCAGAAAATCACTGCTCCATCTACCAAGACAGTACTCAGCCCGAATTGAAGGCGAGCATATTGATATAAAATCTGAACAATAATACTTGTTCCACCAGTTGTGGCCTTAGCACGAAATACAATTCCTAATCCTAGTCCTGTGAATACTCCACCAAAAACTGCTGCTAGTAAAGGATCATTTGTTAGAGGGGCTAAATCTTCAAGAAAAATCAGATAAAAAGGTAGCAGCATACTTCCAAGAATCGTTTTGTATCCTGCGGCTTTACCTAGTAATACGAAACATACTATCAGTAAAGGAATATTGACCGCATACTGAAAAACTGCTGGAGTCCATCCATAAAGATTATTGGCTATAATCGATAGCCCTGTTATCCCTCCAGATACAATTTCATTTGGTAGTAAAAATACTTGAAAAGAAACTGCCGTAATCAAGCATCCAATCACGATATAAACATAATCGACTGCACTTAAAGTAAATCGTCTTGCTATTTTTAGCATATCATTCCTCCTCAATTCGTTAGTAACTCGAATCATTCTATCATTATGTAAATCACTTTCTCAACCCTGTTGGCGGATTCATGAGTATTTTATCATAGTAGGGTTTACAAAGACCTTGGATACCGTATACTACTGTTATATAAAGAATGGAGTGATTCCATGAATACAAACCTACAGTTTACTTACATACTAAACGAATATTCACGAAATGGTCATAAAGCTTTGAAGCAGATCAAACAGTATTCTGACGAACAAGGTTATATTTATACTGTCCACAAAACTCAATATTCTGGTCATGCTTTCGAATTAGCTCGTTCGCTTGCCCCGACGTTACCAATCCATAATCTACTAGTGGTGGTTGGTGGAGACGGTACGCTTAGTGAAGTTATTAATGGATTAGAATCAATACATACTGATTGTCCTATTGGCTATATTCCAACAGGTTCCGGAAATGATTTTGCTCGTTCTCATAACATTCCTCTGACAATTCAGGCATCTATTCAATATATGCTTGAAACGACAATACCTAGACAACTCGATATCATTGAAATTCAACATAAACACACCCGCTCATATGCTTTAAACAGTTTTGGGGTTGGAATTGATGGAATGGTTATCCATTCTTTAGCTGAATCGAAATTAAAAAAAATTATTGGTAATGCAGCATATTTCAGCTCGATTCTATCTGCCTACTTTAAACAAAAACCCTTTAATATCAGTATTGATACGGGTAAACATTCTTTGGAATTCTCAAATATACTATTAGCTGTCTGTGTGAATCATCGGTATTTCGGTGGAGGAATTCCGATTCACCCAAAAGCCGATCCAACTGATAGTGTATTTGAACTCGTGATTGCTGAAACAGTATCTTTTAGCGAACTTTTGTCTTTACTCACTAGAGTTATCTTAAAAAAAGATCACCTTGCTCATAAAAAAATGCATGTAGTTAAAATGGCAGATTACACTATACACGTACAGTCTCATCAATACGGACAACGTGATGGTGAGTTAAAAGAAATTTATGGGGACTATACCATTTCAAGCAAGAAAAGGGCCTTTTGGATCCATTAAACTATGGTAATAACTATAAACGCCTAAGAAGGCTCAAAATCGTCTTCTTAGGCGTTTTATTATTCACTATAAGGCGTTATACCAACCATCCCAATAAGCGGATCCACCTCATTGTTATCAACCATAGCTGGAGTAAGGTATTTGGATTGCTTTTCAGTCTGATTATCTTGTTTTTCAGTCTCTTCAACCGTTGTGAACTCTTCAGACTCTTCAATACTTAGAGGATCTTCCGCTAGTAATCTTTCTTTTAACGTCGTTTTTCTCAGCATACTTGTAGAGTGTAAACTATTTCTATAGGCTGCTTCTTCTCCGCATAAAATTAAGATCTGACTGGCACGTGTGATTGCGGTATAAAGTAAGTCTTTTTTCAACATTCTACGGTAGCCATTGACCATCGGTAAGATGACCATCTTATATTCGCTTCCTTGTGCTTTATGAATAGAACAGCAGTATGCGAGCGTGATTTTATTCCATTCATTTCTGAGATAGGTTACTTCATTTCCCTCAAAGTCAATAACCAGATTGTCCGTCTTCGTTTCAGATTCTTTAGCTGGAATAATTCCTGTAATCATCCCCATATCCCCATTGAATACATTTCTTTCAGGATCATTGACGAGTTGCAGTACTTTGTCGCCGATTCTATAGACACTGTCTACGAATTTCATTTCTTTTTTTTCACCATTTGGATTTGGATTAAACAAATCTTGTAAATGCTTATTTAATGTATTGATACCAGCAGGTCCTTTATACATAGGTGCTAAGACCTGTATATCTTGAGCCGAAAAACCTTTTTCAATCGCTCTTGATACAACTTGTGTGATAACATCCAGTACTTTATTGGTTGAACAAGGGAAAAAGCTACGATCGATTTTCTTTTCTCTGAAATCGTCTGGTAGTTTGTTTTCCTTGATACTATGTGCTAAAGGAATAATGGAAGAATCATTTCCCTGACGATAAATATCTTTCAATTCTTTCTGGGGTACAACGTCACTTTCGAGAAAATCTCTTAAAACCTGCCCTGGCCCTACAGAGGGGAGTTGGTCTTTATCTCCAACCATAATTACTTGCATATCGCTGGGAACAGCTTTGAGTAGCTGATAAGCAAGCCATGTATCAACCATTGACATTTCATCGATTACGAGTAGTTTCCCCTTCAAGTTACGATCATGATCACCAAGATCTTCTTCATCATCTGTAGCCGTTAACCCTAGTAATCTGTGAATGGTAGAGGCGGGCAATCCTGTTGTTTCTTTCATACGTTTAGCTGCTCTTCCAGTGGGTGCCGCCAGTAGAATAGGATATGCTTCGTCTTTGTACTCATTCGGGTCAAGTGACAAATCATTCAGTTCAGCAAAAAGTGTCACAATACCATTTAACACGGTCGTTTTTCCAGTACCTGGTCCACCTGTAAGTAAAAAAATCGGTGATTTAAGCGCTTCTTCAATGGCATTCTTTTGAGAATCTCCATAGGTAATACCCATAGTTTTTTCAAGTTTTATGAGTTTTTTGTGGATAGTCTTTTTTGAATGAGCAATCTTACTAGCATGCTCGATTAGTCTCTCTACTGATGTTGCGATTCCCCACTCAGATGCATACAAGGAAGGAATATAAAAGCGGTCCTCATCTTGAATGATTTCTTGGTTTTGAACCAGCGCAATAATATTGTCCGCAGCGATTTCAGGATCAATAATAAATGGTCGACTTTCTTCGAGCACCTGTATGGTTTTCTGAAGAAGTGGTTTGCTAGAAGCATATGTATCTCCATCACTTAATGTAAGTTCTTGAATAGAATACAATATGCTTGCTTGAATTCTAGCAGGTGCATCCGACTTGATTCCGATCTCTTCGGCAATCAGATCCGCACGGTTAAACCCAATTCCTTCGATTTCTTTTATTAACTGGTAAGGATTCTCTTGAATAACAGATAAGGTTTTACTTTCGTACTTCTGATAAACCTTATAAGCTAACTGATTTCCTAGACCGTATTTATTTAAAGCGAGGACGACTCTTTGCATCCCTTGTTCTTTATCAAGAACGTCTATGATCATTTGTTTTTTTGTTTGATTCAAACCGGGGACTCGGTCAAGTTGATTGGGGTCATCTAAAATCAAATCTAGGACACCGTCACCCAGTGTATCGACAATAGTTTCTGCCGTTTTTTTTCCAACACCTTTGAATCGACTACTGGATAAGTATGAAACAACGGCTTGACCACTTGAAGGCTGTTCTTTTGCATAGCGATCCGCTAAGAATTGAAGTCCATACTTTGGATGCTCCGTAAGTTTTCCAAAAAAACGATAACTTTCCCCCTCATGCACTTGTCCGAAACTACCAGTAACGACTACTTGCGTACTGTCATACGTAGTATTTGTCTCCGTAACAGACACGAGCATCACCTTGAAAAAGTTCGAAGGACTGGAAAAATAAATAGCCAACACTTCTCCGTTGATGTATTTCTCTTGATGATCTTCTAATCGAAGCGTTTCTTCTTCCATCATATCCCTCCTCGTTTTCGCCTTTACTATTTTATCGAAATCACAGCTGTTTTTCTAGTGCCTGACTTAAATCAGTATACACTAAAATAAAAAAGGAGATAGATGGCTGACCATTTATCTCCTTACTTATTCAGTTATTTAACTGTTACTAAACATATTGTAGTTCAGTTTCTTTACTGTAAGCAGCATCTATTAATCCGCCACCGATACATTCGTCTCCATCATACAAAACGATTGCTTGTCCAGGTGTGATTGCACGAGCTGGCTCATCAAACTCAATTTGCGCTGTTCCTTGTTCTTTATCAAGGTGTACCGTTACGCCAACATCCGTTTGTCTGTATCTAAATTTAGCAGTACAGTGAAACGTTTCTGGTTTTTCTTCATGGTTAGTGAAAGAAAAATCACTTGCATCTAAATGAGTGGCATAAAGCGTTGGATGTTCGTATCCTTGTCCGACATACAATTCATTTTTTTCCAAGTCTTTACCGATAACAAACCATGGCTCATTAGAAGTACCATTCCCACCGATCCCAAGACCTTTTCTCTGACCAATCGTATAATACATCAAACCATCATGTTGTTTCATGATTTCTCCATCCAATGTCACCATATTACCCGGTTGTGCTGGAAGATAATTCATTAAAAATTGTTTGAAATCTTTTTCTCCGATAAAACAGATCCCAGTGGAATCTTTCTTTTTCGCTGTTGCAAGATCTGCTTCTTCAGCTATTCTACGAACTTCTTTCTTATCCATATCGCCTAACGGGAACATCACTTTTGATAACTGTTCTTGAGATAATTGATTCAAAAAATACGTTTGATCTTTATTATTATCTAGTCCTCTTAGCAAGTGTGTAACATTATTTTCATCTCGCGTAACACGAGCGTAGTGACCTGTAGCCACGTAATCTGCACCTAATTCCATTGCATAATCAAGGAATGCTTTGAATTTGATTTCCTTGTTACACATTACGTCTGGGTTTGGTGTTCTGCCCTTTTTATATTCATCTAAGAAATACGTAAATACTTTGTCCCAATATTCTTTTTCGAAGTTGATAGAATAATAAGGTATACCAATTTTGTTTGCGACTAATGCGACGTCTTTATAGTCTTCGGTAGCCGTACAAACGCCATTTTCATCTGTATCATCCCAGTTTTTCATGAATACGCCTATAACTTCATAACCTTGTTCTTTGAGCAACAAAGCTGTTACAGAAGAATCCACTCCTCCGCTCATTCCGACGACGACTCTAGTTTTCGAGTTGTCAGTCATAAAATCACCATCATTTCAGTTTAGATTCTGAACTATACACGAATTGAAGGTTCGTAAGTTTCAGTCTTTATCATTATACTTACTTAAAAGAAGAAATCAAGTTGTTTAAAAGTATTTTAATCTGATAAGACTGCTTTGATGATTATTTATACTTTTTCTAGTACGGACTCTTCTACAAAGGTATTTAAAATATTTTCAACCATCAATTGAGCTTGTTTAAGGTCAGTGTCTTTAAAAATATCTATCTTCTTTAATCCATTTGCTGTGACCGTTACGAGCTTTAATTCTTTTAAATCTTTTGAAATTGTAATTTTTAATTTAGGTGCTGTTTTATCGGAAATTACGCTACTTAATGTTCTTTCATACTGAAAAGACCCATTTTTAGTTTCAATAAATCCGTGGTCTTTTAAAGTATACCTTTTTGCTTGGTCATTTACTTTATACTGATCCTTGCTTCCTGTTAGACTGTCGATTAATTTAGTGGCCATTTTACGCTCTCCTTATCATTGAAACTCATTTTTTCCTTTTGTGCTCACTGGTTGTTGATCTCTTTATCTAATACTGTAACGAGTCTGTCGATATCTTGTTCTTTCGTTTCAAATCCCATACTGATTCTAATGGTCTCACTAATCGCTGGATGCTTTTCTCCATACATAGCTGTGAGTACATGACTTGGATCAATATTCCCCGCTGTACACGCTGATCCGGCCGATACTGCTATGCCGGAAAGATCCAACTTGATCAACATCCGCTCTGCGTTTACTCCCGTTAGATGTAAGCTGATGATTTGAGGTAATGACTTTTCCAAATTCCCATTAACCTTATAGGCAATATTGGCTTTTTCTAATTGATTCACTAGTCGTGTCTTTAACTCTAAATAATTTTGAACGCGTTGAGTTTGATTTCTTAACATTAATTCGACAGCTGTTTTAAATCCGACGACAGCTGGGATATTTTCTGTACCTGCTCGTCTTTTAGTTTCTTGCTCTCCACCAAGAATCAGACTCGGTAAGGAAAGTCCTTCTCTGCAATATAAAAATCCGATGCCTTTTGGTCCACCAATTTTATGTGCAGAAACAGATAACAAGTCAACGTTCAACTGGTTAACATCGATAGCTTTTGAACCGTAAGCTTGAACAGCATCCGTATGAAACACAATGGGCTGTTCTTTATTTTTCAGTAATTGGCCAATATCAGCTATGGGCATGACTGTGCCGACTTCGTTGTTACCAAACATGATTGAAACCAGAAAGGTATCTTCCCTTAAAGCTTGTTCCACTTGATCAGCTGTAACGAACCCTTCTTCATTGACAGGCAAATAAGTCACTTCATATCCTAATGCTTCTAAATATTCCATTGGTTTCAATACAGCTTGATGTTCTACATTAGTTGTAATAATATGACGCTTTTTTGTACCGAACTTTTCAGCAGTCTTCAAGATAGCCGTATTGTCACTTTCTGTGCCACCACTTGTCATCAAAATTTCATTAGGCTTTGCTTGAATACTCTTCGCAAAAACAATTCTTGCTTCATCCAATAACCCTCTACTAAGTCGCCCGTACTGATGCGTACTAGAGGCATTTCCAAAATGACTGCGCATGGCCTCTGACATTTCATCAATGACTTTTGGATGCATCGGACTTGTTGCTGCGTAATCTAAATAAACAGATTGATTCATTATGTCACTTTCTTTCTATGCGTTCCTTGGGAAATCAACAGGTACTGACTTATACATAAACCTCTGGAAACAGCATTTTAAGAATTTCTACTGTTAGTCTTCTACCTTTTCCTTGAGACACAAACGCATGCATATGCATGGCTGGATTGAAGTTGGCTTCAATAACTGTGTATCCAGGATCAGCTTCTGTACTAGGTTTTGTATAATCCGGGATAATCAAATCAATTCCGGTTACTTTTACTCCAATAGGTACAGCCATTTTTTCTGCCAGTAATTTATAACTTTCGTCCATTTCATCTGTAAAATCGATAGAATCTCCACCAGTCGAAATATTTGAATTTACTCTTAGATAAACTGTTTCACCTTTTTCAGGAATACTTTCAAAAGTATAGCCTTGTTCTTTTAACGTTAATTTTTCAATGTTACCTAATTGTATCTTCTCAAGAGGTGCTCTGTGCTTTGTTCCTCTTAAAGGATCTTCGTTTTTTTGCTCAATCAGTTCACGTACGGAGCGTTTACCATCACCCGTTACATTTGCAGGAACTCTTAATAAGACAGCTTTTACTTTACCATCAAGTACAAAAAATCGATATTCTGTTCCAGCTGCAAAGTCTTCCACGAGCACCGAAGCATCTTCACTAAATGCAATATCAATGGCTTCTTCAAAGTCTTCTATACTTGGAGAATGCTTAAATACCGTAATACCTAATCCATAATTAGTTGACTTAGGTTTAACAACTATGGAACGATCTTTAAATTTATAAAAATCATCAAGCGCATCTTTTTTAGTTTGGTACTCTTCTCCACCAGGTACTTTGAATCCTTTGCTTTTGAGAATTTTTTTCGTGACCGTTTTGTTTTCCATGATCCAATGTGAAATATAGGTATCTTTTGCCGTCATGTTTCCGTTTTTCACATACTCTTCGTGTCCTTTATGGGACAACTTCAAAAATTGGTCGACTTCATCCAAAACTTCTAATCGAATACCTTTTTGTAGTGTATCGAAAATCAATAATTGAGAAGACATTTCCATCGTTTCAAAACCGCTAAGAAGATAAGGTTTTTTATTTGCTTCTTTTTTATATCCTTGTCCAAGTACTTTTCCAACTTCAAGATACTGATCCACTGATCCTATTTGAGCGGTCAATTGGGCAGCAAGTGTTTTTTCTGGAGAGTTGAACTGTTCTATAGCCGTATCCACTACTTCATGATACACTGCATCTAAGCTGAGTTCTTCTGCCATTTGCTTCATAGTCTCTAAAAGCTCAAGACCTTCTTTATAGTATTTTGTTTGACTAAAAGGATTTTCTACAGACACTTCTTCATTCTTACGAGTTCCTTCTTGAATCTTAACTGGATCTTTGGAATCTTCCATCCAAATCATGTGCACAAAAAACAGATGAATGAACGTTGCTTGTTCTTTTGTTAATCCAAGAGCGCTATAAGGGTTGATATCAAACGGTCTGAACTCAACATACTCAATACCTGTCTCGATCATACGACCAATTTTTTTGGATTTACCTCGTAGTCTAGCCGCTCCGTAAAATTCTCGTTCTTCACTAAGAGTGCCTTTTGCGACCATATCTTCAACATCTTGCACATAGTGCTGTAATTCGTCGTATCGAACAACGATATCGTTGGTGTTGTGATAGCCATGCTGACTATTTCGGATAGAACGAATCGGATCCTTTAAAATGTATTCCTTTTTATCTATTTCAAAGAAGGACTCATGTGCGAAAGGTGCCGCACCAAATAGATAGGTCACTATCCATTGATGACTTAAGAAATTACGCGCTAACTTAAGGTGAATTTCATCCTTGACTTCTTTAGCCGATTTGTACGCTTCTTGATTTTCGAAAACAGCTTGGATAAAATCATCTGAAAATGCAAAATTATAGTGAATACCACTAATCAATTGCTTTTTCTTTCCATATTTTTTTGCAAGTTTTTCTCTGTAAGCTACTTCACTTTGATCACTAACTCTTACAATTGGAATCTGCTTTGTGTCGGGTAAAACTGCTGGCATACTAAATGGCCAAACGTATTCACTGTCACGAACGGAACGCTGGGTAACATCATTTAATGCTTTCATCCACTTGAATGCTTCATCGAGAGATGTCATTGGTGGTGTTACAACTTCCAGCTGCGCTTCGCTGAAATCAGTTTGAATATAGGGATGATACGAACGATCCCCAAAAACTGCAGGATGGTCTTCTAGCGAAAGTCGCTGCTCTTCATCCACACGAATACCTTCTTTTTCAATACCAAAAGATCCTTGCATTACACTTTTATTTAATCGATTATTGTTAATTATTCCTTTAATATCCATCATATCATGCCCTCATCTATTCCCTTTTTGGAACTAATTCACTATACATAGTATCACAAAGTAGTACGTCTAGACAGTATAAGATTGCCATAAATATGATATATTCACACAAACGGGTGTTCACTAAAGTTAGAGATTCTATTTTTCTCGTGTTATACTATCTATAATGAAATTGAAAGGAGCTGCTAGTTTGAGTCAGCCGTTAGCTTATCGTATGCGACCAACTTCTATAGATATGATTGTTGGACAAAAACATCTAGTAGGGAAAGAAAAAATTATCTGGCGTATGGTTGAAGCTAAACGCTTATCTTCTATGATTTTGTATGGACCGCCAGGAATTGGAAAAACCAGTATTGCAAGTGCCATTGCAGGATCAACTCAGTATGCTTTTAGAATGCTCAATGCAGCGACCGATTCAAAGAAAGACTTACAAATCGTTGTTGAAGAAGCAAAAATGAGTGGAACGGTTATTTTGTTATTAGATGAGGTTCATCGTTTAGACAAACCAAAACAGGATTTCCTCTTACCTCACCTTGAAAATGGTCGCATTATCTTGATTGGTGCTACAACAGAAAATCCATATATTTCTATTCACCCGGCTATTAGAAGTCGATCACAAATATTTGAATTACAGCCACTATCCGAAGAACAAATCAAATCGGCACTGAACAGAGCCTTATTTGATAAGGAAAGTGGTCTAGGCAAGCTATCGCTCGTTGTAGATGAGCAGGCTCTAACGCATTTTGCTAGAGCAACGAACGGAGACCTTAGAAGTGCCCTGAATGCTCTTGAACTGGCTGCTGAGTCAACTCCTGTAGATCATGAGGGTATTATTCGTATTACATTAGAGATAGCCGAGGAATGCTTGCAAAGAAAAGTGCTTACCCATGACAAAGACGGTGATGCACATTACGATGTTATTTCAGCTTTTCAAAAATCTATTCGAGGTAGTGATGTTCAAGCCGCCTTGCATTATATGGCACGACTGGTTGAGGCAGGAGAGCTTCAAATTATCTGTAGAAGATTAATGGTTATTGCCTACGAAGATATCGGTCTCTCCAATCCTGCTGGTGCTGCTCGAGCTGTAACAGCCGTTCAATCTGCAGAAAAATTAGGGTTCCCCGAAGCAAGAATTCCGTTAGCAAATGCAGTCATTGAATTAGCACTTTCTCCAAAGTCAAATTCCGCTATTTCTGCAATCGATCAAGCACTTGCAGACGTTAGGCAAGGAAAAAGTGGACACGTGCCTAACCACTTAAAAGATAGTCATTATAAAGGAGCAAGTGAGCTTGATCGGGGAGTCACCTATAAATATCCGCATGCTTATCCTGATTCATGGGTAGAACAGCAATATTTACCTGATTCGCTAGATGGCGCCCTTTACTATATACCCAATTCAAAAAGTAAATTTGAGGAAGCCTTATCAAAACAATATAACAAGTACAATTCTTAAACTCAATCAAACGAACAAACGGTTACAATGAATTATTTTGCTTATATTGTTTTAATCATGTAATTCAATTGATTGACAAAGTTAAGATTCGATGCTATTATAAGAGTAAGATTTCTGAGGTGTACGCGTTGTCGGCTACTGTGTTGACCGAACATATTCTTTAAAACCTGGGATTCTGAAGGAAGAATTCATGACATGCCTTATCACTTGGTAGTCAGATATTTTTCCGGTGAAGCCCACCTGCTATATTGCGGGTTCAACCAAACACGACAATCTACCGGCACCATCGGATTTCTTATACTTAGCGATTGAACCACTTTAGGGAACTAAAGTGGTTTTTTTATACCTTGGTTTTCAAAAAAAGGTTAAACTATTATCGTAATCTATATTTTTTCTTGTATAATATAAGTATACAAATACAGAAAACTTGAATACAAAGGAGAGGAATCCCTATGTTACAAGAATACAATAAAATACTCGTTGCTGTTGATGGTTCTCAAGCAGCCGAAAAAGCTTTCAAGAAAGCCGTTGCTGTTGCCGAACGAAATCGTGCTTCTCTAGTTTTAGCTCATGTTATCGACACACGTGCTTATCAGTCTTTTTCTACTTTTGACGGATCCATTGCTGATAATGCAAGGGAAGAAGCGCAGAACACTTTAGAACAATACAAAGCTGAAGCTGAAAAAGACGGCGTCTCTAATGTTAAAATTGTACTTGAATATGGCTCTCCCAAAATAATGGTTGCCAAACAAATTCCAGAGTCCAATGATGTCGATTTGATTATGCTAGGTGCTACAGGACTCAATGCTGTTGAGCGAATATTTGTAGGTTCTGTTTCTGAATACGTCATTCGACATGCAGATTGTGATGTATTGGTCGTTAGAACAGATATAAAAAATAACTTAATTAAATGACAATATACAAAAAAGCACATCGCCCTTCCTCATAAAGGCAATGTGCTTTTTATTTAGTTATTATCTAAGTTTTTCAACGTCACGAGCAATCATAACTTCTTCATCAGTTGGAACAAGTAAGACTTTAACTTTAGAATCCTCAGTAGAGATAAAGCGCTCGTCTCCACGAACATCATTTTTCTCAGTATCAATTTCAGCTCCTAAGAATGTTAAACCGTTGATTACGTTCTCACGTGTTTCAACACCATTCTCACCAATACCGGCAGTAAATACGATTGCATCTACACCGTTCATAGTTGCTGCGTATGAACCTACATATTTTCTAACTCTATCTTCAAAAATGCGAAGCGCTAAGGCAGCATCTTCATTTGTATGTTCTGCATCTTCAAGATCACGCATATCACTTGAGATTCCAGAAAGACCTTTTAAGCCAGATTCATTGTTCAAAATGTAGATCATGTCGTTAATGTTATCAATACCTTCTTTTTCCATTAAGAATGGAAGTAGTGAAGCATCGATATCCCCAGAACGAGTACCCATTGTTACCCCCGCTAAAGGTGTGAATCCCATTGACGTATCAACAGATTTACCTCCATCAACAGCAGTAATTGAAGCCCCATTACCTAGATGACATGTAATGATTTTAAGCTCTTCAATTGGTTTACCCATCATTTCAGCAGCACGTTCCGCTACATATTTATGACTTGTTCCGTGGGCACCATATTTACGTGCATTATGCTTTTTGTAATATTCCATTGGAATACTATACATATAATTTACCTTCGGCATTGTTTGGTGGAAAGAAGTATCAAATACCGCTACACTTGTAATTTCCGGTAAAATTTTACGGAAAGCTCTAATTCCTGTTGCGTTAGCAGGATTGTGTAATGGTGCGAATTCAGATAAGTCTTCGATTTGATCAATGACTTCATCTGTAACAAGTGCTGAATCTTGGAAAATTTCTCCACCAGCTACAACACGGTGTCCAACACCCGTAATTTCATCGAAGTCTTCAATAATATTCAATTCAGTTAATTGTTTTAGTAACATTTCAACGGCAACTTCATGATCATTAATATCTAATACTTTTTTATATTTTTGACCTTCACCGTATTTAATTGTAAAAATCGAATCGTTCAATCCGATACGTTCTACTATACCAGAAGCTAGTACAGTTTCTTCAGGCATTTCAAAAAGTTTCCATTTCAAACTGGAACTTCCAGCGTTAATAGCGATTGTCTTAGACATGCATGTCTCTCCTTTTATAGTTAATTTAGTTCAGAAAATTATGTTTCCATTGCGTTATTTCAGCTATTAAGTCTTGCATAGCTGATAAGTTCTTAAAATCAGGAGCAGTTGCTAACAAGACTTCTTTAGCTTGTTGCGTACCCACACCTTTTTTTTGAACAATTAATATAGATTTTTTGGACTGTTCTGTTTTGAATAATTCTTTAGGTAATGTAAGCATTCCTTGAAAGTGTCCTACTTTCTGGATAAATGCAAGTAAATCTTTGGCTTCTTCTGATTCAAAAATATTTGAAGGTACCAGATAAAACCCAAAGCCCCCTTCTTTCAGATAGTTCATTCCTTGTTCAATCATTAAATGGTGGGTAAAGGAGTGTCCTGTCGGAAAAGAAGTTTCAAACTTTTCAGCTTGTTCATCTAACGGATAATATCCTACTGGTAAGTCGGATACAATTGTATCCGCTGGTTCAATGAGCAGATTACTTAAAGCATCTTGGAGCGTTAAGCTAATAGTTACATCCTGAAGAGCAGCACTAGTAGCAGCTAACGACAAGAGTAACTCATCATTATCTATTCCTGAAAGTTGAATGATTCTATTGTCTCTATTCAAAAAATGAAAGAGTGTATAGGTCAAGTTCCCCGTTCCTATAGATAGATCCAGTAAATGATACGGTGTTTCTGATTTCGGTGGCGCTAAGACTTCTACCAAGTAAGCCATCAATGATCCAATAGAGTCTGGTGTCATCTGGTGGTTTGCTTGAACAAAATCTTCACGCATTCCTCTCAATATTGAGAGTTGTATTGCCTGTCTCAATTCATTTGAAGCGATTTCTGAAAGATCTACTTGCTCATACAGAGCTTCAAGTTCATCTTGAGTGTACTTGGACGGTTTACCATCCAGAATACGAACGGTTTTGTTATCCAGCAAATTTTCTCCTGTTTCAATCAACGCTTCCATGTAGGAGACCTGAAGATCTTCTTTAAGCATCATAGCAGATTGATCCAGAACTTGGTAAACAGATTCGATATGTTCTGTCGACACTTTAGCCCGCCTTTCTACAAGACTAAGACAATTCATTCCGTACACGTCAAGCTAGAATCTAGAATTGGAATCGAGAAAAATAGCTTTTGTTGCTAAACGTGTGCGTTACGAAATAATCGGTCAAGTAATCGAAAAATTAAACTCTGTAACATATTCATTTTAACTGATTCTATTGGTTTTCTCAAGGGATTAAAATAAGGATTCACACCAACAAAAAAGGGTTCTATAATAAATAACGTTGGTGAGAATTCACTAACGTTATTTTTCTTTGCTTAAATTAGAAAACAAGTGAGTTCTCCTGTAGAATAATAGTCGACCAAAACCAACATCCTTAGGAGGAACTCACTTGCCTACTTCAAATGATATGCAAAAAGTACTAGATATTCAAGACAAAAATATAATCTTTAACGATAACTGTGTTTCTTATGGCGTACATAAACAGATGAAATGTAAATTTATAGATTGTACACTGACCTATATTCCTACGGAATGCAAGAAATGTCAGACGCCAAACAAGAACTTCACTATCTATAAAAATGGGACTCAGACCTCTAGAATTACGTTTCCGATGTCTGGTATTTATCCGACCTATCTCAGAGTGAAAAAGCAGCGGTTCAAGTGTAAATCTTGTGAATCAACGTTTACTGCAGAAACTCCAATCGTAAAAGAACATTGTTTTATCTCTAACTTCATCAAAGCAGAAATACTGACAAAGTCAGCTGACGCCCGTTCAATCAAGAGCTTGTCTGAAGAGATGACTGTCTCTGCCACAACCATTCAAAGAATCATCAATAAACAAGTGAAGTATTATCAACCTTACTATCATTCATTGCCAGAGAACTTGTCAGTGGATGAATTCAAGTACGGTGAGGGACAAATGGCTTTTGAGTATATCGATGTCGTAACGGGCACAATATTAGATATTCTACCCAGTAAAGATACGCGTACAATCAAAGAGCACTTTTCTTCTCGATACAGTCAGAAACAAAGAAACCAAGTCAAAACAATCACGACAGACATGAATGCGAGTTACGTCAGTTTCCTTCCAGAGCTATTTCCAAACGCTGATATCATTATTGATCGATTTCATATCGTTCAGCTCGTGAACCGGTCAATGAACAAGACGCGCGTAAAAGTCATGAATCGACTTCGAACCTCTAATGGAGAAGATCAAAAGAAATATAGACGATTAAAACGGTTCTGGAAGAAACTTCTAAAGAAAGAGACAGAATTATCTTATACTACTTATCAATACTTTCCACTGTTTGGACAACGTTTAGAAGCAGCGATTGTTTCAGAGATGTTGGCCTATGATCCAGAACTAAAAACAACGTATGGAGTTTATCAAGCTGTCCTTAAGTCCGTTGAAGAAAATGACTCAAATCAATTAAGAGCTATTTTAGACCAACCAGCTTCCCCTGAATTATCTGGATATATGAAAACCAGTTTAAAAACGTTGAGAGCTCATTTCCCTTATATTCAAAACACCTTCTACTATCCTTATAACAATGGAAAGATAGAGGGAATCAATAACAAAATCAAAGTCTTAAACCGGGTAGCCTATGGCTACAGGAACTTTATTCACTATAAAAATCGTATTATATTGCACTTCAATTTAAAACCAATCAGAAACAAACTCAAAATGATCGAAAAAGAAAGAGAACACATAGCAGCATAAGCTAACTATCTGTTCTCTTCCAAGTACGATTATTTTCTAGCTTTATTCTTCACCAACGCTAATTGACATAGAACCCAAAAAAGGAATTATGAGGATCCATTAACTTAGGTCCTCATAATTCCTTATAGTTTCCGTTCAGGCAAACTTCTTAACGAATTAGTCCGTTAAATTAGTTAGCTACTGGATATACAGATACTTGTTTTTTGTTTTTACCTTTACGTTCGAAACGAACAACGCCATCAATTTTTGCAAATAGAGTGTCGTCTCCGCCTTTTCCAACGTTTTCTCCAGGATAGATTTTAGTTCCGCGTTGACGGAATAAAATTGAACCACCTGAAACGACTTGACCATCTCCACGTTTAGCGCCTAAACGTTTTGATTGAGAGTCACGACCGTTAGTTGTAGAACCGCCACCTTTTTTGTGTGCGAACAACTGTAAATTCATTTTCAACATTAGAATGCACCTCCATCTTTATTTAGTCTGTTTAATATTGATATATTTTGGGGACTCTTCCTGTACACTTTTAAGCGATAGCAATAAACTTTCCAATAAAATCTGAGCTACATTAGACTGTTCTTCAGATCGATTGTCTGGAAGAGTCATGGAAAGATAGCCTCCATTTTCTTCATCGATATCAATAGAAGGTGTCAATTTAGCCAGCTCTATTATACTATTTATCGCTCCAATACTAAGCGCCGAAACTGCGGCACATACAAGATCTTGTCCATATGGACCAGATTCAGCATGACCAGAAATCTCGATAGAAATGATTTGGTTATTCTTCAAACGATCAAAATGCGCTTGAATCATTTAAAATCCTTCTTTCACTTACTTTGTTTTAATCGAGTTGATTGTTACTTTAGTGTATGGTTGACGATGTCCACGTTTAGTATGAGAGTCTTTTCTACGACGATACTTGAACGTAGTAACTTTTTTAGCACGTCCCTGTTTCTCGATGATAGCTTCTACTGAAGCTCCCTCAACTGTTGGAGTTCCAACGATTGCGTTGTCTCCTCCAACAAACAATACTTCACCAAAAGTAACAGAATCTCCAGCTTCACCCTCTAATTTTTCAACGAAGACTGCTTTTCCTTCTTCTACTTTGATTTGTTTGCCACCTGTTTTGATGATTGCATACATGTTTGTTGCACCTCCTTATTTAGTAGAGCACACTGCATAACGCCATGCTCTCTATTGCACTAAGACTCGCCGTTATAAGTGACCTTAATCAGATCTTGAAAACTCATATACGAGCGGTTGTAGCTGTGGTGCGGCACAAATACAACGTTATTATCATACCAAAACGAACCATTCAAGTCAATTAGTTTTTGTTAAATATCTTTTGCCAGAAAGATTTCTTTTCTTCTTTAAGCGTCATTAAAGGTACCGTTTCTCCAAGAATTCTTCGTGCTATATTTCTATATCCTTGAGAAGAGATATTATCTGGATCTAATGCAACTGGATTTCCTTTGTTTGAAGAACGGACGACTTCATCATCTTCAAAAACAATTCCTAGAAGCTTAACAGAAAGATGTCTCGTAATCTCATCTATATCCATGACATCACCTTGTTGCATCATGCGCTTTCTAATTCTGTTAATGACTAGTTTTGGTGAACCAATCTTAGTCTGTTCTACTAAGCCTATGATTCTATCTGCATCTCTGATGGCCGAGATTTCTGGAGTAGTGATAAGGATAGCATCATCTGCTGCTGCAATTGAGTTTTTAAATCCTTGTTCGATTCCAGCTGGGCAGTCGATGAGTACATAATCATAATCTTTCTTCAACTCGCTAATTAGTTCAATCATCTGATCTTCATTGATGACGTTTTTATCCGCATGCTGAGCTGCTGGTAGTAGAAATAGCTGATCATTGAATCTTTTGTCTTTGATAATGGCCTGGTGGAGCTTAGCTCGTCCTTCAATTACATCTACGATATCATATATAATTCTATTTTCTAAACCTAGTATAACATCGAGATTTCTTAATCCAATGTCCATGTCGACTAGGCAGATTTTTTTCCCTTGTAGCGCTAATGCAGTACCAATATTAGCCGTTGAAGTTGTTTTTCCAACTCCGCCTTTACCTGATGTTATAACGATGGCTTTACCCATTGATTAATCCTCCTGTAACATTTCCTAATTCTGGTCTAATCTTTTTCAATTCATTGAGTGGCGACACTCTCAAAATATGTAAATCATCTAGATAAACCACTTCAAATTTCGCTGCAGTATCCTGCATTTCTTTTTCAGCAGTATCGACTACATGGACATGGTCAGCAATACGAACTTGTGCATTGTAAGAAAAATTAGCAATAACAACAGCTTGTTCTTTACCCTTCGTACCCGCATGAGCAATACCTCTGAGGTCTCCAATAATATAGATACTACCGGACGCTTTAACAGTCCCACCTGGATGTACTCCACCAACTAATAGTAAATCACCTTCTACATCGATGATTTGACCACTGCGGACAGTACTGACTTCAAGCTTCGTGCTCACTTCATCATGCCACTCTAAAGCTCTTTGTATTTTAACGACTTCTGAATCAATCGCTTTGATTTTCAAATAGGACTTTTCTTCAATCAACGTTCTGATTTCTTCTTTTTCTTTCTCGTTCCACAATCGATTTCCAGTCTTGATCGTCAATTCAATTGGTTTCGCGGCTGTCGCTTCTTTTTTTAATGGATTAATTAATTTCGTCGTTTCTTCAACGATTGTAAGAAACGCAGCTGACTGATCAACGAGTAATTGAAATCCATCTTTAGTTCCTTTAAGCGTTACAATCTTCTGCAAGTTTTTCACCTCTGTAATAAAGATTGGCATTCCTTATTTCACTTATCGTTCCTATTAAATGTCACTTATCTTTTGAATCTTATTTCTTCTTTTTGTACGACCTTCTGGCCTATTTTATCCACAGGATACCCTATGACTAACATCATAATTCCATTGAAAAGTAAACTGATTCCCAGACGTTCTACAATGAAAAGTTGCATAGATAGCTGCGTAATGTTGATGGCGCGGTATACTCCAAATACAAAAAACTCTAAAAGTGTAATCACGATGACACTTAACAGTACATAAATCAATAAATTGGGCTTGAAATAACTTCTAAGTTGAAGAATCACATAGGCGATCAATGTAAATGTAGCCATATAGATACCTAAATACCCAGTATAGTAGCTATCATATAAAAATCCCATAATCAAAGAGAGCCATATAATATGTTTAAAGCTCAGATAGAAAGAAAGGATCAGTAACACGAGTACTGTGAGTCTTGGAACAATTGTCCCTACGTCCGTTGTGAATACCGCTTTTAATTGAGCCGTTAGCCCTCCATCTAGTAGCAGGGCTACTAAAAGGAGTATGAGGGAATAAAGAATCTTTTTCCATTGACTCATTCTTATTCCCCGCTTTCAGCAGTACGATTGATAATCGTCACATATCGAATATGTTCAAAATCTGCAGCTGGTTTGATATAAACTCTTTGTGCTAGTCCATGGTCATCCATTGTAACTTCATCTACCGTTCCAATAACCAGTGAACGAGGTATAGATCCTCCCAAACCGGAAGTAATCACTTGTTCTCCTTCTGCAATTTCAGCAGTAGATGTTATTTGAGTCATGATTAATCGATTGGATTCAACATCGTAACCGCTGATAAGCCCATTAATCACTTCTTCTGATAAAATTTCCGCAGAAACTTGATTTGAAGATCCTTCAAGATTTGTCAAAAGAACGACTTTCGAACTTGTCGGGTTGGTTTCAATAACTCTCCCAACTAAACCATTATTAGACATAACAGACATACCATTTTCTAGACCATCTTGACTTCCCCGATCAATGGTCACTTGATCAACCCAAGAGTCGGGATTTCTAGAAATGACGGATCCAGTAATTGTCTGGAAATCTGTTAAAGAATTCTGTAAATCCAGTTCCTCTTGCATGATTTGATTTTCGTCTCTTAATACTGCAAGTTCAGCTTGTGTTTCATAAATACGGTCAATTTCTTTTTTTAATCGCTGATTTTCTTCAAAAGTATCTTGTAACCGATCAATCGAACCGAAAAGATCATTCACCGCATTAACTGGCTTAGCAAAAATTCGTCCTGTAACGGCAGTGATATCGTTTGTAAACTGCTGTACAAAATTAGATGAACCGACTTGCGTCAAAGATAAAGACAGTAAAGACACAAATAATATAACACTCACTAATAATACGATCATTTTTTTGTTTGTAAAAAATTGGTTCACTTCTCACACCTCAAATACTATAGCTTTGGTCATTTTACCATAATTCCAAGCATATTCGTAGTTTTTATAAAGTCATCTATAAAAAAATCAGATCATCTCTGAACAGTTTTTCACTTTACTTGAATTCAATAAATAAGCGGGAAGTAGCCCTTCCCGCCTATTTCAGTTATCCAATTTAATTATCTGCTTTGTTTACGGTAAAGATCTAAATGATTTAAAGCTTCTCCAGTACCAATTGCTACACAGTTCAATGGATCATTCGCAACAAACACTGGCACTTCAGTTTGCTCTGCAATCACTTCACTTAGGTGTTTCAGCATGGCGCCTCCACCTGTTAAGACGATTCCTCTATCAATAACATCTGCTGAGATTTCTGGAGAGGTATCTTCAAGCGTTCCTTTAACAGCAATGACAATGCTGTCTACAACTTCTTGAATAGCTTCAGCAATATCTACAGCTGAGATTTCAATAGTTTTTGGTAAACCTGTCAATAAATCTCTACCACGGATATCTGTAGAACCCAGTTCTTTTGCTGCTTCAATTGAAGCACAACCAAGTTCCATTTTCACAGATTCAGCCGTTCTTTCTCCAATTAATAAATTATATTTATTACGGATATAGTGGATGATTGAAATATCCATCTGATCTCCAGCCATTTTAATTGTACGGCTACTGACGATACCGCCCAGTGAAATCGTCGCAACGTCTGTTGTACCGCCTCCGATATCTACTACCATGCTTCCGGTAGGATCATTGACTGGTAAACCTGCTCCGATTGCAGCAGCAAATGGTTCTTCGATTAAGAATGCTTCACTTGCGCCTGCCATTTTAGTTGCATCAATAATGGCTCTTTTTTCTACTTCAGTTCCTCCACCAGGTACACATACAATGACACTTGGCTTAGAATTTTTTTTGCCTGTTCCTTTAGAAATAAAGTATTCCATCATCGCAATCGTTGTATCGTAATCTGCGATAACGCCATCTTTCATTGGACGGATAGCTACAATACTTCCAGGAGTACGGCCGATCATTTTCTGAGCGTCTAGACCTACTGAAACGACTTCTCCTGTTGTATTATCTTTGGCAACAACGGAAGGTTCTCCTATAGCGATACCTTTTCCTTCTACGTAAACATTTGTATTCGCTGTGCCTAAATCAATCCCGATTCCTTTTTTGTTAAACCAACGCACGTGTTCGTTCCCCTCTCAAAATAAAACATTACGATCTTTGTTAGATATTCATTCGTTTAATTGCAAAGATTCATTGCTTCATTGTACCCTTTTACAAAGAATTTTTCACTACTAGATTGTGACTTTAATTCTTTTTTTATATTTGACACCAATTTGATAGAAGAAACTCAAATTGTTGCTTAATTCTAACATAGGACATGAAGATTGCCTATAGATTCTATGTAACGCTTAAAGATAAAATTTTTTCTGGGTAATTAAAAAACCGAGAGGGCGTTAGACGCTCTCTCGGTTGAAAATTTTTAAGTTTAATTAAGCTTTTTCTACGTTAGCAGCTTGAGGTCCGCGTGCGCCTTCTTCGATGTCGAAAGTTACAGCTTGTCCTTCTTCTAATGATTTGAATCCTTCTTCGTTGATAGCTGAGAAGTGTACGAATACATCATCTGCACCTTCACGTTCGATGAAGCCAAAACCTTTTTCTGCGTTAAACCATTTTACTGTACCATTTTCCATATTACTTTTCCTCCTCGTGCCGTAAGCACATTATATTTCACATTATTGCTATGGTAACGAATCGGAATGTTATTACACATATCTTTTTTCTTTCCCTAACAAAATGCTAAGTAAACTATACCATGCTTTTTTTAATAACGCAAGCAATTACATCAATTAAATAAAATTTACCTAAAATTAATTTTGAAATTTATAAACTTTTTACTAACGCTTTCTCGAAAAAAGAGATTTTTATTTTACCAATTTTATGTACGGTTATAGAATTAGATCAGTCCACACTCCTTTAAACTGATATAAGAATTTTCCCCAACGATAATATGATCTAGTAAATCAATCCCTATCATTTCGCCAGCTTTAGTCATTCTTTCAGTAAAAGAAATATCCGCTTCTGAAGGATCTGGATTTCCGGAAGGATGATTGTGCGCTATGATAATTCTCGCTGCAGCATATTTCACTGCACCTCTAAAAATTTCTCTCGGATGCGCAACAGAACTATTCAAGCTACCTTTAAATACCGTTTCTTTTTTTATAATTTCGTTTTTTGTATTCAGATAGATTGCCATAACATGCTCTTGATGCAATCCTCCTAATTCTTCTTGAAGCAGATTACCTATATATGAACTTGAAGTCACCGTGCCTTCTTTGATCTGAGAAGCTCTTGCGACCCGTCCACCCAATTCAATTGCCGCGATCAACTCTATCGCCTTTGCTTTTCCAATCCCCTGGATTCTCATCAATTCTTCCACACTAACATGACGAAGAGAAAACAAATCATCAAATTCAGATAAAACATTCATACTGAGCTGTAGTACGTTCAAATTTCTAGTCCCAGTTCTTAGGAGTATCGCAAGCAACTCATGGTTTGCGAGAGCCTTCGCACCATATTCATTCAGTCGCTCTCTTGGTCTAGATTGTTCTGGTACATCTATAAATTTTTGCGTCAAGACGGTCATCAAAGTCCTCCTCTATATAAAAAGAGAGAGGTAAATGATCACCTCTCTCTTCTATATACTTACGAAAAATTGGATTATTGATTTATTTATCCTTATTTTTTACATAATCGATCACTTTGGTTAAATCTTCAATAATATGCGTAGCTTTATCTATGGCTTCTTCATTTGGAGTGAGTAAATCCGGCACCATTAATACTGGGATATTTGCAGCATGCGCTGCTCTTACACCATTCAATGAATCCTCCAAGACGACAGCTTCTTCTTTTTCAGCTGTTGTCAGACTGATCGCTTTCAAAAAGATCGCAGGGTCCGGCTTAGAATTCTCAACTTCGTTTCCACCTACAACTCCGATGAAATAATCCGCAATTCCAGCATTTTTGATCAAAGTCTCTACCATACTACGTTCAGTGGACGAAGCAACTACCATCTCAATCTGCTGATCTTTCAGAAATTCCAGTAATTCGAGCAATCCTTTTTTCATTGGAATCGTCGCCTCTAAAAGTGTCTCATGAATATCAATTTGACTTTTTTGAATAAATTCTTCAACTAAAGATTTGTTTTTATATTCTTCGTGTAACGCCGCAAAAAAGTCTTTATCACTAGCACCAACATATCTTTCATAAAATTCATATGTGAACGGTAAACCGATTTGATCTGCAATGGATTGATTGGACTGATAATAAATTTTTTCTGTATCAAAAATCAATCCATCCATATCAAAAATGACAGCTTTCACTTTGCTCATTACTCTGCTCCTTTTAAAGCTTTAAGTTTTTCAAGTTGGTCTGCAACAGAAGCTTGTCTTTCTCTGTATGCACTCTCTTTTGCTCTTTCTTCTTCAACAATTTTCTCAGGTGCATTGGCAACAAACTTCTGGTTTGATAATTTGCCTTCCACTCGTTTGATTTCTTGTGCCCATTTGTCCAGTTCTTTGCTTAAACGCTCAATTTCTTCATCAACATCTACTAATCCAGCAAGCGGTAAGAAAATATCTGCTCCTGAAATCACTGCCGTCTTCACCTCATCAGGCACTGATATCGTTGTATCGATTGTTAAAGCTTCTGGATTACAGAACCTTTCAATGAAACTTTTATTATCTGTTAAAAATTGTTTTTCTTTATCTGATTTCGCACGAACTAAGATATCGATTTTTTTAGATAATGGACGGTTCACTTCAGCTCGAATCGTTCTTATAGATCGAATGAGTTCAATCAGCATGTCCATATTGCTAACAGCTTCTTCGTCTTCAAAGTCAGCATTCACTTTAGGGTACTCTGCAACAACTAGAGACTCTCCAGAGTGTGGCATATTCTCCCAAATCTCTTCTGTAACGAATGGCATAACTGGATGCAATAACTTAAGTGTTTGGTCTAGTACATGCACCAAAATACTTCGTGTTGAGTTTTTCTCTTCTTCTGAACCATTGAAAAGAATTTCTTTACTCATTTCAATATACCAGTCACAGTAATCATCCCAGATGAATTTATAAAGCGCTCTTCCGGCTTCTCCAAATTCAAACTTCTCAAAGAGATCGGTTACCTGTGCAATAGTTTCATTCAATCTAGCTAAAATCCATTTATCAGCGATTGATTGTTTACCTTTTAAGTTCATGTCTTTTAAATCAAAGTCTTCTAAATTCATGATAACATATCGACTGGCATTCCAGATTTTATTGATGAAATTCCAAGCGGCATCCATTTTTTCATAACTAAAGCGGACATCTTGGCCGGGTGCTGAACCATTCGACAGGAACCAGCGTAAAGCATCTGCACCGTACTTGTCGATTACTTCCATAGGATCAATCCCGTTACCTAAAGACTTACTCATTTTTCTTCCTTGCTCGTCACGAATTAACCCGTGAATCAAGACATTTTTAAATGGACGTTCTTCCGTAAATTCCAAGCTTTGAAAAATCATACGGCTTACCCAAAAGAATATGATGTCATATCCTGTTACTAGCGTACTCGTTGGGAAGTATCTTTTGAAATCTTCAGAGTCTTCATTCGGCCAGCCCATTGTTGAAAACGGCCATAGTGCTGAACTAAACCAAGTATCTAAAACATCGTTATCCTGGGTCCAGTTTTGACTATCTTCAGGTTCAATTTCTCCAACGTACATTTCACCAGTTTCGTTATGATACCAAGCTGGAATACGGTGCCCCCACCATAATTGTCTTGAAATAACCCAATCATGTACATTTTCCATCCAGTTATTGAATGTTTTCTCAAATCGTTCAGGAACGAAATGAACTTTATTTTCAGTTTCCTGATTGTCTATTGCCTGTTTTGAAAGTGAATCCATTTTTACGAACCACTGAGTAGAAAGTCTTGGTTCAACTACGACTCCTGTTCTTTCAGAGTGTCCTACACTATGAACCATTTCTTCTACTTTAATCAAATATCCTTGCGCTTTTAAATCTTTAATGATCGCTTTACGGGCTTCAAATCGATCCATTCCCGCATATTGCCCAGCCAAATCATTCATAGAACCATCGTTATTCATAACATTGATTCTCTCTAAATTATGACGATTACCCACTTCAAAGTCATTTGGATCATGAGCTGGTGTAATTTTAACCACACCTGTTCCAAAATCCATTTCAACATAATCATCCGCAATGATTGGAAGTTCTCTACCTACTAATGGTAATTTAAGTGTTTTACCAATTAAATCTTTATAGCGATCGTCTTCTGGATGTACGGCAACTGCCGTATCACCAAGCATCGTTTCTGGTCTTGTCGTTGCAATTTCAACTTCTCCAGAACCATCTGTTAAAGGATACTTCATATGGTAGAAAGCACCATTAACATCTTTGTGGTCAACTTCGATATCAGACAAAGCTGTTTGAGCTTTAGGATCCCAGTTGATGATGTATTCGCCACGGTAGATTAACCCTTTGTTATAAAGATCGACAAAGACCTTTTTAACAGCATCATTTAATCCCTCATCAAGCGTGAACCGCTCACGACTATAATCAACAGAGATCCCAACTTTAGCCCATTGCGCTCTGATGTTTGATGCATATTCCTCTTTCCAGTCCCATACTTTTTCCAAGAATTTCTCTCTCCCCAGATCATAACGAGAGATATTATCTTGGGCTAGTTTTTCTTCTACTTTAGCTTGGGTAGCAATTCCCGCATGGTCCATTCCTGGAAGCCATAAAGTGTCGTATCCTTGCATTCTTTTCTGACGAATAATAATATCTTGTAGTGTTGTATCCCAAGCATGACCTAAATGCAACTTCCCAGTTACGTTCGGAGGTGGAATTACGATTGAATAAGGCTCTGCTTTTTCATCTCCACTTGGCTTAAATAAATCTTTTTCGATCCACTGTTCGTATCTACCAGCTTCTACTTCAGTAGGCTGATACTTTTTTGACATGCTGATTTCTTCTGTCATATACTCATCTCCTATTGTTAATATCAAATTAAACACAAAATAAAAAGAGCATTCGTCCTATAATAATAGGACGAATGCTCTTATTCGCGGTACCACCTAAATTGATCAAAGAACACGATTGCGCCTTCAAACCTCTTCATATACGGATGTAATGATCCGTTACTTCAAACAAAGTTACTCAAAGTTCACTCTGTTAGCTCACAAGCTACTTCTCTATCGCTTCTGTTAGGGATTTTCAGCAAACACCCATTCTCTTAAACAGAATACACGACAGATACTTCTCTTGATCATTGCTCTATATTCAATTAGTTGGTCTTTTATGATTTATTGATATTCTATCAAACTACTCTTTGAAAATAAAGCTTTATTTAAGATATCTCTGCTTCTTCATGTTTGGCAGCCGCAACCGCTGCTTCGTAATTTGGATCTTCAGACATTTCTTTAACGACTTCATTATAGACGACTTGACCTTGTCTGTTTAGCACAAGAACTGCACGAGCAGTTTTATCCATCTCCTCTACATAAAGTCCATAATCTTTAGAGAAACTTCTTTCACTATCATGTAACAGATCCATATCGATTGATTTTGCAGCACACCAGTCTTTTTGCTCTTCTACTGTGTTTGAAGATATAGAGATAATTTTAGTATCATCCAAAGTGCTTGCCATTTCATTAAATTTACCGGTCTGTCTTGAACATGTACTTGTGTTAATGTCCGGAAACGTACTTATCAAAACAACGTATCCTTTATAATCTTCAAGTGATACTGATTGGTCATTCAAATCTTTTAAAGTGAACGCTGGAGCTTGCGACCCCTTAGCGGGTATCTCTCCATTAGTAGTAAGTGGTTTACCTTTCATTTTAACATCCATGCTGATAACCTCTTTCTATCTTTTAATAGTTTCATTTTAACGGTAAGCAAGCTGTTTGTACAACAAAATCTACAGAAGGTCTTCGAATAATGCTTTCTGCTCTGTTTCCTTTGACTGATTCAGACCGATTTCTTCAATGGAGATCCCTGCGATAGCTCTCTCAATCATTCCTTCAACGTCTATTTTAGCTTCGTTTTCCAGCACATGAGATAACTTTGGCTTTGTCCGCGGTTTGGGCGGTGAAAATATTGTGCAACAATCTTCATAAGGCAAAATGGATAGATCAAAAGTATCGATTTCTTCTGCAATTTTGATGATGTCATTCTTATCCATTGAAATTAGCGGTCTAAGAACCGGTGTGTTAGTTACTTCTGAGATTACAGACATGCTTTCCAAAGTCTGCGAAGCTACTTGTCCAAGGGATTCTCCATTAATGATGGCTAACCCACTTCGCTGTGCCCGTATGATGTCTGTCAATTTCAACATCATGCGTCTCGTTATAGTCATAACGTAACCTTGAGGCACATATTTCTTAATGGTTTCCTGTATCTCAGTGAAGGGCACTTCAATAAATGTAATAGGTCCAGTAAATTCAACTAATTTTCCCGTCAGGTCTTTTGCTTTTTGGAGCGCCTGTGGGCTTGTATAAGGTGGACTGTGGAAGTGGACCGCTTCTAATTCTATACCTCTTTTCAAAGCATAATACCCCGCTACCGGAGAATCGATTCCTCCAGAGATCATCAACATTCCTTTTCCACTTGTACCTCCCGGAAGTCCACCAGCTCCTTGAATAGAATCTGTAGATAGGAAGATCCCATCTAATCTAATTTCAACTCTGATATTGATATCCGGTTTTTTCATCTTAACTTTGATTCCAGGTATAGTTTCTGTAATAAACTGACCAATGATTTGATTCACTTCATTTGTTTCAAACGTCCAGTCATGATCGGCTCTTCTAGCTGTAATCTTAAATGTTTTTCCATCTTTATACTCTTGGTTCAGTAAATAAAGTGCCGCACGATTTGCTTGCTCAATCGTCTTATCCACTTTTATAACAGGAGAAATGGTTTGAATGCCAAAGACTTTTTTCAAACGATCCACAATTTCTTCGTATGCTTCTCCATTCAATTCAATATGCAATCGATCTCTGTTCGCTTTAATTGTCAGCGCTGGAAAATCATTTAATACATACGCTACATTTTTACCTAGTTGCTTAATAAATAATTTACGATTTTTACCTTTAGTTGATAGTTCCCCATACCTTGCCATAACTTCTGTAATCATCTAATCCCTCAGTTTCTCTTTTAAAAAATCCCATTAAATCCTTTGTAAATTTCATCAAAGTGGTCAATAAATTGCGCCATCTCGTCAACTGTATTCCATTCAGATAAACTGACTCTAATAGCCGTTTCAGCTTGCTTTCTAGGAATCCCCATTGCAATCAACGAACTAGATTCACTTTGCTTTTTACTGGAACAAGCACTTGTAGTCGATACATAAATTTCTCGTTTTTCCAGAGCGTGCACGATGACTTCTCCTCTAATACCTTTTATTCCAAAGCACAGAATATGCGGAGCGTGAACCTCCGGCGAAAATATCGTAACCTTACTCCGTGATCTTAGATCTTTTTTCAGCATATCCATCATTTGATTCATAACGAGATGCTTTTCTTTCTTTGACTGTAAGAGTATATTTAACGCTTTAGCCATAGACACAATTCCTGGAATGTTTTCCGTTCCGCTTCTTGCATTTGCTTCTTGACCGCCACCGCTTAAAAGGGGCGATAATCTTCTACCATTCTTTATATAAACAAATCCTGTTCCTTTAGGCCCATGAAATTTATGTCCAGAAAATACAGCCATATCGATTCGACTAGTCTTTCCTAACTTGATATCCGTTTTTCCAATTGCTTGCACTGCATCCACATGAAAGTGAACAGTCGGATAGGCTTCGAGTAGTCTACCGATTTTTTCTATCGGTTGAATACTTCCCGTTTCGTTATTTACTGCCATAACAGAGACAAGTACCGTATCTTTTTTAAGCGCATTTCTCAAGTCTTCTAACGAAATCACACCGAACTGATTTACTGGAAGATAAGTGATGTCCCAACCTAGCAGTTCCAGTTGTTTAAACGTTTCAAGCACTGCTGGATGTTCACTTTGTGTTGTAATCAAATGTTTTCCGGATGAAATTTTCTCTATCGCTGTACCTTTAATGGCCCAGTTATCTCCTTCAGTACCGCCACTAGTAAAAAAGATTTCTTCTGGAAGAACACCTAGGAGATCTGCTGTTAAACTACGGGACTGTTTGAGTAGACCAGAGGCTGTTTCTCCTATTGTATGCAGACTAGAAGGGTTCCCGTAATAAAGTTGATTCACTTTATTATACGTCTCTAAAACCGTACTATCTATCATGGTCGTCGCACTATTATCGAAATAAATCATCTTCCACCTCTTCAATCTAGTCACTTCTCTATAATCGATTGTTCAAACGAGTTCCATTATAGCAAAAAAGCGACGCCCATCAAGTAGCAAAAAAAGTTGAACTGTGAATAGACGATCACAATCCAACTTTTTTCTTTTTATTGAGCAAAACTTTTTTCTTTTAAATAGGTTTTTTCTACTGATTCATAAGCCCCTGGTTCAATTGATTCAAGTTTTTCTCGAACCATTTTCAAAGAAGTTTCATAATCGTAATCTTCTGAGAACAAACTGCGACTATAGCGAATGGTCTCTCCAACTTCACTATACTCATTTTTGTATCGATACAGCCTTTGACTAACTAATTCGCTTAAAATCGCCTGATCAACCAGATTGTCCGTTTTATCCGCAAGTTTGTCTACATCATCTTCGCACATTTCGTGAAGCTTGTATACTTCGTTCATGTCTAAGCGCGGCTTAGCGAGCACTTGATTTAATTGCTGAACATGATCCGTTGTGTAGAAGAAAAAGTCTAGATATTCCTGAGGCAATCCTGGTAAGTTTTTGCTTTCAACATATCTCTTCATTTCTCGCATTGCCAATTCCATTTCTTCTAAATCTGCTTTAATTTCTAACTCACTATTACGGTAATCGGATAGATTCGAACTAATTTCTACTTGTTTTTCATTCAGTTCTTCTAATTCATCAAATAAGCCATTCAATTTTTCACTAGCTTCAGAAAAAGCAATTTGTTTATCTGTTAGACTTTGGTTGATTTGCATAAAGATTTTTTCTTGTTCCGATATACTTTCATTCACAGTTTCCGCACCTTCAGCCTCATCTCGATACAAATGATAACTTTGAGAAAGACGATCGATTTCAACCAACAATTTGCGATTCTGTTCTTTTAAATAAAGAAGAATTTTTCTGATTTGATTCAGCAGTTCTTTTACTTCCGACTTGGATTCAATTTCCAGCTCTAATTGATCATAAACCGAATCGATTTTCTGATCTAACTCGGCTGATTCTTCTTCCGCTTTAGCGATCTCAAGCTTACTTATATCCTTGTTGATACTTTCTATTTTAACGTGGATCAGCGAAAGTGCTTCTTTTATAGAATCATCAGGGAAAATGTACTCTTCTTCTTTCAAACTCTGATAGCCACTTTCCAATTCTTGGATTTGTTCTTTTGTTTCTTCTTCTATTTTCTCCAATATCACCGGAATATCTACCATGTAAATTTCCATCTCACTAATTGTTTCATCCAGTTGTTTCAATAATTGGTTTGCTTCTTCGTGATCGCCTGTTACTGTTAGATGTGAAAAAGTTGCAAAATCGGATTCCATCGTTCCCAGTTTCTCTTCAAGCGCATCAACTGCTCTCCCAAACGAAAAACTCTTAGCAAGCAAATCTTTTCGAATACTGTGATATCTTTTTTTGATGGTTTCAATTCTTTTTAAATTGTCTTCTTCCCGTTGCATCAATTCATCTAATTGATCATTTAAATTTTTAAGTGCCAGTCGTACTTCTACCAGTTTCTCTTCAGCAGCTTCTTGATCTGTGCGAGCTCTTTTAAAGCGATAACGGTCTGTTGCCTGCTCCGCTTCGAATAATAAGCTTTCAATAGTTGGGAACTGCTTTGTTTCAATAAGATCCCATGTTTTTTTCAGTTCATCTGCTGTATCCTGAGATTGTCCAGTCATACTTTTTTTATCTATCGACTGTATTTTAGTTGTTGGAAATTGTTCCATCAACGCTTTTTTCTTGATATCCAGTTCGTCAATTTTTTTGTAATGTTTCTTTCTGACTAAATAAGTAGTTATGTACAGGGCAACGATTAAAACGATTAAAATGATCACGACGATTTCTAACGTCATTTGATTTCCCTCCGACTAGGCCTTACAAGCAAAGAACGATGCCTACTTTTCTCTTCTTAACAGTATATCAAATATTAGAGGATTATGTTATACTTACAAGCAAATTCTATAAATTAGGTCCAAAATTAATTGTTATTACAACTTAACTGCTTGTATTAGTCAACTATTATAAAAAATGAAAAGGTGATTATTTGGAAACAAAAGCAATCAAACACATGATGAATAAGCAGCTAGATGCTTTACTGACTGGAGAAAGTAATTTAATCGCAAACTTAAGCAACGCTTCTGCTCTCTTGTCTGATCAACTAAAAGATATTAACTGGGCTGGATTTTATTTATGGGAAGAAACTGATCAAGAACTTGTACTTGGACCATTCCAAGGTAAAGTAGCCTGCGTTAGAATCTCAAATGGTTCTGGTGTTTGCGGAACAGCTTTCAAAGAACAGAAAACTTACTTGGTACCTGATGTTCACGCTTTTCCAGGTCATATCGCGTGTGATGCTGCAAGCGAATCTGAAATTGTGATACCACTGACCAAAGATTCTGTTCAAATCGGCGTGCTGGATATTGATGCGCCTATCAAAAATAGATTCACTGAAACAGACAAAGAAGTGCTTGAAGAATTTGCAGCAGTATTAATAGCTCATATATAATTAAATTAAACGGAAAAACTTGATTTTAGTTGTGTACAAATGACTGGAATCAGGTTTTTTCTATTGTAATACCATTTCGTACTCATCTCCATTATCAGCATTTCTCACCAATGAGCCACCCATTTTAATCAGGGTCAATTCAAAGTCTTCCGCAGTGACCGCATAAGCGTCTTCTGTTTCTTCTATTTGAACGGACTCAATTGTTTCAATAAATTTCGCTTGGATATCTTCTATACTATAACCTTGTATATTACCGTCATAAATTCCAAGGTCCCCATCCAAGAAATAAAAGGAATATTCATTCTCTCGACCAGCGGCATCCACTAAGCCTACTCCGTTTAAATCATCCGGAATTTCTTTTGATTCTTGTATTTCAAATTCAGATTCTTGCTCTACAGTTTCTGTCTGATTCTCCGGTTCTTTTTGAACACTCTCTAAATCACATCCAGCGATTGAGAAAATCATTAAGACAAGTAAAACTACTTTGTAATATTTCACAGTATCCCTCCTAAGTTGGTATTCTCCTAATCTTTTTCATTCTATCATACGTTAAAAGCTTATAGAACGGTTTCATTACATTCGTAAAAAAAAAAGCCTGCACCATGTGCAAGCTTTTTTAACCAGTTAAGATTAACGGTTGTAGTATTCAACGATGTATGAATCGTCAACATCAGCAGACATTTCTTCACGTAATGGTAAACGAGTAAGTGAGCCTTCTAATTTTTCTTCGTCAAAAGTAACGAAGTCTGGACGACCATATAAAGATTCTACAGATTCTTTAATAATTTTGATGTCTTTAGATTTTTCACGAACACCAATAACTTCTCCAACTTTTACGCTGTATGAAGGGATGTCAACGCGTTTTCCGTCAACAGTGATGTGACCGTGGTTTACTAATTGACGAGCTTGACGACGTGTAGTCGCAAGACCAAGACGGTAAACAACATTATCTAAACGTTGTTCAAGTAAGATCATGAAGTTAACACCGTGTTTACCTTCACGAATTTTACCAGCTTTATTGAATAAGTTAAAGAATTGACGTTCGTTAACTCCATACATAAAACGTAGTTTTTGTTTTTCTTTTAGTTGCATACCATACTCAGAAAGTTTGATACGGCTTGTAGGTCCGTGTTGTCCTGGAACGTAAGGACGACGTGCTAATTCTTTTCCAGTTCCTGAAAGTGAAATGCCTAAACGACGAGATTTCTTCCAAGAAGATCCTGTGAAACGAGCCATAATTGTATTCCTCCAATAATTTTTTTGGAGTAAAATAACGTGATAGAAATTCAGTAATACGTGCAGTTCCTACGAACGTTCGCCATTGCAGCCGCAGGTTACTAGTTTACTTGATTAAGAAACTGTTGACGCGGTTACCATTTCTTGCTGCATTATTTTACACAAATGCTAGTATACCGTTTTAAATCGCTACTGTCAACATAAAAAAGAAGCAGCCCTTAACTTACTTCTAATCCAGTAAGTATTAAAGGCTACTTCTCTTCGAATTTTATAAGCCAATTCTAGAATCTCAGTAGTGCTGCAATTCCAGTATCAGATGGCATACTTGGAGTATCTAGTACATAAACTTTCCCATTAGTCTTCAGAACGTTTTGAACAAGTTGGTTCACGTAGGCATTGATTTCTGAACCTTCTTGGTACTGACCATTTTCATCAATTGTACCATGAACTTGATAATGATCTTCAATGAGTAATGTGCCAATTTTACCTTGGATGCTTGCCATAGCCAAATCATTGTATTGGGCTTCTAGTTTAAATTCAGGTGTAGTTTCGTTGAATTTTTCAACTAGCTCTTTGTATCGACGATCAATGATCTCATTGACTACTTCTTTAGCCTTGTTTTCAATTTCAGCACTTGAAAGCTGCGCAGTTGATCCTTCGACTTTTGTTTCATCCAAATGAGGATTTTTAGAAATTTTTTCGAAGTCTGCAATGTTTTCTGGAAGTGCAAACAACACTAACGGTAAGCCTGTAGGTTTACTATAATGCTCAAAGACGTATTTATCTACGACTCTAAAATAATTGTCTTGATCGATTTGAACTTCATTACTTTTTTCGTTGTGCCCATGGAACATTGCTGATCCACCTGCACCATTATACTCGCCAGAGTTTAAGTTCCCACCTGTCAGTTCTTCTCCTAGTGCTTTTTCTAAATCTGTTGGTGCATCTTCTGGAAGTGGAATTTCTTGTAGCTCACTACCTCGACCGTTATACAATGTAAACTTATCATGGTTTAAACAAAGTAAGTGGAAATAACTGACATATTGAAAATTATCGATTAGCGGCAAGACATATGCCTGATTAGATACGACCACATTATTATCTACTTCAACACCTAATCGGTAAAAGAATGTATCTGTCTGTGTTACGTAGAAAACAAGACTTTTAGTCGCTCTTCTCCAGAAATTTGTATCATCTCTTAAGCCTTCTAATTCATTTAAGAAAGTGTCACATGTTTTTTCATCATATACGTCACAAATTTTTTCTTTTGCGTCCTTCAATAAATTCTGAAACTGAATCTGGTTTGCCTCTGTTTCAAACGCGTTATCTTGCGCGTTCATCGAAATAGAAAGATAGACCTCGTCCGTCTGTAAAATCTCATCTGTTGGAAATGCAAATAATTCTTTCATGTTTTCACCTTCCATTATCTATTTCTTCAAGAGTTTCACTCGTTAGTACAAAGCATCATCCTGAAGATAACTATGACTTCATCATATCTAATCCATCATAAATTGTCTAAAGATATGCAATAAAACCCAGTCACGATTTCGAGACTGGGTTTTATTAATAGACTAATTGTATTCAAAGTACTCTGATTCAAGCATTCCGTAAACGAAACTATCTGACCATTCTCCTTTATACCAATAATCTTGAATATGATGAGCTTCTTTTCTCATACCGATTTTAATACAAACTTTCTGGGAACTCGTATTTCTAGCATCCATATTAACCTGTACTCTGTGGACACCCAGTTCAT
Organism: Marinilactibacillus sp. GCM10026970; assembly: GCF_042660675.1. Lineage (NCBI taxonomy): Bacteria > Bacillati > Bacillota > Bacilli > Lactobacillales > Carnobacteriaceae > Marinilactibacillus > Marinilactibacillus sp. GCM10026970. The sequence continues at coordinate 61,753 of NZ_JBHSUL010000033.1, forward strand.
AAAAAAGCTGATGAATCATTTCGTGAACTGCCTCAGAAGCAAAACCGTTGCCGGCAAACGAACGATTAAGACTATAACCGATTTCTACGGTCTCTTTCACTTCGGTGTACCATAACGATAGATCTCCAATTACTTGTCCTTCGTAGACAATTGCAAGATTTAAAGTATGGTCTTTATCCAAAATATTTTTCAAAACTTTTTTGTCAAATTCTTCATGTGCATTATCTGATTTCCATGGCTCATGCAGTAAGAACCTACAAGTCTGTTCGTCTTTATATATTGCGAAAGTCTCCTCGAAATCTTTTTGCTGAAAGGGTCTTAATATTAATCTTTTCGTTTTAATAATCAACTTTGCCTCCCTGATCTGAACCGGCAACGTCATAGCTTACTGACTACACCGCTTCACTCTGTTCGTAATGAATGTCTAACAACTGTCTAAATAATGGGATAAGTTGGCTTATTGTTTGTTTAATATAGTCATTTTGTGCTTCTATATTCTCTAAAAGATCACTATCTCTTTCTATCACTCTTCCAACCAAGAATTCTCCTTTTTTCACCTTAAGAAGTCTATTGAGCTTTTCAATCACTTTCTGTTCACTCACAGGTTCAACTTTTGATTTAGTATGATCTCCAGAGAGTACAAACTGTTCAGTCAATGATTTTAAGTTCTCAGGGCTAGATAAGAGTGCTTTGCCCATTTCGATTTCATAAAGAGGATTATCTATAATAGAAATAAAGATAAAAATGTGATCTTCATTTATACCAATTTGTAAATGAGGATATTTTTTATATCCTCTAACATCTCCGCCGATTGCACACCAAGTTGATTCAGGAGGATTAGATGTTCTTCTCCTATGTTGTGCAATATGAAACTGCATAGGATAACCAGTTTCATCCTGGATCAGAGGCGCATATGTGTCTCCTAAATCCTGGAAAATAGGTTGTATAGTATTTCTTATTTTGTTCATTCTGTCTTCAAGACCCTCTATTAAAAACAACTCAAAGTCTTGCTTATTGAATCCTTTATGCATTGCGTTCCTCCAAAACTCACTTAATAATTGTAACAAAAATAACAATTATTTTAAATATACAGTTCAAATTAATCGAGAGATTTCAAAAAATATTTAAAAGTCTACTTGATCTTGAACTTCTTGCATCATTAACCGGATTGATTGTAAACCGCCACCAGATAGATACCATAAATCAGCATCAAGATATATAATCGCATCTTGCTGATAAGCTTTTGTTTCTTGTATAACTGGATTTAGAGATAAATCACTAACGGATGTGTCTCCTCCGATAGCCTGTGAGCGGTCAACAACAAATAATAAATCAGGATTTTCTTGTAGTATATATTCATAAGAAACTGACTGGCCGTGTACAGAAGATTCTATGCTATTATCTACAGGAATAAAACCAAACTCCTCGTACAGCATACCATATCTAGAGTGTTCTCCAAAAGCCGATAAGCTACCTTCATTTAAAATTGTTACTAGTGTAGACTTTTCAGAAGCCTGTGCTGATTCTTGGAGTGCATTCATCTCTTTTTGAATAGAGTCTAACTCAGCCTCAACTTGTTCTTCCTCAGATAGAATTTGACCAATTGTTTGCATATTTCCTACAAATGAATCCCAGTAATTTTCTAGGTCTACGCTTAAGTAAAGTGTCGGTGCGATTTCATTTAGTTCGTCTAAAAAATCTAATTGTCTTCCAGAAATCAAAATTAAATCTGGATCCAATTCATAAACGGCTTCAAGATCTGGTTCTTTCAAACTCCCTACAGAAACAACCTCTGAATCATTGAAGTTACTAAGATAATCTGGGAGGCTCTGCGTTACTGTACCGACCACTTTATCCTTTGAGTCCAGCACTTCAAAAGTGTCCAGTAAGCCCATGTCAAATATGACAACTTTTTCAGGATTTACAGGCACTTCGACTGCTAGTCCATTAGAATCTTTTACCTCAATTGCTTCTAACCCATTTCCACTCTGGTTTTCTGTATCGATTACTTCCGCAGATTCACTTGCACAACCTCCGGCTAACATGATTGTACCTAGACTGAACGCAACGATTTTTTTGATCATCTCTTATCATCCTTTTTTAGTTTTTTAGTAGTACATTACAAATTTTTTACCTTTACGGTCAATGACTTCTACATCTATATCGAAAATATTCTTAATATTCTGCTGGGTAATGATCTTTTCCACTGGCCCTGCTGCAAAAATTTCACCTTCTTTCATAGCAATTAAATTATCAGCATAAGCAGCAGCAAAATTGATATCGTGAATCACTGTAATGACCGTTTTCCCAAATCCATCCACTAATTTTCTAATAATATCCATTAACTGTACACTATATTTCATATCCAGATTATTCAGTGGCTCATCTAGTAAGATATAATCCGTATCTTGAGCAAGAACCATCGCAATCATTGCCCTTTGTAATTGCCCACCAGAAAGTGTATCGATATACTGATCCGCTATCTCAAATAGGCCAACTTGATTTAAAGATTGTTCGATTAGTTCATGACAGTGGGCATTCAACCTACCTTTTGTATAAGGAAATCTACCAAAGGATACTAATTCTTTTATAGTCAAGCGCATGGAGAATTTGTTGGATTGTTTCAATACCGATAATTTCTTCGCTAGTTCACCGGGCTTCCAACTCTTGATTTCACCGCCGTCAATATAAATCTCTCCAGTATCTTTAGGGACTAAACGGCTAACCATTTCTAGTAAAGTCGTCTTACCAGCACCGTTTGGGCCAATGCAAGCCGTCAACTTTCCTTTTTCAATTGGAATCGTTACACTATCCACAACGATTTTTTCTTTATACCTCTTTGAAACTTGATTTAAATCAATCATCAAGCTGCCTCCTTTTCTTTTAATAAGATATATAAGAAATAACTACCTCCTACAAACTCCAATATGATACTTAGAGTCGTTTGAAATTTGAAGAGATGTTCAATCAGAATTTGACCAAATAAAACAAAAGAGATTGTGAAGAACCACCCCCCGACAATCAATAGCCGATGTTGATAAGTCTTAAATAATTTGTAGGATACATTCGCACCTAAAAAGCCAAGAAACATTACTGGGCCTACTAAAGCCGTTGAAACTGAAACAAGCATACTGATTGAGATAAATAATTTAAGATTAAAACGGTCTACATCAATCCCCAATCCCATAGCATTTATTCGACCAAGGTGTAAAACATCAACCACCTTATTTTTGCAGAAAATATAAATCAGTACTGGTAGTACTATGAACATACTGACACTAATTAGTGAACTGTCTACATTATTGAAGCTAGCAAACAAACGATTCTGAAGAATCAAAAATTCATTCGGATCGATTAACACTTGTAAAAATGAAGTTGCGCTTCTAAAAAATGTTCCTAATATTAACCCTGTCATGAGTAATAAATAGATTCTCCCTGGGAACTTTTTAAAGAAAAACCAATATAAGAGCAGGCTGAAAAAAGTCATGGATAGTGTAGAAAGAAAAAAATTTGTATACTCATTTTGTAAAAGCCAATGATTGTGTCCGAATAAAAACAAGCTGATTGTCTGAAAAAATATGTAAATTGTATCCATCCCAATAATGCTGGGGGTCAATATTCTATTTTGAGCTATCGTATGAAATAAGATCGTTGCGGTTGTTGAACAGATACTCACAATAGTCAAAGCGACTAATTTCTTTCCCCTGAGCAATAGAATATAAGACCAGTTCCCCCTTGAACCAATCGTCATATATATACCAGCCAAAACCATGGCCATTAAAGCTGCAATGAAAATATTTCTGTAAACGTGTTTGTTATCTGTCATGCTTTTTCCCCTTTAAGTAATAAAAATAAAAACAGTACAGTCCCTATCACGCCTACAACTAGACTCACCGGTACTTCATATGGATGTATCACGATTCTAGAAAAGATATCGCTCCATAGTAGAAATAACGCTCCGAAATATGCGGTTGGAAATAGTAATTTCCTGAAGTGATCTCCATATCTGAGTGACAAGAGATTTGGTACAACCAATCCTATAAACGGTATGTTACCAACTGTTAAAAGTACAGCAGCTGTCGCTATGGATACGATGATGATCCCAATCAGTTCAATTTGCTGATAGGCAACTCCTAACCCTGATGCTTGTTCTCTTCCCAGATTCATAACGGAAAAGTACTGAGAAAATAAGTAGATTACAATAAAAAGGGGGACCGTAAGTAAAATCAATTTATAATTCTGCGAACTAACTAATGATACATTCCCTTGGAGCCAGGCGGTCGTATTTTGAATCAGATCATATTGGTATGCTATGAATGTCCCGATAGCACCAACGACATTACCAAACATTAAACCAACCATCGGAATCATAATTGAATTTTTCAACTTGACGGTTTTGAGAAATTGTAAAAATACTATGGTACCTATGATGGAGAATACAAAGGCGAAGAGCGTTCGGTGAAGCATTGTATGCTGACCGAAAAAAGCCATGGATAAAATCATTCCTAATCGTGCACTGGAAATGGTTCCAGAAGTTGTAGGGGAAACGAATTTATTCTGAGTCATCTGTTGCATCAATAGCCCAGAAACTGAAAGAATAGCCCCCGCTGCCAACAAGCTAATGGTTCTCGGAATTCTTAACGTAGATAAAATAATACTTGTTAACTTATCTGGCGATAATAGTTGCATGAACGTTACGTTCTCAACACCAACCATCAAAGAAATCGTAGCGCTTACTAGTATTAAAACAAATAAACTGATTCTTTTCATTTTCAACCTCCTCTTGGATTACCCACTCCTTTTAATTGAGAATGATTATCACTATCAAGATCAGTATATCGAACTCCCTTTTAAGAATCAACTTATAAACAAAAAAGAACAAACCTTCTGAATTGCGAAAGGTCTGTTCTATATTTTTATTGTTGAATATTCTTTATAAATCTCAATACTAAATCCGCTGACTGTTTTCCAGCCAGTTCAATAAATTCATCAAACGATACAGAAGCTTCTTCATCTGAGGTGTCAGAGAGCGCTCTAATCACGGTGAAAGGGGTGTTGAACTGATAGCAAGTTTGAGCTACAGCTGCCCCTTCCATTTCTGTTACTAGTGCCTCTGGGAAAAACTCTCTTATTTTATCTGTTTGATCTTTTCTCGCAATAAATGAGTCTCCTGTAACAATTATTCCTGATGAAACATTCCAACTTGTTTCTGATGCTGCCGCAATCACTTGATCATTTAAAGACGGGTCAGCTGAAAAAACAGCAGGCATTTGAGGGATCTGACCAAAAGTGTATCCAAATACGCGTGCATCTGCATCATTATAGGATAGTTCAGTAGAGACGACCAAGTCACCTACTCGAAGTCCTTTCCCAATCCCACCAGCAGAACCTGTGTTGATGACAGCATCCACATTGAAGGTCTGAATTAACAAAGTCGTTGCAATCGAGGCATTTACTTTGCCAATACCCGATTGTACTAGAGTTATTTCCTGCCCTTGAATACGCCCATTGTAGAATGTCTGATTTGCAATTGTTATCTCTTCTTTGTGTTCGAGTTGTTTTAGAAGCTCTTTTACTTCTTGTTCCATTGCTGCAATAACGCCAATTTTCATTTTTTTACCTACCTCTTCATATTAACCATAAAACGCAAAAACTAGAACGATAATCAATAAAAGTGACACGATAATAATGGCTCTTGTAAGAACTTTTTCAGTTCTTCTATAACGTTCCATTTCATCCAATCGTTTTTTTGTTGTTCTTCCCTGCTTAGATAATTGCCGTTCCTTTTTACGGTTTTCTTTTTTTAGTTTCTTATTTTCTCTTGCTTTTTCTTTTGTTTCTTTTAACTTCTGATCTCTAATTTCTTTTCTGGATACCATGATATCATACCCTTTACTTGTTTTGTATTCTGTTCATTTTCCAGTAAAATAATGCAAACACACTTTTCGAATCACGTAAGTGTCCTTTTTCATATTCAGCCCAGGCTTCATCAAATGTCAATGCGAGCAATTCGATTGTTTCATCTTCATCTTTAGGTAAGGGGTTCTCTACAGTTATTAACTGCTTGGCTTCATAAATCTCTAGAAATTCATCTGTAAAGCCGGGTGTGCTGTAAAAAGAGGTGACAAATGACCAATCTTTCGCCTGATAACCTGTTTCTTCTTCTAGTTCTCTCTTAGCCGTTGTCATTCCATCAACATCTTCAGTATCTTTTAGTCCTGCTGGTATTTCGATACTAATTTGTTCAATGGCTTTACGGTATTGTTTGACTAGGAGTAAACGATCATCATCAGTGAAAGCAATAACTGCAGATGCTCCGGCATGTCTAACAATTTCTCTTTTTGATTGCTTCCCATTTGGCAATAGCACATCTTCTACTACATATTTTGTTACTTTACCATCATAAATAACTTCACTTTTAAGCGTTTTTTCTTCAAAATCCATAGAAATCACTTTCCTTTCCAACTATTGATATCATACAGTATCTATTATCATATTTCATTAGTTGTATAGAACACAAGTCTCACTTTCATGAAGTTTAAGATTCTTATAAAGTTTCATATATCCTACTTAGGTCCTATGTCATTCTTTTTAAAATGTGTGATAAAATAAGGGTACAAATCACACAGGAAAATATGGAGGAGCCAATATGAATAAAAATCATTTAACAGATACATTAATCTATCTACTGACTTGCATAACTATTATCTTTTTATTTACTTTTTTAGTCGCTTTTGGATTTCACGTTATTCCCTCAGGATTACTAAGTATTTCTTTGGGTGTGCTATTACTTTATGCACGTGGAAAAAAACAGCGCCCTGCTGATGAAAAGAAATTACCAAAACTTTCTTCTGAGAAAGAGGCTTTTTACGTCTCTAAAGGTCTTGAGAAAGAAGACATCCAGTACTTCCGTCAGACTATGCAAAAAGCAAAACAACAGATTAGAGATATTGAAAGGAACATGCTTGCTACTGGAAAATTAAAAGCGATCGAAAATCGTAACAATACAGTCCACCTAACGAAGTCTATGTTCAGAGAAATCATCAAGGAGCCAAATCGACTTCATGAAGTCGATCAGTTTCTTTATGTACACTTACCTTCTTTAGCAGACTTGTCTGGTAAGTATAATGAAATTAATAACCACCAAGCTAAAAGTAAAGCAACTTATGATATGTTAGACAAAGCTTCTCAAACTTTAGATAAAATGTGTCAGCAGATTGCTGAAGACTATGTTCAATTCAAGTCTGACGATATTGTAGATATGGAAGTAGAGGTAGAACTTGCAAAAAGATCTTTGGACAAGGATAATGGTTTCCAAGAAGATACAATCAACAATGAAGAAGTTTAACCCATTTTGTACCTGAAAGGATGTCACGTTATATGGATGATAAGAATACACAGCAAGATTTTACAAAAGTAAAAGATCAGTCAACAAGTGAGCTGGATGATTTGCTGGCGAACCCCTTTGGAGAAACCATGAAAAACCCTCCTGCTCCTAGTGCTAACACGAGTACTTCTTTAACAGGCGAGCAAGCTGAAGAAACGAGAAGATTGTTCGATACCTTGCCTGAAGAACGTCAAAAGCAGGCTCAACAACTCTCTAATCAAATCGCAGAGAACGATATAGACGCTGTCTTGAATTACGGATCGGCTGCTCAGCAGCGCCTAGGAGATTTTTCCCATTCCGTTCTGAATCATGTGCAGAATCAAGAAACTGGGCATATCGGAGAAACTTTGAACGACTTAATGTTCCGATTAAAAGAAAGTAATCCCGACGATTTACGTGCAGATAATTCAAATATTTTCAAAAAGATGTTCAAGAAAATTAACCGCTCGATTTATGAAACAACTGCGAAATACCAAAAGATTGGCGCTCAAATAGATAAAATTGCCGTTAAATTAGATAAAGAAAAAGATATGCTACTAAAAGATAACGAAATGCTTGAAGCACTGTATGAAAAAAACTTTGAATACTTTGAAGCTTTAAACATTTATATTGCTGCCGGAGAGTTGAAGTTGGAACAATTGCAAAAAGAATCTATACCGAACGCGATGAAAGTTGCAGAAAGCAGCACCAATCAGATGGACGTTCAACGTGTAAATGATTTGAATCAATTCCAAAATCGTCTTGAAAAACGTGTTTATGACTTAAAAGTAGCAAGACAAATGACGATTCAACAAGCGCCTCAGATCCGTTTGATTCAAAATACAAATCAAGCATTATCAGAAAAAATTCAAACTTCTGTTAACACAGCGATTCCTTTATGGAAAAACCAAATTGTTATTGCATTAACTTTATTACGTCAAAAAGAAGCCGTCACTGCTCAAAGACAAGTTTCTGAAACAACTAACGACTTATTAACTAAGAATTCTGAAATGTTGAAACAGTCTTCTATCGAAACAGCTCGTGAAAATGAACGTGGTATCATCGATATCGAAACACTGGAGAAAACACAATCCGATTTGGTCGAGACACTTGAAGAAACGCTTTCTATTCAACAAGAAGGCCGTTCTAAGCGAAAAGAAGCTGAACAACAGCTCGTTAGAATGGAAGATCGTCTAAGAGATCAACTGCTCAAAATCACAGAAAACTAAGCCAAAAACTTCCCTTTTTAGGGAAGTTTTTTTTACGAGTCATATTCTTTGAACATTTTATAACAATCCCGTATAGTTAATAACATAAAGAAGCAAAGAAAAAGGAGAGAGTTATTATGTTAGGTTTTATCTTAATGTTAATCATCGGTGGTATTGTTGGAGCAATCGGACAAGCAATCATCGGTAAAAATGTACCAGGTGGAATTATTGGTAATATCGTTGTTGGTTTATTAGGTTCTGCTCTAGGTGGATATTTGCTAGCAGACATTGGTCCAACAATTGAAGGTATCGCTATTTTCCCAGCAATCGTTGGTGCTGTAATCGTAGTATTCCTATTCAGCTTACTTGCTAAAAAATAATTATTGCGTTTAAAACTGCAATCATATCAAAAGCTCCATGTAACCGCCTAGGCGGTTACATGGAGCTTTTTTAATTTATACTTTTATACTTTATCAACGTTAGACGCTTGTGGTCCTCTGTCGCCATCAGTAATGTCGAATTCTACTTCTTGTCCATCGTCTAGTGATTTGTATCCTTCACTATTGATTGCACTGAAGTGTACAAATACATCTTCACTACCTTCTACTTCAATAAAACCAAATCCTTTTTCTGCGTTAAACCATTTCACTGTTCCTCTAGCCATCCTACTTTTCCTCCTAAGTAAATACTTGCAACAGACTGCCTATAAGTTCATTTATTGTTTAATAAATGCTGCATACATCTATTACAGCTTCAGTATACAAAACTTAATTTCTTTTTGCAAGGGCTTTCTTTATTAAAGTATAAAATATTTAACGATTGTATCCCTTATCAGCTCCGATTTTAAACAAAAATAAAAGCTGGCCGTTTGGCCAGCTTTATGGTTATTCTTGTTCTTCTTTATGTTCAAATAATTCTGGAAAATGTTCTTCACAGATATGGTGACATCTAGGACAAAGTTTTCCGACTCCATCAATTTCAACAAGTTCATTAGAAGTGATTCGACATCTTTCACAGACTTCGCCTTCCATATGCTGAACTCGAACAGACAGCCCTTCGAAGTCTAGTATAGATGAATCTTCTGGTTTTTCAGATAGAGGTTTAACCGTAACATTTGAAGCAATTAGGATCTGGCGCAGATTAGTGTCTAATGATTCCAATAGTGCTTGAACATCATCTGATACGTAAAGTGTCGTATCAGCTTCAAAATCCTTACCAATCACTTTATTTTCACGCGCGACTTCATTTGCTTTAAGGATATGATCTCTTAATCGCATAAACTGATCCCATTTTTCTACAAGTACTTCTGATTGCTCGTATGCTTCTACTTGAGGCATTTCAGTTAATTGAGCATATGCTTCATCTTCTTCTAAATATGTCCAAATCTCTTCTGCAGTATGCGGAAGAATTGGTGTCAACATCTTAGTCAATTTCACAATTACTTGATAAAAGACAGATTGCATGGCTCTTCTAGAATGCGCATCTGGAGCATCAATATAAAGCACATCTTTTGCAAAGTTTACGTAGAAGTTTGACATATCCACCGTACAGAATTGATTGATTTCTTTGTAAATTTCAGAGAAGTTATACGCTTCATAAGCATTCAAAACATTTTCAACAGTACGATTTAAACGATTCATCATGTACTGGTCAACAGTTCTTAATTCTTCATAAGGTACATTGTTTTCAGCATACGAGAAGTCTTCTGTATTTTGGATCAAGAAACGAATGGTATTTCTGATTTTACGATAAACTTCTGATACTTGTTTCAAGATATCCATACTTACTCGCACATCAGCTTGAGAATCTACACTAGAAACCCACAATCGAATAATATCTGCACCCATTTGTTTGATGACTTTGTTTGGAAGGATCGTGTTTCCGAGTGATTTACTCATTTTACGTCCGTCTCCATCTAAAACAAAGCCTTGAGATAAAACAGATTTATATGGTGCTTCGCCATTGATGGCTACACTTGTTGTTAAACTCGAATTGAACCATCCACGGTACTGATCTGAACCTTCAAGATACATATCAGCTGGGAACGTTAGATTATCTCTTGTTTTTAAAACAGCTTGATGAGAAGATCCCGAATCGAACCAAACATCCATAATATCTGTTTCTTTCGTGAATAAACCATTTGGACTTGAAGGAGACTCGAATCCTTCTGGAAGCAAGTCTTTTGCTTCACGTTCGAACCAGATATTAGATCCATGTTCAGCAAATAAGTCAGATACATGGGCAATGGTTTCAGGTGTAATGATTGCATCTCCATTTTCAGCATAGAAAATCGGTAAAGGAACACCCCAGGCACGCTGACGCGAAATCACCCAGTCTCCTCTATCTCTTACCATATTGTAGAGTCTTTGCATTCCCCAAGGCTGAAGCCAGTCTACTTCTTGAACAGCTTGTAAAATATCTTCACGGAAATCTTTTATAGAAGCAAACCATTGTGGTGTTGCTCGGAAGATAACCGGTTTTTTCGTTCTCCAGTCATGTGGATAGCTGTGTGTGAAGAAATCCATCTTCAGTAAAGCGTCTTTTTCTTTTAACCACTCAGTGATAATTTTATTTGCATCATCATAAAATGTTCCTTCTAGACCTGGAGCTTCATCAGTAAAGCAACCTCTTGCGTCTACTGGTGAAAGCACTTTAAGTCCATACTGTTGAGCGGCAATAAAGTCATCTTCTCCGTGTCCAGGAGCTGTGTGCACTAAACCAGTACCACTATCTAAGGTTACATGGTCTCCCATGATTACTAGCGAATCACGGTCATAGAATGGATGTTTTGTTGTTAATCGGTCCAGATCCGATCCTTTTACTTCTTTGATTAGCTCGATTTTTTCCCAACCAAGTGTTTCTGCTACTTCTTCAGCCATTTTAGAAGCGACTACGTATTTACGTCCATCGGCTTCTAGTACAGCATAGTCAAACTCAGGATTTACAGCAATGGCTAGGTTTGCAGGCAATGTCCAAGGGGTCGTTGTCCAGATAATTAAAGAAGTATCTTGTTCCAGAATACCTTTTCCGTCATTGACTTCAAACGCCACATAAATATTAGCTGAACGAACATCGTGATACTCAATTTCAGCCTCAGCTAAAGCAGATTCACTTGATGGAGACCAATAAATCGGTTTTAACCCTCTATAAATGTAGCCTTTTTCTGCCATTTTACCAAATACTTTGATTTGTTCTGATTCGTAATCTTTTGTAAGGGTCACGTATGGATTGTCCCATTCTCCAGCCACACCTAATCGTTTAAAGTCTTCGCGCTGTTTATCGACTTGTTCCCAGGCATACTCTTCACAAAGCTTTCTGAATTCAGCAACAGACATTGATTTACGATCAACACCTGCGTTTGTTAAAGCTTGCTCAATAGGTAAACCATGTGTATCCCATCCTGGAACATATGGTGCACGGAAACCAGACATAGATTTGTAGCGAACGATAATATCTTTTGAAACTTTATTCAATGCATGGCCCATATGAATATTCCCATTTGCATAAGGAGGGCCATCATGTAGTATGAATGTTGGTTTATTCTGGTTTAATTCTTGTCTATTTGCATAAATATTGTTTTCTTCCCATTCTGCTTGGCGATCCGGTTCTTTGTTTGGAAGTCCAGCACGCATTGGGAATGCTGTCTTCAATAAATTTAATGTTTCTTTTACTTCCATTTTTGCATCCTCTTTTACTTTATATTTTTTTGATAATAAAAAGACTTCATCCTTGAAAAAGGACGAAGTCTTCGTGGTACCACCTTACTTTAGAGACATAGACTCCTCCCATTAGGGGACATCTGTCTGTCTCTCTCTTCTCTTTAACGCAGAGCTACGTTTTTAACTACTACATTTCATTAAAAAAGCTACTGAATGATCATAAAATGAAATTGACTTGCCAACATCGCACCATCGTTGGCTCTCTGAAAAGTGTTTCAACTTATATAATTTCAGTAATTGCTACTATTTATTTATACGCTTGGCAATTCTACAGCCGGTGTCATGCCTTCTTCGTAATTTTGATTTTCAGATTCATCAGATTCTTCTACTACATCCGTTGTGAGTTCGATTTCTTCTGATTCATCTTTTTGATCAAGTTCTGTTTTCACTTCGTTTAATGTATGTGTTTCTGGTTTCTCTGAAATAGGCGCTTGTAAAATATCATCCCATTCGTCTTTCTTTACTAGCTCAAGTTGCGATTCAATCATTAGTTGAAGTCTTTGGCGAAAAATACGACTTTGCTTGCGCAAAGCTTCTGTTTCTTCTTCAATTTTACGTGCTTTACCAACAGCATCTTTCAGTAGTTGGTCTGCATGATTTTCAGCATCTTGACGAACTTTAGAAGCTTTGTTTTCAGCTTCTTTAGAAATCATATCTGCTTCTTTTTCAGAATTCACTTTCAAACGATCAGCAGCATCTTGTGCAACAATAATCGACTTATTAAGTGAATCTTGCATTTGATCGTAACTTGCTAATTTTTCTTCAGCAAATTCCAATTTCTTTTCAGTTTCTTTTTTTTGTTTCAATAACAATTCATAATCTTTGATGATTTGATCCAGATAATCGTTTACTTGATCCTGATCGTACCCTCTCATCTTAACAGAAAATTCTTTGTTATGTATGTCCATAGGTGTTAATGCCATGATCGAATTCCTCCGTTACCTTTTTTTGATCAGTTTGATTCCTGTTTTTTTCCAGTATAAATAATAATCTGTCTTTAGACAAGAGCTTATTGATTTCTATCTAGAATATCAAGTTCCAATCTGATTTTTTCTTTACGTGTTTTACCTTCAATGGATTTCAATTTAATTCTTCCGAACCCTCTGATAGAAATAACATCTGATATTCCTAAAGAAATATCCGGTCTAGAAATTTCATTCCAATTGACTTTCACTTTGTTTGAACTGATCAATTCTTTTGATTTTTGTCTAGATAGATTGAATGCCGCTGCAAGGACAACATCTATTCTTAATGAAGACGCAATGACACTGTGACTATCCCACTTATCTTTCGGCAGGATAATTTCAGTGTATGATTTTTCTTCCAGATGAACCTTAATTTTACCAATACTTTCAATTTGTGAAAGTAAGTATGGCAGCATCGGTTGATCCATAAAGAACTGCCACGTTTCTCCATCGGTTATAATATCTCCCAGAGTTTCCCGGTTAATCCCAGCACCAGTTAGCGTTCCGAGTATACTCCCGTGTGATAAAGTTGCAAACTTGGTTGGATAATTGATTTCACAGATTGTGATGTTGTAGTCTTGTTGCTCGGGTTCAAAATAAGGAGGAGACAGAAAGAGTCTTTTTCTTTCTGCATCTTCATATCCTCCAAAGTAATACAAAGATATCTCAGTACTCTGCCCTACGACCGATTCAACAATATACTGCTGTCTCGGATCCAGAAATGGTGTCAGATATGGCGTATACTGTTCTTCGACTTGACGAGTCCAGTCCATGACTGTATCAATGAAAATCTGTTCGTCTTTTCTAAAATGCTGGTATACATTATCCATTAGTCTTTAACCTCACACTAGTCCGATTTGATTGAAAAGATTCAAAATGATTTGAAAAACGGGTGTAATCCCCATTCTGATAAACGAAAGAGCAAAAAGTGCAACGATCCCTGCAAGACTGATCATTCCAATTGGCGGTACAAATCGTCTAAAGAATCCTACATAAGGTTCACAAATTCTGATTAAAATTCTTCCAATACTAGACTGATACGCTCCTGGAATCCAAGACATTAAAAAGTAGACGAGGATCAACATTCTGTAAATATCGACCGCTCTTAGTGAAATGTCATGTAGAAATTGTATAACTTGATATACCATAAAATACGTTCTCCGTTTCCGTTAGAAATCCTGATTTTTTAAAGCTTGCAACTCAGCTCCATCCAATTCAACGGAATTCGGAGTACAAACAAAAATTTCATCGCCGATTCTTTCAATATCACCTTTAATTGCATAGGTCGTACCCATTAAGAAATCAATCACTTTTTTAGCCTGATCTTTTTCCATTCTTCTGAAATTCAAAATCACAGATTGATTATTTAATAGAATATCCGCCACACTTTGAACTTCAGAGTATGTGCGAGGCTCCATCACATTGATACGTGGCTTTTTAATCGCCTGTTGATGATTGATCGCTACAATGTTTTGACTCTGTGCAGGTGCTGTAGATTTACGGATTGGTTGAGTTTTAGCTATGACTGTTTTTTCTACTTTAGGCGTTGGCTTTTCTCTGACCTGTTTTGGTGCGCTCTTCTGCTCAGTCATTTCTTCTATCTCTTCAGAATCTTCTTCTAAAAAGAAAAAATTATTTAACCGATCTTTGATCCCCATAATCCCGTCTCCTTTCGCAGAGAACTATTCTCTATCTTTTTCGTCTTCTTCTAAAAAATGGTGGTGTATCAACTTCGTCATTTGAGCTTGATTGTGATTCAGTCTCATCTCTAGAAAATAAATCTTTTTCACTATGATCTTTAGAAGCTTCTCTAGATTCATCTAAATCAGAATTTTGACGGTCTCTCTGGTTAGGTTCTTTACGAATATCCCAGTTCCCGAAAGGATCATTTTCAGATTTTTTTTGTTGAGTTTGTTGCGTTTGTTGAGCATTGATTTTATTTGCTGATACAGGTTTTTTAGTTTCTTTTTTTTCACCGTTGATTCCAGTAGCAATAACTGTAACAACTACTTCATCTCCAAGCTCTTCATTGATAGAAGTACCAAAGATGATATTAACTTCACTTGTTGCTGCTGCTGAAACAATATCTGATGCATCTTGAGCTTCAAATAACGTTAAGTCAGATCCGCCAGTAATGTTTAACAAGACATTTTCAGCGCCATCAACAGAAACTTCAAGTAGTGGAGAAGAAATGGCTTTTTTAGTTGCTTCTGCAGTTCTGTTTTCTCCAGTAGCTGTCCCGATACCCATCAAGGCAGAACCTTGGTTTTCCATAACGGTTTTAACGTCAGCAAAGTCCAAGTTGACATACCCTGGGTTAGTAATTAGATCAGAAATTCCTTGCACACCTTGACGTAATACATTGTCAGCTTCTCTGAAAGCTTCCATCATCGGTGTCTTCTTGTCTACAATTTCAAGTAAACGGTTGTTGGAAATTGTCACTAAGGTGTCAACGTGTTCTCTCATTAACGCGATACCTTCTGCAGCAAAACGACCTTTTTTAGGTCCTTCAAAAGTGAACGGTCGTGTAATGACACCAACAGTTAAAGCTCCTTGCTCTTTTGCAATACGCGCTACAATTCCAGCAGCTCCAGTACCAGTTCCTCCGCCCATACCAGCAGTAACGAATACCATGTCAGCTCCACGTAGGGATTCTGCAATCGCTTCTTCACTTTCTTCAGCTGATTTTCTTCCAACTTCTGGGTTAGCTCCAGCACCCAATCCTCTAGTCAATTTGGGTCCTAATTGTATTTTAGTTTCAGCACTCATCATATCTAATGCTTGAACATCTGTATTGGCTACGATAAATTCTACGCCTTGAACGCCATCTTGGATCATTCTGTTTACAGCGTTACCTCCAGCTCCACCAACACCTATAACTTTTAATACTGCTCCTTGAGATGCAATTGAATCGAATTCTAATTCCATTCTTTTTCCTCCTGTATACGATATTTAATCAAAAAATGTTGAGAAAAAGTTTTTTACTTTTTCCGTAAATGATGGTCCATTTGATGGTTCGCTTGTTTGTACATACGTCTCATCTTGATGTGAGCTAGTTGAACTAGCTGTATTTCCATGAGTACTTTGAATTGTTTCATGTTGATTAAACTGATGTCCGGATAGACATATTTTATTGATCAGTTTCTGTATACCATCCAATTTGCCCTCATAATACACAAGCGATATCGCATTTGTAAAAGAAGGGTATCTCACTCCCATGAAATCAGGTATGTAAACATCCACTTGTACATCAAATATCTCTTCTGCAAGTTCTCTAACACCTGGTATGGCCGCAGCTCCACCAGTGAGTTTCACTCCCCCCGGTAAAGACAATGCACCGATCTTATCTAAATCTTCCTTCAATAATTCAAAGATCTGCTCAATTCTTGCTTCTATGATTTCCGCAATATAGGTTTCTTTAACCTTTATGGGTTCTTTCTGACCTACAGTGTCCACATGAATGGTTTGATCACTATCTAAATTGCTGGACAAAGCATAACCAACTTCTCTTTTCAAGCTTTCAGCATTTGCTGTAGAGGTGTTTAGTACCATAGAAATATCTTTAGTTACAAATTCTCCACCTTGCTGTTCAACATGCATATACTTCAACTGATGATCGTGTAAAGCTGATGCCGTTGTCTGTCCTCCACCCATATCTATTTGAACAGCTCCAAATTGTCGCTCATCTTCAGATAATACAAGGTATGACATAGCTTGTGGTTGTATGATCAGGTCTTGAATCACATATCCAGCTTCTCTAACGCATTTCTTGATGTTGTGTACGATTGACTTAGGCACCGCTAGTACTGTGCCGTAAATCTCAAGTCTTTCACCAACCATACCTCTTGGATCTTTAATTTCATCAAAACCATCCACTAAAAATTCTTCGACCATGACCGAAATCATTTCCTTGTCTGAAGGAATAGCATTAAGACATGTTTCATTGATCACTTTTTCAACGTCCATATCTGTGATCTCTTGGCTATTAGAGTCAATCTGTATATAACCATTACAAGGAATGATATCTACTCCATTTGCAGGTATACCAACAATCAACTCTTCAATTTTTAATCCAGATTTTTCTTCTGCTTGTTGAACGGCCGCTGTTATAGCTTGACTCGTTTCATCAATATCTACAATCATACCTTTATTCAAGCCTTTAGATCGTTCACTACCGACACCAATAACATTCATCTGACTATTTAGAACTTCAGCTACGATAACTTTTATTGAAGTTGTTCCTATATCTAAACTCGCGTATACACCATTTTCCATAATCGATTGAAACCTCCAGTCTACACTAGGCATTATTTATATATGGTTCTAGCCGTAGAATTTACTCTTTTTTCTTTTAAACTTTGATTTTTTATACAAACATGTCAGTCTGATTATTATGCATGTGAATATGGCTTATTTTACCACAAATACCAACGGTTATTGAAGTTAGTTTATTGATTTCTCAATACAAAACATAACTTTTGTGTAACAGAAGAACGCCAGTTTCCTTTAAAAACGATTATGCACTTTATTCCTCTATTTCATTATCTAATTCAACACTATTTTCCTCATCATACTCTTGATCTTCGACTGATGAAAATGGTAAAAAGTAAGCGCCTGCTTCTAAATCGAAAAGACCGTTCTCACCTTTAACAGCTCTGACAAGCTGCGGATAGCGTTTGAGGCGTTCCGAAAAGCTGGGTATCGAAGCTAATACTTCATTGCCATTATTCATATATGCTTTGACAAGCAGTGGATTTCGCTCACTTTCAATCCATTCAACTTCAGAGATCATAGACTGGATGGATTGGTCTAGTTGATTGTATTCAGACAGCATCTGTTGAAGTACATTTTCATCTACAAAATTGAAAAATGTTGGTAGATTTCCTACATTGTTCGGGTAAGGTTCTCTTAACACTTTTTCATTATCTAGTATTTTAAAATACGTGTTCTCTTTGTATAGATAGGCAACTGTCTCGTATTCTGAGATATCAAAGTGAACATCATGGAAATCTTTGATCGTTAATTCCATTGATCTAACTTGGGGTAATGTTGCTTTGATTTCCTTTTCTATTTCCGACTTGTTAAAGTAAGTCTGCCATAATGAGTCCCCCGAACGGATTTTGCTTTCATTGATGATCTCTTGGTCAAGCACTTCATCTGTTCCTTCAACAACAATCGCCCCAACTTGACTGTAGGGGGTTAAAAAGTAAATACCTATAAACAAAGTTAGTGAAAAAAACAGAACGAGTCCGAACCATTTAGCTTTCAACCGATTCCATTTATTTTTTTTAGTTTGAGGAGAGTCTGTATATTTCTTGTTATAGATATCTTCAATATTTGTTACTGAATGATCCGTCTTCTTACTCATAAAATCTCTCCTCCTTACGGTATTTAATTTACAATCGATTGTATCACTTCGATTAGCTCATCTGAGGCTCTTTGTTTCCCCATTTTCTTGGAATTTTCAGCCATATCTTTTCTCTTTTGCTCATCTGACATCAATACATTCATATCTGTCACAAATCTTTCAGCAGTCAGTTCTGTTTCTCGTATCATCAAAGCTGCTTTTTTGTTAACCAAGCTGAGAGCATTTTTCGTTTGATGGTCTTCTGTGACATTTGGACTAGGGATCAAAATACTTGGCATACCTAAAGAAGTTAACTCTGCCAGTGTGGTCGCGCCACTTCTTCCTACGACGAGCGACACTGATGCGAAAACTTGTGGCATATCGTTGATATAAGGTACGATTTTCACAGAATCCTCAAAACTTAATTCTTTGTATCTGGTATGAACTTCTTGAGTGATTTTGTCGTGGTAAATTTCTCCAGTTACATAAAGCACTTGATACGGAGAATCTACCAATTGTTCGAAACTATCCATAAAGGTTTGATTGATTTTTTGTGCTCCTCGACTGCCTCCAAAAATCAATACTGTTTCTTTTTCACTACTTAAACCAAATGTTTCCAATATAGAACTTGGTTTTAAGAGCGCTACTTCCTGAGCTCTTGGATTTCCCGTGAATACAACTTTATGTTCTTGTCCTTTGAACTGAGCTCTTGCTTCTTCAAAACAGACTGCAATTTTATCTACAAAACGCGCTAAAAATTTATTTGTGATGCCTGCTACACTATTTTGTTCATGTATAATAGTGGGAATCTTTTGTTTTGAAGCCGCATAGCAAACGGGTGCACAGACATATCCTCCCGTTCCAATTACAACGTCGGGATTAAAAGCCTTAATTAATTTCCGAGCTTTTCGAATACTACCTAGGAAAAGTCTAATTGTATTCAAGTTATAAGCTATTCCTGAAGGAGTCAACTTTCTTTTAAACCCCTCCACTTTTATGGCTTTAAAAAGGACACCGTTGTCAGGAACAATTTTACTTTCTAGACCTCGTTCAGTTCCTATATAAAGAAATTCTGAATCAGGATATTGTTCTTGGATTCTTTTCTTCAAGGCTAACGCAGGATAAATATGTCCACCTGTTCCGCCTCCAGTTAATAATACTTTCATATCACTTTAAACACACTAAGTGTTTATGCCTCCTCTTGTTTCTGCTGTATAAGACGATCGATACTGTTCATATACGCATTCCCTCTAATTTCAAAACTTGGATATTGATCCCAACTCGCACAAGCTGGTGATAGTAAGATGATATCTCCTGGTTTGCTAATTTTGTAGGCTTCAGGTACTGCTTGTTCTACATCAACAACTTTTATTCCCTGCGTTATCCCTGCTCTACTAGCCGTATCAAGGATTTGTTCCGCCGTTTCTCCGAAAGCCAAAACAGCTTTGACATGTTTTTCCATCGCTGGTATCAAATCGTCAAACGAAACCCCACGATCCAAGCCACCCGCAAGTAAGATAACAGGTTTATCGAACCCTTCTAGTGCATTAATCGTTGCAAGCGTATTTGTCGCTTTAGAATCATTGTAAAATTTACGATCTTCAAATGTCCGAACAAATTGCGTCCGGTGCCTAACCCCTTTAAATGAACTCAATGCTTTTTTGATTTCTTTGTTTGATTTATTCATGATCTTCGATACTGCAACTGCCGCTAAAGCATTTTCCAGATTGTGTTTCCCTGGTAAAAGAATGTCTTTCACTTCAAGAACCAACTGATCTTTGTAATAAATCGCATCATCTTTTACATAGGCACCTTTTTCAACAACTTCTTTACGTGAAAATGGAATCAGCTGAGCATGACTGTGCTGATGAACCAAATCTGTTAATTCCGTCTGATCTGCATTGTAAATCAAGTAGTCCGTTCCTGTTTGGTTTTTAGTGATTTCCATTTTTGCTTGAACATACTCTTCCCTCGTACCGTGATAGTCTAAATGAGCCGAGTAAAGATTAGTAATTACAGAAATTTTAGGTTTAAGACTAGGTGCACCTAATAATTGAAAACTAGATAATTCAAGTACAATTTCATCTTCAGGAGTAGCTGCCATTACAACCTGACTAGCAGGTGTTCCGATATTTCCAGCAGCATACGCTTTACCAGAAATGCGTTCAGTATTCAAAATTTCTGTAATCATTGTTGTTGTGGTTGTTTTACCATTTGTTCCAGTTATTCCAATGATTGGACTTTCGGCTACCTCATAAGCTAACTCTACCTCTGTTATGATGGGTATATTTTTTTCCTTAGCTTTTTTTATAATTGGATTTGAGTAAGGAATACCTGGATTTTTTACAACAAGTTCAAAGTCCTCATCCATCAATTCTATGGGATGACCTCCAGTAATCACTCTTAAACCTTCATTGACCAATTCTCTGGCTTCGGGATTCTCATCAAGATTTTTATAATCATTTACGGTCACTAATGCTTTTAATTTATGTAGTAATTTGGCAGCACTAACACCACTCAAGGCTAGTCCTAGAACAAGTATTTTTTTGTTTGCATATTTATCAATTGGTTTCATCATTATCCCTCTTCTTCATTGATGGCTCATTTTTATTATTGAAAGCATACCCTTTAAATTTCTATATTATACTCTAAAAAACTGGATGTAGATTACTCTACGTCCAGCTTTTCCTCAAACATTATACCAAAATAAAAAGTACGACTAAAGTCATAAGGAGACTAATTAGTGAAAATACACCGACCAATTTCCATTCACTCCAACCAACCATTTCGAAATGATGGTGAATAGGACTCATTTTAAAGATTCTTTTTCCTCTTAATTTAAATGAACCAACTTGTAGCATGACACTCGCTGTTTCACAAACGAAGATAAAACCAATTAAAAGTAATGTCCATTCTTGGTTCAACAATATTGAAATCCCTGCTAAACCTGCTCCTAATGCCAAAGATCCAACGTCACCCATAAAAATCTTTGCGGGTTTTTTATTGAAAAAGAAGAAACCAAGGAGTCCTCCAAAGACAGAAAGTGCAAAAGTCATAATATCCCACTGAGACTGCATTGCCGCTATAATAGCATATGAAAGGTAAGCAATCATTCCAGTACTTGCCATTAAACCATCTATACCATCTGTCAAATTGGTTGCATTTGAAAATCCAACTAACCAGAATAAAACAAATAGACTATAGAACCAGCCTAATTCAATTGATCCCACTATAGGAACCATGATTGCTGTAGGATAATTTAATAAGGATAGTCCAACGAAGAACACGATTCCGCCTAAAATTTGTCCAACGAGTTTCTGTAGACTAGTTAATCCTAAATTTCGCTTCATAACGACTTTGACGTAATCATCTAAAAAGCCAATCAATCCATAAAATACAAGAATAAATACTAACAGAAGTGTTCCTGTTGTAAAGATTCTTAAAAACAAGCTAGCTATCAGAACCGTTGCCGAAGCCGCCATAATGATTGAAACACCTCCCATAGTCGGTGTTCCTGACTTACTTTCGTGCCACTTCGGTCCTTCTTCTCGAGTGACTTGACCTAATTGTTTTTTTGCAAAATATCGTATTACAAATGGCATTGAACTAATCGTGATGATCAAACTCAATACAATTGGAAGTATGATTCTTGTTAATTCTATCATTCTATATTCGTTCTCCTTTAAATCTTTATCCTACTTTTTTATTATTGAGATGCAGGGGATAAAGTCAGCTTGATTTTTGTACCGGTTTCTATAAAAGTATTCGGTTCAAGATCTTGGGCCGTTACATACCCTTCCCCTTCAAATTCAAATTCAACACCTGTCAGTTCCGCGATTTTCATCACATCACTTCTAGACCACCCTGTCAAATTCGGTAAGGTCATTGCACCGTTCGTTAGTAGAATAACACGTTGATCCTCATAAAGTGAAGAATCTTTACGTGGAAACTGTTGAACGACTTTGTCACCAGAACCAATGACGGCACTTTCTAATCCTTTACTTTGGACGTCTTCGATTGCACCCGTGATATCTTGCTCAATCAAATTAGACATCGTTTCAGTCGGTTCACTTTCTTGTTCCTCATTAGAAACATCCATAGATTCCAATGCTCTTTTCATAACTGGATTAAATATTTTTTGTACAACTTCGCTACCGTGACTAGCGCCATTAAATTTAGGTTGCTGTACAGTAACGTATAAAATTAATTCTGGATCCTCTACGGGAGCCATACCTACAACGGAATAAATATAATCACCGTTTCCATTATAGTATCTATTTGTCTCAGGATTGACTAATTGCGCAGTTCCTGTTTTAGCAGCAATATTATATCCCTCTATTTTATATCCTTTTGCAGAACCATTTTCATCTGTAACAGGTTCAGTTAAATACTGTAATGCTTTTTCTGCAGTTTCTTTTGAAATTGGACTCTGAGTATATTCAGGTTCGAACGTTGTTTCTTCTTGTGTAGCATGATTCGTGATGTGATCTATTAAATAAGGTTTTACCATCTTACCTTCATTGGCTATTGCTGAAAAAGCACGTAACATCTGAACTGGTGTGACACTGATTCCTTGTCCAAAAGAAGTATTCACCTTTTGAAGAGCACCTGCATACATGTTACTACCACTATATTCGTTTGGTAGATTCATTCCCACAGCTTGACCAAAACCAAAATCATCAAGATACTTTTTCCAAGTATCAAATCCCATTTTTTCTACTTGATGGACAAAAGCGACGTTACTTGACCGTGCTAACCCCTCCAGATAAGTAATTGGTCCCCACCCATCTGGATTAAAATCCCGAACGACGCCACCAGCGACAGAAATCTTTCCTGATTTATAAACACCTTCAGGTTGAAAGACCCCTTCCTCAATGGCAGCTGCAAGTGTCATAACTTTCATGGTTGATCCAGGTTCATATGCATATTCAACTAGCAAATTCTGCCACGTCTGTTCAATGCCTTCTTTTGTTGTAGCATTAAATGAAGGACGTTGTGATGTTGCTAGAATTTCACCCGTTTTAGCACTCATCAGAGTAGCCGTCATTCTTTCTGGAGAATGTTCTTCTTCTACTTGATCCATTGCATTTTCTAAAACTACTTCGAGTCTTCGGTCAATCGTCATATGAATATCATTACCATCAACGGCTTCGACTCTTTTTTCTTCTTGTCCCGGGATAACGTAGCCATATTTATCTTTTTGATATTCTACTGATCCATTTACCCCGCTGAGTAAATCGTCGTAAGTCTGTTCAATACCCATAATCCCTTTTAATTGTTTGGACTCATCCTCATCATCAGAAACCTGTGCTAACCCTACCGTATGAGAAGCAAAAACACCGTTTGGATATAACCTTGTTTTTCTATCTTCAAATGTGATTCCGGTTAGTTCTTGTTGGTCTAATTCTTCTTTGATTTTACTCGTAATATCATAAGAAAGGTTGTTGCCAGCCGCACCGAATTCAACCTGAGATTGTTCTTCTGTTAGCCGTTTGAATATTTCTTCTTCGCTCATAGAAATATACTTAGCTAATATAGCCGCCACTTCTTTAGGTTTTTGAACATGTTGCGGTCTTGTTGGACTGGACCATTGATCCGTCAGCACAGCTACCATCTTGTACGTATTAGCATCCATCGCGATGGGATTTCCATTTCTATCATAAATTGTCCCACGATTAGCTTGTGTCACTGTATTTCTTGTATATTGATTATCTAAATTTTGTATAAGGTTTTCTCCATTGATCTCACCTTTTACCATAATCCAAGAAAAACGAAGAGCTACAAATCCAAACAGTATAAAACATGCCATGTACAAAAATACGGCAATGATTTTACGGTTGCGAAGTGGATTCGTAGCTTTTATTTTTTTTGTTATTTTTCTCATGGGAATACATTCCTAATCTGTTCTTCGTTCATTTCCAGGCCATTATTTTTTGCGATTTCGTAAACTCTATCGTAGCGTGAAAGTTCTTGGATTTTTTGTTCAAGGTTTTCATTTACCACTACCATATCAGCTGATTGCTGTTCTAAGTCTTGAGTCGTACGGTTCGTTGTTGATAATTGCATTGCCATTGTAATATTTGCTACTAAAAGTCCGAATAAGAGAATACCGAAAAAACTGATCGCCCATACTTCAAAGCGTGTAATCCCTCGTTTTATGATTTTTTTAGTATGTAAACCACCTGGTTGCGATTCAGGCTGTTGTATAGGTCTGGATGTAGCTTGCGCTGTTAAGTTTCTCGCTAGATTGTCATTCATTGCCATGCGAATACTCCTTTCTTCTTTTTATTAAACAGTTAAGCTTGTTTTTCTGCAATCCGTAACTTCGCACTACGTGCTCTATTGTTTTGATCTAATTCTTCTTCTCCAGGAAGAATCGGTTTTCTATTGATTAACTTCAAAATCGGTTTTTTAAAATCTGGCATTACGGGTAAGCCCCTTGGTACTTCCGGAAGTTTTGAAAAATCTCTGAATAGTTGTTTTACAATTCGATCTTCCAAAGAGTGGAACGTAATGACACTTATTCTACCTTCCATATCAAGCAAAGAGATTGCTTGTTCAAGTGATTCTTCGATTGCAGCCAACTCATCGTTCACTGCAATTCGGATTGCTTGAAAGACACGTTTTGCCGGGTGACCACCTTTACGTCGTGCTGGTGCCGGAATCGCTTCTTTAATAATATCCACTAATTCTTGAGTTGTATTGATTTCATGCACTTCTCTATGTGCTTCAATTTTTCTTGCAATCTGTTTTGAAAATTTCTCTTCTCCATATCTGAAAAATATTCTAACGAGATCAGAATATTCCCAATTATTTACAACTTCGTGTGCGCTTAAACTTTGAGATTTATTCATTCTCATATCAAGCCTAGCGTCTTGATGATAACTAAATCCTCTTTCTGCATCATCCAATTGAGGTGAGGAGACGCCTAAGTCATACAAAACTCCATCAACGTGAAAAACATTCAACTCATTCAAGGATTCTTTTATATATCTAAAATTTGATTGAACGAAAGTCACTTTACCTTTGTCTACTTCTTCTTTCAGCAGTTCCCTCGCATAGTCTATTGCCGTTTGATCTTGGTCGAATGCATAAAGGTGACCTTTATCACTCAACTTTTCAAGAATCAGCGAAGTATGACCAGCTCCTCCTAATGTGCAATCAACGTATATACCATCAGGATCTATGTTTAAACCTTCTGTTGCTTCATTAAGTAAGACCGTTTCATGATTAAACTCCACGCCCCAACCTCCTATCTAACAATCTATAATCTTTTTATTTATTTTCATTAAAATCCAAAATCAACCATTTCTTCTGCAATATCTTCAAATGAGGTTTCTGCTTCGGCTGAAAAAGCGACCCATCTCTCTTCACTCCAGATTTCGATTCTATCCGAAACACCGATTACAAAACAAGATTTCTCTAATTTTGCATGGTCTCTAAGGGTCTGTGGTATATTGATTCTGCCTTGTTTATCCAAGGTACATTCCGTAGCCGCAGAGTACAAAAATCTTGTAAATGCGCGTGTTTCTTTTTTAGCGAGAGGAAGTAACTTTAATTTCTGTTCGAGTATTTCCCATTCTTTCTGTGGATAACCAAACAAACAGCCGTCCAGTCCTCTGGTGACAATGAAATATTCACCTAAATCCTCTCGGAATTTAGCTGGTACAATCAAGCGACCTTTTGCATCAACATTGTGCTTAAATTCTCCCAGTAACATTTCAAAGCCCCCTCTCCCCACTTATAAGCCATAGTCTACCACAATGCCCCACTTTCCACCACCTAATCTTGGAAAAATAACCAAAAAATATGTAATAATATCCGTCCTAAACTAATAAATATAACTTATGTTCCCTTTATAAAATTTCAGGCGAATCACTTGACTGTTTTGATTATCTTTAAAATTATTAAGCGTATATATGTTCCCAATATAAAAAACCCTCATTCAGTGAATGAAGGTTTTCATACATAGTTTTTTAAATTCCTAAATAACACTATTTCGTAATCAGAAAAAGAGTAATATGCCCAATAGAATATGCAGTAAAAATACAGTGATAAACACATATCTCCACCAAACTCTGAAAAAATGAACCATTCTGATTTTTTTAATTTTAAATGCAAATACAGAAGCAAGGACCATTCCTATAATAGATATTATAATCAACACATATGGCATAAAACTTCTATTAACGATTAGCATACTATAAATGTGAACCGATAACAGAAAGACTGGCGTGACAAAGTCTACTAATTTAATTTTAACGCCTTGTTTCTTAAAAAATTTATTGATCCTTTTGCTTGGGCTGAGCATCAATATCGGACATAAGTAAAACAATATAAAATAAATATCTATATGTGGATCGAACAAGATATCACCTACTTAATCATAATGAGACAGGTATCCTACGAAGCCAGAACAGGCAACATACTTATCCTACTTTATTCTACTGAAATATCATACTAAAAAACCTCTATTTTATAAAATAGAGGTTTTTTAACAGACTATTTATTATTTTGAAAAGTCTTTTCCAGCGTAAAATCCACATGATGAGCATACGTGGTGGTTACGTTTTACTTCTCCACATTTAGGACAATCGCTCATATTTGGAAGATTCAATTTGATATGAGTACGTCTTTTAGCTTTTCTTGCTGTAGATGTTCTTCTTTTAGGTACTGCCATGTTCCAACACACCTCCTTAAAAGGGTTTCTAAGATTCAGATTGCTAAAATCGATCAACAACCGTGTAATCATCTCATTTTATCGTTCGGTTTATACCTTACAATACTTATTCATTCTCTTCCGAAAAAAGTCCTTTTAAAGCTGCGAATCTAGGATCTTCTTCTTCAGATAATCTTTCTCGCACACCATCGCCATAGGCTCCCTCAGATACAACTTTCCAGTCGCTCCCACTCGGCATATCTTCCTTTTCAAGTTCTTCTTCAGTGAATACTTGAGTAGGAATTGCCGTAAGGATAGCATCCTCAAGCGGTTTTCTCAGATCAAGTGAATCTGATTCGAGTTCAACAACGATTTCATCTTCTCCGTATCTTTCTGGATCCATAGTTGTTCCAGCAACAAGATACGTTTCGGAAAATGGTATGCGTAAATCTACTTTTACAGGCTCAAGAGAGCGCGATGAAGGAAGCGTCAAGCTAATAGTGAGATTCAAATCTACTAAGAACTCATCTGTTCTCTCCACAACTAGAATACCGTCCATTGATAATGGCGTAGCATCGATAATTGAAGAATTTCTCTCTATCAACGAATCTGTCAAGTCGATTTCGCCATTCAATGTTAATGGTTCTTCTTTAAACTTTTTTAATTCATTTAAAGCCCATTTGATTTTCATGTGTTATCACCTCTTGGCCTTATTATAAATGGTTTAATCATTTTTTAGCAACCGCACTGCACTTTACAATCATATAGATTATAGTGTTTTTCGATACTAAAAACAAAGCCTCTTGACTTTAAGGCAACAAAAATCAGTATACTAGTGATACGGGCCAATGTCAATGTTTTTTATAGGCATTCGACCAAAATCTTGTCTTCCAAGATTTGCTCCATTGCCTAATTCATAAAGGTTCCCGGCCTTAATATCAAGTTCCCAGAATTTCTTTGATTGTTTGTCTATTTTTGTTAACAAAGTTAAAGGTGCTTCTTTTTTAACTTTATTCAAGTAATCTTGTCCTATAGAACTAAAGCCAAGCACTCTAGTCGCATGAATCGTACTCGATCTAGAAATGTCTGTCTTTTTGATTTGAAGCAAAATGTAGACGCAAAGTCGTTGCAATCTTGTCCTAGTCATTCTTTTATGTTTGATACGCATCATAAACTCTTCGAAAGAGTGTGATTGTTGAATAGACTTCTTTAAAAGATTTTCTAAACCTTCTTCCATTTGATAAATCTGTTTCAGTTCTTCAACTGTGGAAGAGAGAATTCGATATTTCAAAAAGATCCAGAAATCAGCCCATGAACTTAATGGTTGATTTCTTAATAGAGTCATACTCGTCGCTGGCATAAAGTTCGCGACAGCATCTGAATTGAGTTCTGATGATAACAATTGATTACGTATAGCCGTAGCACTGGAAATCGTACCAACTTTTTGTAATGTTTTCTCGTGGTAATCTGCTTGTTTTCGTTGAATAACTTCTAATTGTAAAGGCGATCCTAATTTATAATTTTCTCTACCATAAGCAAGACCCAGCTGATTATTTGGCAAAGACAAGTCAATAGGAAAATTGGGTATACTCTCACTGATGGCTTGTTCCATCCTTGCAGCATAAGTTTGGCCTTTTTCAGCTCGTTCCTTAAATAGCTGATCAATTCTGCTTGCTTGATCCACCATAAGCTTAGCAGCAAGATTAAATTGATTGCTATTCCCTGATTCTGATCCAAAACTCAGTGTGCTACACTTCATCGCATGAAGAATGTCAACAGCACCTTTCGCAAAGATATCTGCTGGTTGTACACTATATGCAACAGGAAGTTCTAAAACGACATCTGCGCCGTGTTTAAGAGCCATTTCAGCTCTTGTCCACTTATCAATTAGTGCTGGTTCTCCACGCTGCAGAAAGTTTCCACTCATTACCACAATCATGACATCGGAACGACTTCTTTTTCTCGCTTCAGATATCTGGTATAAGTGTCCATTGTGAAATGGATTATATTCAGCTACTATTCCGCAAGCTTTCATCGTATCCCTCACTTTTTAGCTGCAAAAAACCATCTTTTACTTGTATCTGATACTGTTTCATCAAAATCTGCTGTTACTTCGACATTTTTAAATCCGACACTCTTCAACAGATCGATATAAGTTTCTAGTGGGTGTGTCCATTCTCTGTGTACTTCTTCAAATCGTTCGTAAGTTTCATTTTCATTTTCAACAAAAAAAGTCAATTGGTGTTCTATAGAGTAATCTTGTTCACCTTCGAAACTATCCCAAAGGAAAACAATTTGATTAACTTCATCGTGGTAAGAAAATTGTTTGAATTGCTCTATTTGGTAGATAGAGTGAACATCGAATAAAAATGTTCCCTCTTCAGTCAATTGATTATATACTTCTTGAAAAATTTGTTTCTTTTCTTCTTCAGATTGGATATAACACAAAGCATCGCTGTAACAAAGGATACCATCAAATTTCCCTAATTCAGAAAAATCTTTCATATCCATTTCTACCAGCGGATACCGAATACCTGTATCGATTTGTCGATCATATGCCAGGCTGAGCATGTCTGAAGACAGATCTAGTCCTGTAATGTCAAATCCAGCTTTCGTCAACTCTGTTGCTAAAATCCCAGTCCCGCATCCTAATTCTAGAATATGGTCCTGACCAGTTAAATGCTGCCCTGTATACGTAGCCCATTTAGGATACAAGGTGTCGTCCATTAGCTCGTCATAGACCTTCGCAAACCAATTGTACTCCACTATTTAGTCCAGTTAGACACATCTACGAAAGGTGCATCTGTCCATAGTCTTTCCAATTGATAAAATTCTCTTTCCTCTTGGTTGAATAAGTGGACGATCACTTCTCCTAAATCAATCAATATCCAGTTTCCGCCGTCTTTACCTTCGACATTTCTAACTTCAACTTGATTTTCTTCTGCTGCATCTTTAATAGCTTCTGTTATCGCAGAAATTTGTCTTTCGTTATTTCCGTGTGTGACAACAAAATAATCAGCCAGTAAAGAAACACCTCTCATATCCAGTGCGACGATTTCTTCTGATAATTTGTCATCTGCTGCTTTTACTACGAATTCTAAAATTTGCTCTGCTGTTTTAGTCATGTAATTCCTCCTGTTTTTGTACAACCCATGCATTATATGTCTCAATGGCTTTTGGGTAGATTTTTACGTTTTTATTTAATAAGTGCTTCAATGTTTTGAACGTCGCGTAGGCTATGCCTTTTGCCATATCTATTTCAGCTAATTTTCTAGCTTTATCAACACCTTTAAAGGTACGATTTGGCTCGATATAGTCCGCTAGATAGATAATCTGCTCAATGATTCCCATATGAGGAGAACCTACAGTATGATGACGTATTGCATCCAATATGTCCTGATCTTGAATAGAAAACTGATTTCTAACAACTACAGCGCCTACTGGTCCATGCCAGATATTGTTCCCATACTGAAGCAATTCTAGATCCATATTTTCACTGATAATAATATCTCGCATCTCTTCATCAGATTGTTCTTTTGCAAAATCGTGAAGCAATGCCGCAATGCTCACTTGCTCAAGATTCGCTCCATACCTTTCAGCTAGCTCTAAAGCGGCTTGCTCCACCCCTTTAACATGAGTGAAGCGCTTGTCACTCATTACTTGGCTGACTTGTCCGAGAAGCTCTTCTCTAGAAAGATCGATATATGCATTAGAATACGTTACTGTTTTAAGTTTCAATGTCATACAATCCTTCCTTTACGATATATTGGATGACCGAGTCAGGTACAAGGTAATTCACTGAACAGTGATCCATTATCTTCTGACGAACGAGACTTGAGCTAATTTCAATATTTGGAACATCAATAAAGATTAACGGATACTCTGTTTCGACCGAGTAGGAAGGACGATTAACGGCAACTAATTGTACGAGGTTAATCAGTTCTTCTACTTTATACCATGTAGGAAGATTTTCGACCATATCTGCACCAATAATAAAATAATAGTCTATTTCTGGGTTTTCCTCAGTTAAGCTACGAATCGTATCATAAGTGTAGCTTTTTCCACCACGCTCGATCTCAGACAATTCAATCTCAAAGTCCGGTCGTTCAGCTATCGCTTGCTCAACCATTTTGACTCTGTGTTTTGCATCGATTGTTTTCTTACCTTGTGCATGCGGAGGTTCAGCAGATGGAAGAAAAAGAATCTTTTCAAGTCCAAGCTGATTCTTCACCTGATCTGCTATAATCAAATGACCCAAATGTGGTGGGTTAAATGTTCCACCTAGAATACCAACTTTTTTTCTTTCATCTAATAGCGTACTCTCAAACATCACTTGAGGTTCAATGACTTTAGATAGTTTTTCAGACACTTTCCTTCGCCTTCCTTACTCTTTCTTTTCGTTAATTTGAACGGGGTAATCTCGTTGAATAAGCTTGGTACTTTTCTTTTTTAGATGGTTTGAACAATACAAGTACCTTACCAATCGTTTGCACAACATCTATAGAAGAATGCTCTTCAATGAAAGCTTTTGCTTCTTTAGGCTCTACATCTGTGTTTTGAAGTAATTGAACTTTCATCAATTCTCTGTTCTCGATTGATTCTTCAAATTCTGCGACCATTTCTTCTGTTAGACCGTTTTTTCCAATCTGGAAGATTGGAGACATTTCGTTAGCTTGTGCTCTTAAAAATCTTTTTTGCTTTCCAGTGAGTTTCATAGTTTTGTCCTTCCTTGAACGTGCTTAATTTCGTTAAATTAATGATTTTCTGATAATAATATCGACACCTTTAGGAGCCCATCCGGCAACTTTTGTTCCAGCATGTTCGATTGAGATCCAACCTAATCCAGAAAACACTAGATCTGTAGGTTCTTTAATCATGAATTCGAATCGTTTTAATTCTGGAAGTGTATCTAGACTTTCTTCGAAAGGAGGTGTTAATACTGCCCCTTTTTGTCTTGCATACAAGTCGTCTGCTTTTTCTAGTTTTGTTCTGTGTATATTTAATTCATTGGATAGATAACAAACAAAAGCTTGCTTACCGTTACCCTTGATATAATCAAATCTTGCCAATCCACCAAGAAACAGTGTTTGCTCTTCGTTTAATTGATACACTTTTGGTTTAATTTCTTTTCTAGGCGTTACGTACTTCAGTTCTTTTGGAGTTAGATAATGGGCAATTTGAGAAGATTGAATAATTCCTGGTGTATCGACTAGTACGTGGTTATCATCCAGAGGTATTTCTATCTTACCAAGTGTTGTACCAGGGAAATAAGATGTTGTAATCACATCTTCAGTATCCGTAGCGAGCTTAATAATTTGATTAATCAAGGTTGATTTACCAACATTTGTCGTTCCAACGACATATACATCTTGTCCATTACGCTCTTTATCGATCATTTTCATTAATGCTTCCACTGAATCAGCTTTGACTGCACTAGTTAAAAAGACTGCTTTCGGATGCAAACCAGCTTCATGAGCTCGCTCTGTAAGCCACTGTCTCATTTTTCCTTCTTTTAATGATTTAGGAAGCAAGTCTGTTTTGTTTCCTACTAGAATCACCGGATTATTTCCAGCAAATCGTTGAATTCCAGGAATAAAACTACCATTGAAATCGAAAATATCGACAATATTGATAATCAATGCTTTTTTATCGCTAATTTCGTGTAGCATATTCAAAAAGTCAGCATCTGTCAGCTCAACATCCTGAACTTCATTATAGTGTCTTAACCGAAAACATCGTTTGCAGTAAATTTCTTGGTCTTCATCAATATTATTAATAACGGATTGCGGTAGAAATCCAGCTTTATTTTCGTGTTCGGACTGTAGTACTGCGCCACAACCGATACAGATCATATCATTGTGGTTAGACTCGTTCATGGATTGAATTCCTCCATTTCATATCAGGATCTTTTTTTATAAGGTAATTCATAATTTTCAGTTCGACAAATCGATTGAATCTAGTATTCCAAGCATCTGAATCTAGTATAGGCTTCACAAGCACGCTTCGAATACCGGCATGATTAGCGCCTTTTATATCAGTTGTAATTTGATCACCAACCATTAAGATTTCATCTTTCGTCATATCAAATTGCGCTTGAGCTTGTTTGAACCCTTTCTGAAGAGGTTTCATTGCGTTGGGGATAAAGTCAAGCTCTAGCAAAGTAGCTACTTTGCTAACCCTTTTTCGTTTATTATTTGAGATAATGACAACATGAATGCCACTTTTCTTCATCAATTCTATCCACTCTAATGTTTCTTCAGTTGCTTCAGGATTATTCCATGCAATGAGCGTATTATCAAGATCTGTCAATACAACTTTTATGTTTTTCTTTTTCAACTGTTCAGGCGTAATTTGATAAATGGAATTGACCATCCAAGTTGGCTTAAAACTGTTTAGCATTCGCTTCTTCCTTTCCAATGAGATGAACCGTTCTCGTTGACGACTATTTATATACTACAGGCTCTCGCAGGAAGAGCATTGGCCTAATAAATGGGTTCTATAAATATTCAAAAAAATAGGAAGCACCGTTAAGCACTTCCTATGTGCATGACTTTAGTCTTCAGTCGAAGTTGCTGGTTGTACAAGTTCTAAAATCTCAACAGCGACATAGTCAATGTTATCAAATTCATACGTCTGCGCACTTGTACGATCTTCCAATTCATACATACGTGAGGCTTTGTCATAACGAACGATACATTGCTCCTTGCCGTCTTTTTCAAATCTTCTGACTTGGACTTCATCGCTTTCGTCTTCTCTCATCGCATCTAATCTTCTTATAATCGGTATAAGTTGGGATGGTTTCATCTGGTATTCCCCTTCCTGCTTGTCTTCTAAACTTTCACTTACTTATTTTACCAGATTTCCCTGTAAATTACAGTAAGAGAGCTGGTTCTTTTTCAAGATCCCACCTTAAATGATAAAAACAGAAGAATTTCCTACTTTTCTTCTCATAGTATGATAAAATAATTCCTAACAATCACTAGGAGGATTTTCATGGATATGACCCATTTGCACCAATTATTCAATGCCCAAACACAAGAAATCGAAATATCCGGAATACGATTATTTGACGAAAAAATTGCTTCTATAGATGGTTTGATTAAATTAACTTTAGGTCAGCCAGATTTCCCGACTCCGCAGCACGTTAAAGATGCAGGTATTGAAGCCATAAAGAATAATCTATCTTTTTACACAGGCATGGCTGGAGAATTACGCTTAAGAGAAGCGGTGGCCAATTTTATGAAAGTGAAGTACAACATTTCCTATGATCCTCAATCAGAGATCCTTTCAACTGTCGGGGCAACTGAAGCTTTGGCAGCATCCTTGCTCGCAATTTTAAACCCTGGAGATAAAGTATTGATTCCTTCTCCGTTTTTTTCTCTATACGAGCCACTCGTTATTTTAGGGAAGGCTGAACCCATTTATATTGATACCACTGGAAACGACTTTATTCTTTCGCCAGAAATGATTCAAGAAGCGATGTCTATACACGGAGATAAAGTGAAAGCTATTATCTTGAATTACCCAACGAATCCTACAGGGGTAACTTGGAATCGCGAAGAAGTCATCGCAATCGCCAATACATTGAAACAATATCCTGATGTTTTTGCAATCAGTGATGAAATTTATAGCGAACTGGTTTATGAAGGTAATCATATTTCTCTTGGAGAATACCTTTTTGATCAGACGATTGTTATCAATGGCCTTTCAAAATCGCATGCTATGACCGGCTGGAGACTCGGATTCACTTTAGCTCCAAAAGCAATTACACAACAAATTATTAAAGTTCACCAGTATCTTGTAACGAGTGCTTCCAGTATCACTCAATACGCTGGAATTGAAGCGCTGGAAAACGGCATGGATGATGCTCTTCCCATGCGAGAAGAATACAAGAAAAGAAGAGATTATATTTATGAAATCATGCATAGGTTAGGATTTGAAATTGCTAAACCAAACGGAGCTTTTTATATATTCGCAAAAATTCCTGAAGGTCATATACAAAATAGCTTTGATTTTTGCTATGATTTAGCTCAAAAAGCTAAAGTTGGATTTATTCCTGGTGTTGCTTTCGGCAAAGCAGGAGAAGGTTTTGTTCGATTAAGTTATGCTTCCAGTATGGCTGAAATTGAAGAAGCTATGCACCGATTGACAAAATATATGGAACAACACTCAGTAAACTAGAAAAAAGCCAATCATCGCTGATTGGCTTTTTTCTCTATATATTAATCTTTCCACCATAACTGAATTAAAGCTTGTGTGCCTTCGTCTGCATGCCCAGCTTCTTTTAGTTGATCATAGAGTACTTTA
This sequence comes from Marinilactibacillus sp. GCM10026970, assembly GCF_042660675.1. Lineage (NCBI taxonomy): Bacteria > Bacillati > Bacillota > Bacilli > Lactobacillales > Carnobacteriaceae > Marinilactibacillus > Marinilactibacillus sp. GCM10026970. The sequence goes on from NZ_JBHSUL010000033.1 coordinate 97,324, forward strand.
GCATTTTTTGTAGAGGGTAAATCTAGTCCCATTTTGTCAGCTTCATCCAAAGCGATACCAAGATCTTTAATGAAATGTTTAACAAAAAATCCTGCTGAGTAGTCTTTTTTAAGAATACGCGGACCGTAATTCTGCAATGACCAGTTAGCAGCACTTCCTCCACCAACTGTTTTCAGTACTTTCTCCAGATTCAATCCAGCTGCTTTAGCATAGACAAGTAATTCAGATAGTCCAGTCATCGTTCCGGCTATCATAATTTGATTGGCCATTTTAGTGTGTTGACCACTTCCTGCTGATCCTTGTAACTCAAGCGTTCCAGAAAACGTCATAAAAATTGGCTCAACTTGCTTGAAGACCGATTCATCTCCACCTACCATAGTCGTTACTGTCCCATTTTTAGCCCCTAGATCGCCTCCGGAAACTGGAGCATCCAACGAGTATACGTTTTTCTCTTTTGCCGTATCATATATTTTCTGAGCAAGAGATGGTTTACTGGTTGTTAGATCTACTAGAACAGCCCCTTCGTTGACCCCTTCAAAAATCCCGTTTTCTCCATAGTAAACTTCTTCTACATCTTCAGGGAATCCTACCATCGTAAAAACCAGCTCACTAGATTTAGCAATCTCTTTTGGCGTTTCTTTCCATTCCGCACCCTTATTAATCAGCTCTTCTGCTTTGCTTTTTGTACGATTGTACACATTTACATGATAGCCCGCATCCATTAAATGTCCGACAATTGAAGCACCCATTACGCCAGTACCGATAAATCCGATTGTTTTCATACTATTCTCTCCCTTATAAAAATACTGATTACAGTATAGCACTCGTTCGACCTTAGTTCAGTTAGAATATTCATTAATAAGCCATAAAAAAGGTTCTATGTCAATTAGCGTTGGTGAAGAATAAAGCTAGAAAGTAATCGTACTTGGAAGAGAACAGATAGTTAGCTTATGCTGCTATGTGTTCTCTTTCTTTTTCGATCATTTTGAGTTTGTTTCTGATTGGTTTTAAATTGAAGTG